>JALHRW010000102.1 GCA_022841245.1 Planctomycetota bacterium
GGCTGATGGCTGCCGCCCTGCCCGGGGCTGCTGACGAGGCCGCCGGCGCCGCTCGTCTGGCCGATGTCGCCGCCCTCCCGCCGCTGCTGGTCGGACCGCTCGCTGCGGCGCTGGGCAAAGCCGGTCGCCACGACCTTGCCGAGCGCGTGCAGCTCGCCGCTGCTGACTCCGCCCATCGTCGCGGCAATCCCGTCGCCGAGATCGCTGCCAAACGCGCTGCCCGCCGCCACCTGCGTCTGCGCTCGGGCGCCCTCGCCGCGCTGCGCGACGCGTGGGCCGCTCGCGACCTGCCCAGCGTCCTCAGACACCTCCTCCCATGACCGAAACCCTGCCCCTGTGGCCCGCCGGCGTTCCGTCGGCCGGCGTCGATCCTTCCTGCACCGACCGCGCCCGCCTCGACGCAGTGCCGACCCTGACTCCGGTGGTCTGCGGTGCGCCTGGCGAAGCGCGCCCGGCCATCGTCGTGCTGCCCGGCGGCGGCTATAACCACCTCGCCCAGCACGAGGCCGAGCCGATCGCCGAATGGCTCGGTTCGCTCGGCCTCGCCGCTGCGGTCTGCCGCTACCGGGTGTGGCCGAACCGCCATCCCGCGCCGCTGCATGATGCCGAGCGCGCGATCCGCACCATGCGCGCCAACGCCGAGGCCTGGGGCATCGACGCCAAGCGCGTCGGCGTGCTCGGCTTCTCCGCCGGCGGTCACCTTGCTGCCAGCGTCAGCTGTCTTGGCCAGCCGGGCAAGCCCGACCACCCGGACGCGGTCGAGCGCCACAGCGGCCGGCCCGACGCTGCGGTGCTGTGCTACCCGGTGATCAGCTTCCAGTCGTGGAGCCACACCGGCAGCCGCGACACGTTGCTGGGCAAAGGCGCCGATCCTGAACTGGTGCGCCAGCTGTCGCTGGAGAACGCCGTTCACGACCGCGTTCCGCCGACCTTCCTGTGGTCGACTGCCGATGATCAGGCGGTCAGCGTGTTCAACAGCTTCCACTACGCCGGTGCTCTGCGCCGCAACAACGTGCCATTCGCCATGTCGATCTACCCGACCGGCCGGCATGGTTTGGGCCTGGCCCAGGATGTTCCGCATGTGCGCGACTGGACGGCTGCGTGCGCGGCGTGGCTGAAGTCGCTGGGGTGGGTGGCGTAGCTGCTGCTGGCCGCTGGCCGCTGGCCGCTGGCCGCTGGCTGCTGGCTGACCGCTAGTGATTGCTGCGCCGGCCGAGCTGGATTGAATGCCGCCCACACGGGCCAGTAGCTCAACGGTTAGAGCAGGCGACTCATAATCGCTCGGTTCTGGGTTCAAATCCCGGCTGGCCCACCACCTCCAAGACCAGCGACCAGCGACCAGCGACCAGCGACCAGCGACCAGCGACCAGCGACCAGCGACCAGCGACCAGCGACCAGCGACCAGCGACCAGCGACCAGCGACAGATACCCATGCTCACCGCCTCCGCCTTCCTCCTCGCCCTCGGACTCAGCATGGACGCGGTCGCGGTGTCGATCAGCTCCGGGCTGTGCCGGCCGGGCGAGCGGTTCTGGCGGCTGATGCGCATGCCGCTGGCCTTCGGCTTCTTCCAGGCCCTCATGCCCTTCATCGGCTGGCTCGGAGGCGCGGCCGTGGTCAAGCACGTCGCCACCTGGGACCACTGGCTGGCCTTCGCCCTGCTCGCCGGCATCGGTGGCAAGATGCTGTGGGAAGCGTGGAAGGGCGGGGACGAGGAATGCGGCCCGGCTGATCCGTTCGCCTGGGGCCGCCTCACTGTGCTGGCCATCGCCACCTCGATCGACGCCCTCGCCGCCGGGTTGACCATCGCCTTCATCGATCTGCCGGTGGCGTTCACCCTGGCGATCATCGGCGGCACCACCACGGCTCTGTGCCTGCCGGCGGTGCTGCTGGCCGGGCGGCTTGGCGAGCGCTGGGCGGGTCGTGCCGAGATCCTCGGCGGTCTCGTCCTGATCGGCATCGGCGCGAAGATCCTGGTGGATCACCTCGGCGGCTGAACCATCCTCCGCGTCGTGGGCCACGGCGATCTCACTGCTCTCCTGCTCGCGCTCGCCACCTTGCTGGTGGCGGCCCGCATCTGCGGCGAATTGGCGCGCCGGCTCGGCCAAGCCGAAGTGCTCGGCGAGATCCTCGCCGGCGTGCTGCTCGGACCGACCATCCTCGGCCGCTTCCTGCCCGCGGTACACAGCACCATCTTTCCGGCGGCTGGCACCCCGTCGGCCATCACCCTCGGCGGCATCGAGCAACTTGCCGTCGGCCTGTTCCTCTTCGTTGCCGGCATGGAGGTCAGCCTGGCGGCTGTGCGGCGCGAGGGTGGGCGCGCCCTGGCGGTGTCGTTCGGCGGACTGCTGGTGCCGTTCGGGCTGGGCATGGCGGTGGCGATGGGCGCGCCGCAGCTGGTCGGTGCGGTCGGCGGCGGGTCGTGGGGCTTCGCCCTGTTCTTCGCCGTCGCCATGTCGATCTCGGCCCTGCCGGTGATCGCCCGCACGCTGATCGATCTGGGCATCTACCGCAGCGGCATCGGCGCCGTGGTCATCCCCTCGGCGATCATCATGGACCTGGTCGGCTGGCTGGCCTTCGCCGTGGTCTTGAGCGTGGTCGACCGGTACAGCGTCGGCCCGACCTCGGTGGTGCAGACGGTGCTGCTGACGCTGGGCTTCTGCGCTGTCATGCTGACCATCGGCCGCTGGCTGATCGATCGCGTGCTGCCCTGGGTGCAGGCCTATCTCAGCTGGCCCGGCGGCGTGCTCGGCTTCGCCTTCGCCCTGGCGCTGGGTTGTGCCGCCTTCACCGAGTGGATCGGCCTGCACGCCATCTTCGGCGCATTCGTCGCTGGCGTCGCCCTGGGCGACAGTCCGCACCTGCGCCCGCGCACCCGCCTGGTGCTCGAAGACTTCGTGCGCTCGTTCTTCGCCCCGCTGTTCTTCGCCGGCATCGGACTGAAGGTCGATCTGATCGGCAACTTCGCCCCGTTGGTGGTCGGCACGGTGCTGGCCGTCGCCTGCCTCGGCAAGCTGCTCGGCTGCGGCGTAGGCGCGTTGCTCACCGGCCTGGATCTGCGCTCGTCGGCGGCGGTGGCGATGGCGTTGAATGCGCGCGGAGCGATGGAGATCGTTCTCGCCTCGATCGCGCTGCGGTTCAAGGTCATCGGCGATACCACGTTCGTCGCCCTGGTGGTCACCGCCCTGGTCACCTCGCTGATCGCCGGGCCCGCGATCAAGCGCCTGCTGGTACTCAAACCGGTGCGCGGCCTGGCCGGCTGGTTGCCAGCCAAGGCTTTTGTCCGCCGCCTGCAGTCATCCGAGCGGGGTGGTGCGGTGCGGGAACTGGTCGCTGCCGCCGCGCTGCCCGGCACCGACATCGATCTGGCGGTGCAGGCCGTGATGGCGCGCGAGGGCACCTCGCCGACGGGCTTCGGCCGCGGCCTGGCCATCCCGCACGCCCGTCTGCCCGGCCTGCCCGCACCGCTGCTGGCGCTGGGCGTCAGCGAAGGCGGCATCGGCTTCGAGGCCGCTGACGGCCTCCCGGCGCACATCATCGTGCTGCTGCTGACCCCGGGCGAGGCCGAGGACGAGCACCTCGGCCTGCTGGCGCAGATCGCCCGCGAGCTGTCCGATCCGGCGGTGCAGCGCCAGGTGATCGCAGCGCGCAGCTACACCGAGTTGATCGCGCTGCTGCGCGCGGGGACGGTGGCCGAGGAGTAGCCTGGGAGGGTCGAGCACCAGCTCGACCACGGGGCAATGGGTGGCCATGAGCAACAACAGCAACCTTTACCAGCGACGCTGGTAAAGGGCTCGGCATCCAACCGAGCATTGCTCCTAGGTCGAGCTGGTGCTCGACCCTCCCAGCTCCCAGCTCTGCAGTTCGCGTGCCGCCGACAGCTTCCACGTCGCGTTCGGCGCGATCAGTTCCTTGTAGCGCTTGGCGTCGGCGGCCAGGCGGGTGACCTGGGCGTCGCTGGCCAGCGGGTCGTGGTGGAAGATCACCAGTTCGCCGATCTTCGATTCGCGGAAGAAGTCGATGAAGTTGAAGATCGTCGAGTGGCCGAAGTTGATGTGATCGTGGTAGTCGAGGAAGCCGTACATCGCGTCGACGATGACCAGGTCGGCGCCTTCGGCGAAGCGCGAGTAGTGCTCAGCGACCTTGTCCGGGTGCTTGCTCACCTCGGTGTCGGTGAGGTAGACCACCGACTTGCCGCCATGGTCGATGCGGTAGCCGTAGGCCTTGTCGGGATGGATCAGCGGCAGGATGCGCACCTGGGCACCCTCGACCTCGGTCGCGGCGTCCTCGGGCAGCTGGCGGCAGGTGATCTTCGACGGCAGGTTGTGCCACTTCACCGGGAAGTGCGCGTCGTTCATCTGCAGCGAGAGCAGGCGCTCGGAATCGCTGCGGCCGCTCCACACGCCGATTTCGCGGCCCGGCTGGTAGATCGGCAGGAAGAACGGGAACCCGCAGATGTGGTCCCAGTGGAAATGGCTGAAGAACATGTGGATCTTCGCCGTCGCCGCGCGCCCTTCAGCCTTCAGTGCCCCGCCGAGGGCGCGGATGCCGGTGCCGGCATCCAGGACGAAGATGTTGTCGCCGAAGGTGACTTCGACGCAGGACGTGTTGCCGCCATAGGTCCAGGCATGCTCGGAACGGTCCAGGTAGGCGTCGACCGCGGCCGGCGATGCGAGATCCTCGGGCCGCGCCTCAAGGAGGAGCGCCCTGGCCTTTTCGCGCAAACCAGCGCTGGTCATGGGGGACGCGATCGAGCCGCGCACGCCCCACAGGCGCACCTGCATGTAGCCTCCTCCCGTCGTATACGGGGCCTATCCCGGTAGGCTAGAGTGTCCGCCTGCGCGGTGCAAGCAGACTCCCGAGGGGTCGGATGGGAGTGCTACGGTGGGTGCGGAGATGGCCCGCTAGCGGGGCTCTCGTCCTCGACTTTGACTCTGCGAGTCAAAGTCCACGTCCTCAAGGATTCTAGACCAGGCCGAAGCGCCGCTCGCGGCCCTGGTACTCGATCAGGCAGGCGCGCAGGTCGTCGAGCGTGAAATCCGGCCACAGCGGCTGGCTGGTGACGAACTCGGCGTAGGCTGCCTGCCAGGGCAGGAAGTTGGAGATGCGCTGCTCGCCGGCGGTGCGGATGACCAGATCGACATCGTCGCCGGCATAGAGTTCGGCCTGGACGGCGTCGGTGTCGATCGCCTCGGGGAGCAGTTCGCCGCGGGCCGCGCGGGCCGCGAGCCGGCGGCAGGCGTCGACCAGCTCGTCGCGGCCGCCGTAGCTGAGCGCCAGGCACAGGACCATGCCGGTGTTGCCGGCGGTGGCAGCCAGGTTGGCGTCGAGGACGGCGCGCACCTCGGCGGGCAGGCGGTCGAGCCGGCCGATCGCCTGCAGGCGGACGTTGTTCTCCTGCATCACCGGCAGCTCGCTGCGCAGGAACTGGGCCAGCAGCTCCATCAGCACTGCGATCTCGCGCGGCGGGCGCGACCAGTTCTCCGATGAGAAGGCGTAGAGGGTCAGGCGCTGGATGCCCAGCTGCACGCACTCGGTGGTGATGGCGCGCACGGTGTCGGCCCCGCGGCGGTGGCCGAGGAATCGCTCCCAGCCGCGCTTGCGCGCCCAGCGCCCGTTGCCGTCCATGATCACCGCGAGATGGCGCGGCAGCCGCGCCGGGTCCAGGCCCAGGCTTCGCGCATGCGCAGCGGGGTCGCGGATGGCGGCGGTGGCAGCCATATTCAGCGAACGACGATCTCGTCGCGGGCGGCGCCGGTGCCGATCCATTTCACCGGCACGCCGATGCGCTGCTCGATGAAGCGGATGTAGTCCTGCGCCTGCTTGGGCAGCGCGTCGAAGGTGCGGGCGCCGGTCGACGGCTTGTCCCAGCCGGGCAGCGTCTGGTAGATCGGCTCGACCCGGGCGAGGTCCTCGATCTTCGCCGGCGGTCCGTCGAGGACCTGGCCGTCGAGGCGGTAGCCGGTGCACACCGGCAGCTCGCGTTCGCCGTCGAGGATGTCGAGCTTGGTCAGGGCGATCGCATCGACGCCGTTGAGCCGGCAGGCGTAACCGACGATGACCAGGTCGAGCCAGCCGCAGCGACGCGGTCGTCCGGTAGTGGCGCCGAACTCGCGGCCGCGCTGGCGCAGCGCCTCGCCGCGGGCGTCGGTCAGCTCAGCGGTGAATGGGCCGGAGCCGACCCGGGTGGTGTAGGCCTTGACCACGCCGATGACCTGGCCGAGCTGCTTATGCGACAGTCCGGAGCCGGTGAGGATGCCGCCGATACCGGTGTTCGACGAGGTGACGTAGGGATAGGTGCCGACGTCGAGGTCGAGCTGCGCACCTTGCGCACCTTCGAAGAGGAAGCTCTTGCCGCCGGCCATCGCCTCGTGCAGCACGCGGATCGAGTCGCTGACCAGTGGCGCGATGCGCATGGCCGAGGGCAGCCAGGCGGCCATCGCCGCGTCGACGTCGAGCGGCTCGGCGCCGAGCGCCTTGGCGTAGACGTTGCTGCGCACGATATGTTCGCGTACGCGCGCCTCGCAGGCCTTCAGGTCGCACAGCTCGCCGGCTCGCACGCCCGTGCGAGCAGCCTTGTCGGTGTAGCAGGGGCCGATGCCGCGCAGTGTGGTGCCGACCTTGCCGGCGCCCTTGGCCGCCTCCTGGGCGCGGTCGAGGTGGGGATGGCTGGGCAGGACGAGGTGGGCGCGGTCGGCGACGACCAGGCGTGGGGCCACGTCGCTGCCGCCGGCGAGCAGTTCGTCGAGCTCGTGGCACAGGGCGATGGGGTCGAGGACCACGCCGTGCCCGATGATGCAGCGCGCATTCGGGTTCAGCACGCCCGACGGCAGCAGATGGAGGACGGTCTTCTTGCCCCCGACCACCACGGTATGGCCGGCGTTGGCGCCACCCTGGCAGCGTACCACCAGGTCGGCGTCGGCGGCCAGCAGGTCGATGACTTTACCTTTGCCCTCGTCGCCCCACTGGAGGCCGAGAACGACACGATTCCGAGGCATGGAACTCCCGCTACATGACAGCGCCCGGGGGGTGTCCCCGGGCGGGTACCTTGCGGATGTTAGGGAAGAGGTGGGGGGGGCAAGGGGCTGGCCCGGAGCGCCGAGCTCCAGTCCAGCGTCTAGCGGCCAGCGGCCAGCGGCCAGCGCCCAGCGCCCAGCGGCCAGCGGCCAGCGGCCAGCGGCCAGCAGCCAGCAGCCAGCAGCCAGCAGCCAGCAGCCAGCAGCCTCCATTGCCCCTGGCCGGGTCGACACGGGCCCATGCAAACAGCTGTCAGATCACGCCCATACCGACACACTTCCTAACAGGATGCAGCGCGACGAACTCCTCAGGCTCCTGCTCGACCGTCGCGGCGTCATCCTCGGCTACATCGCCACCGTGCTGGCCGATCGCGCCGGTGGCGAGGACATCTTCCAGGAGACGCTGATCCGCGCCTCCGAGCAGGCCGAGATCTTCGACCACCCCGGGCACGCCATGGCCTGGGTGCGCTCGACCGCCCGCAACCTGGCGCTCAACGAAGCGCGCAAGGCGCATCGCCGCTCCGTCGTGCTCGACGACGCGGTGCTCGACCTGCTCGACCGCTCATGGGCGGCGCGCGATGGCGAGAACGATCGCGAGGAGATCGAACGTCTCGAGCAATGCCTCGAGCGCCTCGGCCCGTCGGCCCGCACGCTCGTCCGGCTGCGCTTCGCCGAGGACCTCGCCGGCGAGGCCATCGCCGCCCGGGTCGGCAAGACGGTCGGCGCGGTGCACGCGTCGCTCAGTCGCATCTACAAGGCACTGGCCGGTTGCATGCAAGGACAGATCGCATGAGTGACGTACTCGACCCGTTCGATGCCGACGTCGAGCTGTATCTCAGCCAGGCCGCCGATGGCGCGGTGCTGTCCCGGCTCAACGCCGCGCTGAACGCTGACCCCGCGCTGCGCGAGCGCTTCGTCACCTTCTCGCGCCTGCACGCCCACCTGGGCGAGATCGGCCGCAAGACCGCCGCCGGCGAGGTCGGCACCGCCCGTCTGCTCGCGGTGCGGGTGCCGCATCCGCCGCTGCCGCTGCCGCAGCCGGTGGTGCGCGGCCGGCGTTGGTGGTCGACGGTCGCTGCTGCAGCCGCGCTCATCGCCATCGGCCTGGCGGTGCTCTCGCTCGCGATCGTCGGCCTGCGCACCCAGGCGCTGGTGCCGACCGTGGCCTCCAGTTCCGGCGCGGTGCAGGTGTGGCGCAATGGGCGCGAACTGGCTGTCGCCGGTGGTCTGCGCCTGCGCGCCGGCGACCGCATCGAAGTACCGCTTGGTGCCAGCCTCGCGCTCAGCCTGATCGGCGGCCGCTGCGATCTCGCGGGCGGTTCCAGCGCCGTGGTCGAGGCCGCCGACGAATTGCACCGCCGCGTCGTGCTCGAACGCGGCGCGATGACCGCCGATCTCGCCGGTCGCGAATTGTTCGCGGTGCGCACTGCCGCTGCCACCGTCAGCCTGGCCGACGCGGCCGCCGCCATCGACGTCGGACCGCTGCGTACCGCCGTACGCGTCACCCGCGGCTCGCTCGAGTTGCGGCCGGCTGACGGCGCCACCCGGCGACTCGGTGCTGGCGAGGAGTGGGTGCAGCCCCAGCAAGCCGAGGTCGCTGCCCGATGAGGCGAGCTTTCGCCCTGATCGAGATGATCGTGGTCATCGCGATCATCATCAGCATCATGGCCATGCTGCTGCCCGGCATCGCGACCTACCAGAAGAAGAGCGATCTGTACGCCACCACGAATGTGCTGCAGACGGTGCACGACACCCAGGTGCGCAACGCACGCCAGTTCGGCAGCGCCGGACTGGTCTACGGCTACACCGTCTACGCGCGTACCAATGCTCGGAAAGGCGTCCGGCCGTGGGTCATCTTGCCCGGTGGTGGCGCTGTGCGGTCCGACGTGCCGCCGTCAGACATCGGCCGGTCGTTGTTTTGGAACGCCAACTACATCGAGTTCACCGACAACGTCGAGCCGAAGGAAACCACCGACCGCGACGTCTACATCGAGCCGCGCACAGGCTTCATCCATGCCGGGCTTACGCCGCAGGCAGGCGTGACGGCTGGCGACCCGCTGGCGGTCCTCACCCATCCGCAGCAGCACCCGAATCCCCCGCCGCTGCCGACCCCGCTCCCGCTGTCCTATATCTTGCGCAGCAAACGGCCGCCCAATCCGGACACCTACATCGTGGATCTCCATCCGACCGGAACGATGAACATCCGTGGCAAACGCTAGTCGTCACCAGGCCTTCACCCTGATCGAAGTGGTTGGGGCGATGGCAGCATTCACCATCGCCTTCCTCGCTGGTTCTGCGGCTTTCGCCCGGCTATTGCAGCAGCAGACGGTCAACTACCACCGTTCGCTTGGCTCGGCGGCCGCCATGCTGCTGACCGATTGGCATGTCGATGCCAGCAATGGATCCAGCTTCCTCGACAATACCTCGAACACCGCCGTCGACTCGACCAAGCCGCTGCTGCGCCTGGGGACGGTCGGCGCGAAGGTCCGCTTCAGGGGGGCTGACTACCACCCCAGCGACGCGGTCTGCGTGTTCAACCCGTCAGCCGACAACGTCGATCTCAAGATCTACGGTTCGCTGATCGTCACCATATCCGTGCCCAGCAGACAGGAGGCCGATTCGCGCCTCACCTGGCGGCAGGTAACGATGTGGTACGGCTCGGCCACAGGCGTGCAGGCCAACCAACCGGCTTCTCTCGAGTATGTCGGTCGTTACCTCGTGCCGGACAATCATACCCCGTGAGCATGCGCCGCCCCCGCTCCGCCTTCACCCTGGTCGAACTGCTGGTCGCGCTCGCGATCGGCATGCTTGTCATCCAGATCGCGTTCATCGCCTTCTTCTTCATCCAGAAGTACATCCGGCGCATCGAGCGCATCGATGCGCAGAACCTGGTGGCCCAGTCCGCCGTGTTGTGGACGATCACCCGTCCGACCAAGATCAACGAATATCCGCAAGGCGCCCAGAGCCGGAGGATCGGCGTGCTGACCAATCCAATGCCCCATCCCGGCAAGGCCGGCATGTGGGAGTACAAGATCCACGACTTCAACAATCCGCCCTACGTCCACTGGCTCGACAAGACCCTGTGCATCCCGGTGCAGCCATGAGGTCCGTTCCGGCGCGGCGCGGCGCGGTGATGATCGTCGTTCTCGGCCTCATCACCATCATCCTTGGCCTGCTCCTGGGTCTGACGGTCAAGGTCTACAACAACCTGAAGTCGGCTTCGGCGACGCAGCAGAGCGCCCAGGCCTGGATCATGATGCAGGCGGCGCGCATGCTGATCGTGAAGAACGGCGGCCTCCTCACGGCTGACGTGACGATCGGCAATCTGGCGGCTAACGACCTCCCGAGCAAGGAACTGGACGACCGGCTCGGCTGGGCACGCGTCAAGACCACCGGCGAAGTCATCGCGTGCGGCGGGTCCTCTGGTGCCAATGGGGCGAAGGATGTGACTTTCGCCGGCTCCGATCCCATCCGTGAGGCCATGGATGTGCGCTACTACTACACCATGACCTATTCTGCGCTGCCGCTGCCCTCGGTGACCGTGACGCTCAACCCCGCGCAGGCGGACCACTACGCCAACCGCTGGTAGAGGCCGTCTGGTCCCATGGCAAAGAGCCGAGGCTAATCCAGGCGGACGCTCACCGGGCAGTGGTCGCTGCCTTCGATGGCGGGATGGATCTGCGCATCGGTGACGCGCGCGGCCAACCCCGGCGAGGTGGTCCCGTAGTCGATGCGCCAGCCGACGTTCCGGGCCCGCGCCCCGGCGCGATAGGTCCACCAGGAGTAGGCGCCCTTCAACTCGGGATTGCGCTCGCGGAACACATCGCGGTAGCCCAGTGACAGGTAGCGCGCGAACCACGCCCGTTCCTGCGGCAGGTAGCCGGGGTTGCCGACGTTCTCGTTTGGCCGCGCCAGGTCGATCGGCTGGTGCGCGATGTTGTAGTCGCCGAGCAGCAGCGTCTCGCAGCCCTTGGCTCGCCAGCGCGCGAGGAACGCCTCCATCGCCGCGCAGAAGCCGAGCTTGTAGGCGAGGCGGGCGCCGAACTCCTGGCTGTTGGGGAAGTACGCGCTGATCACCACCAAGGTGCCGAAGCGCATGGCGATGACGCGGCCCTCGGCATCGAAAGCTGGCGCGTCCATGCCCTCGATGATCTCGTCGGGCTTCTGCCGGCTGAGCAGCGCCGTGCCGCTGTAGCCGGGCTTCTCCGCGCTGAACCAGGCGGCGTGCCAGCCGTCCGGTTCGGCCAGGTCGCCGATCTGGTCGACGTTCGCTTTGGTCTCCTGCAGGCCGATGATGTCGGTGCCCGGCACCGCGTCCCAGGGGAGGATGCCTTTGCGTGCCGCCGCGCGCAGGCCGTTGACGTTCCAGGAGACTGCCAGCATGGGCCGGCATGGTGTCGGCCAGCCCGTCTACGCCAGCATCCGGCAGCGCTGATCGATCTGCGTGTAGATGGCTGCGAAGGCCTCGGGTCCGTCGTAGTAGGGGTCCGGTACCCCGTCGGGATCGAGCAGTTCCAGCCGGGCAGTAGCGTCGGCCGGGCGGATCGCCTGCAGATCGCGCAGGTTCTGCGCGTCCATTGCCAGGATCAGGTCGAAGCGGGTGAAGTCCGCCGGCGACACCTGGCGGCCGCGGTGGGTGGTGGCGATGCCGTGGCGCTTCAATTCGGCGAGGGTGCGGCGGTCGGGGCGCTCGCCGACGTGCCAGGCGCCGGTGCCGGCGGAGTCGACCGTCCAGTCCGGATGCAGATGCGCGAGCACTGCCTCGGCCATCGGCGAGCGGCAGATGTTTCCCAGGCAGACCATGAGAACGCGCATCAACCCTCCTTGAACGGATCCGTGCGCATGCTGATCAGCCCGTGCTCGCGCATCTTGCGGTACAGCGTGGTGCGGTGCATGCCGAGTTCGGCGGCGACCTTGCCGCGGTCGCCACCGTGCCGGCGCAGGGCTTCGCTGAGCGCCTGGGCCTCGGCCCGGTCCAGCGCCGAACCGGGTGCGGCGGCGGGCGCCACCGCGCCGAGTTCTTCGGGCAGGTGGACCAGGTCGATCGGGCCGTCGCCGCACAGGACGAAGGCGCGCTCGACGATGTTCTCCAACTCACGCACATTGCCGGGGTAGGCGTGCCGGCCCAGCACCGCCAGCGCGGCGTCGCTGATGCCGGCGACATGGCGGCCCTGCAGGCGGTTGTGCCGGTGGACGAAGTGCTCGGCCAGCAGCGGGATGTCTTCGGGACGCTGGCGCAGGGCGGGCAGCTCCAGGCGCACGACGTTGAGCCGATAGAAGAGGTCGAGGCGGAAGGTGCCGGCTTCGACCATCTGCTTGAGGTCGCGGTTGGTGGCGGCGACGACGCGCGCGTCGGACGGCACCGCCTCGGACGCGCCGAGCGGTTCGAAGGTGCGTTCCTGCAGTACGCGCAGCAGGCGCACCTGCATCGCCTGGCTGACCTCGCCGATCTCGTCGAGGAAGATGGTGCCGCCGCGGGCACGCTCGAAGCGCCCGGGCTTGTCCTTCTTCGCATCGGTGAAGGCGCCGGCACGGTAGCCGAACAGCTCGGCTTCCAGCAGGTTGTCTGGCAGGGCGCCGCAGTTCACGGCCACGAATGGGCCGTCGGCACGCGGCGACTGGGCGTGGATGGCGCGCGCCAGCAGCTCCTTGCCGGTGCCGCTCTCGCCGAGGATGAGCACCGTGCTGGCGCTGGCGGCCACCGTCGGCACGAGGTCGAACAGCCGCTGCATGCGCGCGCTGCGGCTGACCAGGTCCTCGAGCTTCCACCGCCCGGTCAATTCCTTCTCCAGCACGGTCTCGCGCGACAGGTCGCGCAGCGTGCCGACCGCGCCCAGCACCCGGCCCTTGGCGTCGAGCAGCCGGTTGGTGGTGACGGCGACCGGGCGGATGGTGCCGTCGCGGTGCTTGATGCGTCCGGGATGGTCGCGCAGCGCCGTGCCCGACTCCAGCGTGGTGGCGATGATGCAGACGCCGCCGCAGCACGGACCGAAGACTTCCTGGCAGTCGCGTCCCAGGACCTTGCCTCGGTCCAGCCCGGTCAACGCCTCGGCGGCGCGGTTGAAGGCGGTGATGCGGCCGTGGCTATCGACGGTGACGACGCCCTCGGCGAGCGAATCGAGGACGATCTCGGCGATGGGCGAGGCCATGGTTGCGAGGGTGGCTGGCGAGGTGGCGATGCAACGTGTGGGCCTTCGACAGCGCGCCATTCCCGGCGTTGCCGCCCGCCGCCCCGACCTGCGGCGCACTCGCCCAGGTGATGACCCGGACATGACAGCTCTGCGACGCTGATCGGGGTTGCAGCCGCCGGTGCGCTACAAGGCTGTTCGGCCGATGGCCGACACCTCGCGTTCGCGTTTCGCCACCTTCCTTGAGCGCTGGCGCGCCGGCAAGCTGCCGGCCTACGGCAGCAAGCATGGCCCGGTGGAGGACGTGCCGCCGCCGAGCAACGATCCGGTGCGCCGCGCCCGCGACCTCAAGCGCTACCGCGACTGGCTGTGGCCGCGGCGCTGGTCGCTGGCTCTGATCATCGGCCTGGCCCTGGTCGGCATCGCCCTCGATCTGGTCTGGCCGGTGGTGCAGATCCATCTGATCGACGGCGTGATCCTCTCGCCGACCATGCCGGCGGCGGCCAAGGAAAGCGAACTGCTGTTCTGGGCCGCGGTCATCCTGCCGCTCTTCCTCGGCAACAGCCTGCTCAACCTGTGGCGCAGCCTGCGTACAACGCGGCTCAACGGGCTGCTCGCCTTCGACCTGCGCAGCACGCTGTTCCACCGCGTCCTGCACCTGCCGCTGGAGGACGCCCAGGCGCTGAAGACCGGCGGCATCCTCAGCCGGCTGAGCGGCGACGTCGATGCCACCACCGGCCTGGTGCAGTCCGGCTTCATCAGCCCGCTGCTCGCTGGCATCCGCCTGGTCGCGACCATGTCGGTGATGTTCGCGATCAACTGGCGCATCGCCGCCGTCACCGTGGTGGCGATGCCGCCGATCATGTATCTGCACGCGCGCTGGATCCGCCGCATCCGTCCGGTGTGGCGCAGCATGGGTGCCGACCGCCAGGACATCGACGCGCGGGTCGGCGAGGCGCTCGGCGGTCTGCGCGTGGTGCGCGCCTTCCTCAAGGAGGCGCGCGAGGAGCTGGCCTACGCCGTCGGCCACCACACCGTCATCCGCAAGCAGGTGCTGGCGACCCGCACCCAGGGCACCATCGGCCTGGTGTGGGAAGCGCTCATGCCGCTGACCATGGTCGGCATCGTCTGCATCGGCGGCATCCTGGTGGTGCGCGGCCATGCGACGATCGGCGTGATCACCGCCTTCATCGGCTTCGCCTGGCGCCTGATCGAACCGGTGATGGCGATCGTCAACTCGATCAGCGAGACGCAGCGCGGCCTGGCGGCGATGGAACGCGTCTTCGAACTGATGGACAAGCCGCTGGAGAAGCCCGACCGGTCCGATGCCCGCGCCGCTCCGCGCCAGGTCGAGGAGCTGCGCTTCGATGGCGTCACCTTCGGCTATCGCCCCGGTCTGCCGGTGCTGCACGGCCTCGATCTCAGCGTGCGCGGCGGCACCACCGTCGCGCTGGTCGGTCCGAGCGGCTCGGGCAAGACCACCTTCACCGACCTGGTGGCGCGCTTCCACGACCCGGGCGAAGGATCCATCCGGCTCAATGGCATCGACCTGCGCGACCTGCGCCTGCGCAGCTACCGCTCGCTCATCGCGGTGGTGCAGCAGGAGACCTTCCTCTTCGATGGCACGGTGCGCGACAACATCGCCTACGGCCGGCGCGATGCCTCCGACGCCGAGGTCGAGGCGGCGGCGCGGCGGGCCAACGCCGAGGAGTTCATCGTCCGACTTCCCGACTCCTACCGCACCCGGATCGGCGAACGCGGGGTCAAGCTGTCCGGCGGCCAGCGCCAGCGCCTGTCGATCGCCCGCGCCATCCTCGCCGACCCGGCGATCCTGGTCCTGGACGAGGCCACCTCGAATCTCGACACCGAGAGCGAACGCCTGATCCAGGCCTCGCTCGGCGAGCTGCTCAAGGGCCGCACCACCTTCGTCATCGCCCACCGCCTCTCGACCATCACCCATGCCGACCAGATCGTGGTGCTCGAGCACGGCCGCATCGTCGAGCGCGGCACGCACGCCGCGCTGATGGCGGCAGGTGGATCGTATCGACGGATGGTCGAACGGCAGGCGACGCAGGCCGACGAATCCTGGGGCATCAGCGGCTGAGAGTCGTGTCGAGGCCAGCGACCAGCGACCAGCGACCAGCGACCAGCGACCAGCGACCAGCGACCAGCGACCAGCCGCTGGCCAGACTTGCCCCTGCGCCGCGCACGGCATGGTCGCTGCCATGACCGCGATCCGCCGGCTGAGCCTCGACCGGGTACAGGAGACCATCGAACGGCTGAAGCTGCGCATCAGCGAACGCTTCCCGGGCTCGGGCCTGGCCGGACTCGCCGGCGATCTCGAAGTGCTCGGCGGCACGGTGGCCCGCGAGGCGGCCTCGATCAGCCGGCCGATCCTGTGGGTATGGCTGTTGGTGGCCGCCAGCACGCTGATCCTCGGCACGGTCATCATCCTGCTGGTCAGCCAGGTGCAGGTGCAGGGCACGCCGAGTTGGACCGAGATGGCGCAGGGGGTCGATGCGATCACCAGCGAACTCACCCTGCTGGTCGCGCTGATCATCTTCCTGGCCAGCTGGCAGACGCGGATCCGCCGCCGGCGCGTGGTTGCGGCGGTGCGCGGCCTGCGCGAGCTGGCGCACATCGTCGACATGCTGCAGCTGACCAAGGATCCTGGCGGAATCGCCGGCGTCACGCTGCCCGGCACCTCGCACAGCCCGCGCCGCGAGCTGACTCCGCACGAGTTGGCGCGCTACCTCGACTACTGCGCCGAGATGCTGTCCCTGATCGCCAAGCTTGCGCAGTTCTACGTCGCCGCCTTCGACGATCCCGAGGCGACCGAGGCGGTCACTGACCTTGAGGATCTGACCGACGGTCTGTCGCGCAAGATCTGGCAGAAGATCATGATCCTGCACCAGGAAGGCCGGGTCGCTCGGCCCGGGGCGTAAGCGCATGCACCCCATCGACCGCTTCCGCGCCCCGATGTCGATTCAGCGCGGCACGCCGCTGAAATCGCTGCTCAACCGCACCCTGGTGTCGCTGATCGGCGAGAGCCTGGCCGCTGCCACGCCGGGGTTCGCCGAGGACGCCTTCGTGCGCCAGGCGACGACTGGCCTAGCGATGCTGGAGTTGATGCCCCGTGCGCAGCACATCGCCGCGGCGATGGCGGCGCACCTGCCGGCGGACCTGCCGGCGGCGTCGCGTTGCCTGGTCGCCAGCCTCGGACCCGAGCTGACGGTGAACGCCGGCATGGGCCTGAAGCCGTTCTTCTACCTGCCGCACAGCGCCTGCATCGCCCGGCATCTGATCGGCGACTGGGAGGCCGGCATGCTGGCCAACCGCGCCCTCACCACGCGCTTCACCGCCGAATTCAGCATTAGGCCCTATATCGAGCGCGAGCCGAAGCGGACCTTGGCGCGGCTGGCCGAGTGGGTGGCCGACCCCAACCCGCATGTCCGTCGACTGGTCAGCGAAGGCACCCGCCCGCGCCTGCCCTGGGCCGGGCGGCTGGACGCCTTCGTGCGCGATCCGACGCCGGTGCTGCCGCTGCTCGACGCCCTGGTCGACGATCCCGAGCTGTACGTCCGCCGTTCGGTCGCCAACCATGTCGGCGACATCGCCAAGGACCACCCGCGCCTGGCTTTCGACATCTGCCAGCGCTGGCTGGAGCAGCCGACGCCACCGCGCCTGCAAGTCGTGCGCCACGCGGTGCGCCATCCTGCCCGGCAGGGCGTCAAGGCGGCAGTGGCATTGCGCCGCCGCGCCGGCGGACGCTGAGTCAGCCGGCCGTCGCCAGCCACACCACGTGCCGCGGACCGCGTGTGCCGTGGGCATGCGGACGCGCGACGTCGACGGCGAAGCCGGTCTGGCGCAGGCGATCGGTGAATCCCGTGTCGTCGACCGCCGACCACACCC
>JALHRW010000103.1 GCA_022841245.1 Planctomycetota bacterium
CGCCAGCCCGGGCAGAGCAGGGTGGTGCCGGCGCCGAGCGCCCACAGCCGCGGCCGTCCGCCGTCACGCTCAGCCAGGGTCGCGAACAGCGCGGCCAGGCCGCTGGCCAGCGCCGCCTTGGCCGGTGACAGCGCCATGCTGGCCGAGCAGTCGAGCAGCAGCTCGACCCGCGGGCTGACCTCCTTGCGCTGGCGTCGCAGCATGAGCTGGCCGCTACGTGCGTAGGCCGACCAGTCGAGGTGGCGCAGATCGTCGCCCGGGGCGTAGGGCCGGTGGTCGTGGAACTCGAGGCTGGCGCCGGGGCCGTTACCCAGGCGCACACCCTCGCCCTGGCGGCGTCGGCGAGGATCGGCGACCAGGCGCAGGCGCTTGGCGGCGGTGGCGACCGCGGCTTCGTCCCACAGCGGCATGTCAGCTCCACACCCCGGCGGCGAGCAGCGCGCGAGTCGCCGACCCCGACCAGTCGTGGTGCGCGGCAGGATTGGCCGGGCTGGGATGCAGGATGTCGGTGACGCGGGGTGCGCCGGCACGGATGGCGGCCGCCGCGGCGACCTTGCCGATGCCGACTACCACCGCGGCGCCGGTCGCGGCGACCAGCCCGGCGAGGTGCGCGTCGCAGGCGGCCTGCAGCGGCTCGAGTTCGGCAGCGGGCAGCTTGTCCGGCGTGACGTTGGCGCCGGTGGGGCCGACGAAGGCGAGCGGGCACCAGTTGACCACCAGGTGCTCGGCGAAGAACGCTTCGGGGGTGGCGAAGCGGGCGGCGAACAGGCCCCACAGGCGCTTGCCCGAGACCTCGCTGCGACGGCAGGCCCAGCCGGTGACCGGGCGCTTGGGATGCTCGACCGGTGGTTTGCCGATCGCGCCGTCGAGCTTGAGCCAGTCGCGGGCGGCGGCGATCTCGCCGAAGGGCACGCCGATCTGCGCCATGCCGAAGGGGCCGGGATTCATGCCGAGGAAGAGCACGCGCTTGGTGCCGGCAGCGAAGCGCTCCAGGTACTGCTGATGCACCGCCCAGGCGTAGTCGAGCGGGTTGTAGACGATCAGTCCGGCGAAGCGCAGGGCGTTGCAGCGCTGGCGCAGGGCGAGGGCGTGGTCGACCGGACTCATGCCGCACCGGCCAGGCGGGGCGCGGCCCACGAGGCGCCGACCGTGGTCAAACCACGCGCGCGCCACTCGCCGAGGCGCTCGAGGCGGTGGTCGAGCAGCGGCGTCGCAGCGACGGCGTGCTGGCGCAGGCCGGCGCGATCGAGGCAGCGCCATCCGCCGTCGAGGCGGACGCAGAACGGTGGCGGCACCGGATCGCGGCCGTGCGCGGCGAGCACGCCGTGGATCTTGTCGTGGCTGCAACCGCTCAGGGCGACGTCGGGCAGCCAGGCCAGGACCAGGGCGGTACCGTCGTGCTCGCTGGTGCAGGACCAGCTGGTGCAGCGCTGTTCGCGGGCGAACTGCGCGAACAGTTTGCCCACGGCCTGGGCCAGGGCGTCGTCGCGGCAGGGCGGCGAGCAGAGGATGATGCGGCAGCGGGCCTCGTCGGGCAGGGGTTCCGGCATGGCCGCATTCCGGCGTCACCCGGCGCCAGGGCAATGGGTTGGCATTCGGCCATATGGGTCTATAAGCACACCCATGCCGCGCGCCACGGTCGCTGACGTCCTCGGTCCCGGCGGCGAACTGTCGCGGCTGCTGCCGGGTTGGGAGAGCCGCACGCAGCAGGTCGCGATGGCCGAGCTGGTGGCGCAGGGACTGGCCGCTCCGAGCCATGTCATCTGCGAAGCGCCGACCGGCGTGGGCAAGAGCTTCGCCTACCTCGTACCGGTGATCCAGCACGCCCTGGCCACCAGCACCAAGGTGGTGATCTCGACTGCGACCATCGCGTTGCAGGAGCAGCTGGTCCGCAAGGACATCCCGCTGCTGCAGCAGATCTTCCCCGAGTTGAAGGCGGTGCTGGTCAAGGGCCGGCAGAACTACGTCTCGATCCGCCGCCTCGGCCTGGCCTACGACGGCCAGCAGGCGCTGTTCGAGACCCGCGAGGAGGCGCAGGCTTTACGCCAGGTGGCGGAGTGGGCGCACAACGAGGCCGAGATCGGCGACCGCGAGGAGCTCGGCTGGGAGCCGCAGGCCAGCGTGTGGCGTCAGGTGCAGAGCGACCGCACCAACTGCCTCGGGCGCAAATGCCCGGAGTTCGGCTCGTGCTTCTTCTATGCCGCGCGGCAGCGCATGGAGGGGGCCCAGCTGCTGGTGGTCAACCACCACCTCTACTTCAGCGACCTCGGCCTGCGCGAGGAGGCCGGTGGCATCCTGCCGCCGCATCAGGTGGTGGTGTTCGACGAGGCGCACGCGCTGGAGGACGTCGCCACCGACCACCTCGGCTGCGAGGTCAGCGCAGCGCAGGTGCGCTGGTACCTCGACACGCTGTGGAGCGGTCGCGGCAAGGGCCTGCTCGCCGATCCGAAACGCGAGGAGGCGCGCGGCGCGGTCGAGGCGGTGCGGCGGGCCAACGAGGACCTGTGGTTCAACGTCGCGAACTTCTCCGGCGCGCGCAGCGAGGAGACGGTGCGCATCGGCGCCGCGCATCCGGTCGAGAACCCGCTGTCGCCGGCCCTCGACGCCCTGGCCCAGGCGCTGGAGAACCTCAAGTCCCGCGCCAACGACGACAACGAATCGACCGAGCTGACCGCGCAGGGCACGCGCGCGCTGGAGATGTCCGGCTCGCTGCGCCGCGTGCTGGCGGGCGAGGACAGCGGGCTGGTGTGCTACGCCACCGTGCCGAAGGAGCGCCGCTCGCCGTCCCTCTCGGCGCGTCCGCTGTCGGTGGCGGCGATGCTGAAGGAGCAGCTCTTCGACCGCATGCGCACCGTGGTGCTGACCAGCGCCACGCTGGCGGCCGACGACTCCGAGCGCTTCCTCTTCCTGCGCAAGCGCGTCGGCCTGGAGGGCGGTCTGGCCAAACGCCTCGACAGCCCGTTCGACTACCGCACCCAAGCGCGCATCCTGATCAACGAGAGCCCGCTCGATCCCAACTCCGAGGTCTTCGCCCAGGCCACCGCGCGCTGGCTGGCGCGCTACGTGCAGGAGGCCGAGGGCGGCATCTTCGTGCTGTTCACCAGCTACCGGCAGCTGAATGCGGTGCACGACCTGGTGCGGCCGAGCCTCGACCGGCTGCGCCGCTTCGTCCTGCGCCACGGCGACGGCATGGCCCGCAGCCAGATGATCGAACTGTTCAAGCGCACGGGGAATGCCGTGCTGTTCGGCACCAGCAGCTTTTGGGAGGGCGTCGATGTGCCGGGCAACGCCCTGCGCCACGTCATCATCGCCAAGCTGCCCTTCGAGGTGCCCAACCATCCGGTCACCGAGGCGCGGTTGAACGAGGTGCGCAAACGCGGCGGCAATCCCTTCGTCGAGCGCCAGGTGCCTGAGGCGATCCTGCGGCTGAAGCAGGGCTTCGGCCGCCTCATCCGTACCCGTCTTGATACCGGCACGGTGGCGATCCTCGACCACCGCGTAGCTACCGCCTCGTATGGCCGTTACTTCCTGCGCGCCCTGCCGCCGGCGCCGACCACGGTGTTCCGTCTGGCCGAGGAGATGGAGGCGGAGCTGCGTCCGCACTCGGCGGCCGGCTGATCCCAGCGTCCGGGTCGAAGGGCCATGGGCAGGGGTCAGCCCTCTGGGCTGTCCGCGGGGCTGGGCTCTGCTGTGGTCGTCCGCCGCTTCAGCCAGGCCCGTCCCGCCAGGGCGAGATAGACCACGGCACCCAGCCCTACCGCCGCGCCCAGGCGCAGGGCGGCGTAGCCGCTGGCCCGGCCTTCGGGCTGCGGCCACCAATGCAGCAGGGCGGCGACCGCTGCGCCCATCGCCACCGCGGCGAGGGCCGGCCGCGCCAGTCCGCGCCAGTCGAGCACGGCGTGCACGCCGCGGCCGCCGAGGATGCGCATGTACGCGGCGCAGCCGAAGGTGGCGGTGCAGGCGGCGCTCAGGGCGATGCCGGCTTCGGCCAGACGGGTCTGCACTAGCACCAGATTGAGGCAGAGGTTGGCGCCGACGATGGCCAGCGAGACGCGCACCGGCGTGGCCTGGTCGCGGTGGGCGTGGAAGGCGCGCATGAGCAGCCGTGACAGCGCCATGGGGATCAGCGCCGTGGCGTAGAACTGCACCGCCAGGACGGTGCGCGCCACCAGGCCCTCGTCGAAGCTGCCGACCTGGTAGATCGTCCGCACCACCGGCTCGGCGGTGGCGAGCAGTCCGACCGCGGCCGGCAGCAGCCAGTACGACAGCAGGCGGACCGCTTCGCGCAAACCCTCGCCGGTGTGCGCCCAGCCCTTGGCGGCGCCGGCGGCCAGTTCCGGGTAGGCGGCGGTGGTCACGCCATGGCCGATCAGAGCCATGGGGAACTGCAGCAGGCGGTTGGCGAAGTAGAGGATGGCGACCGCGCCGTTGCCGGCGACGAAGGCCATGGCGATGATCGCATCGAGCCAGGCGTTGATCTGGTAGACGCCGCTGGCCAGCACGGTCGGCAGATAGGCCTTGGCCAGCTCGCGCAGGCGCTGGCGCATGCCCTCGTCGAGGGTGCGCACGGCGCAGGGCGGGACGCCGCCGCTGCGGCGCAGGGCCCACAGGTGCAGCAGGACGTTGGCGATGCCGCTGGCCAGCACCGCGTAGGGCAGGTACCAGCATTCGTCATCGAGGCCCAAGCCGACGGTCGAGATCATCGCCAGGTTCATCAGCACCGGGGCGAAGGCGGGGACCCAGAAGCGGCGCCGGCCGTTGAGGATGCCGCTCATGATCGCGGCGACGCAGATGAAGATGAGGTAGGGGACCTGCGGGATGGTCAGGGCGGCGACGATGGCGACCCGGCCGGCGCCGAGCTGCAGGGCGGCGACGGCCGCAGCCATGCCGATGACGGCGAGCAGGCAGAGGAACAGGGCCAGGCGGGTGAGGACCAGCCCGGCGAAGACCTCGGCGGCGGCGGCATCGCGGTCGCGCTCCTGCACGTAGCGCGGGATCATCGCCGCGGCCAGGGCGCCCTCGCCGAACAGGTTGCGCAGCAGGTTGGGCAGCTGGAAGGCGACCAGGAAGCAGTCCAGCATCAGCGAGCCGCCCTGCGCCCCCGCCCACAGCCGGTCGCGGACCAGGCCCAGCATGCGGCTGACCAGGGTCCAGCCCGATACGGTCAGCACCCGACGCATCAGCCTCATGGCCCGGGACCATCGCTGCGCCAAGGCCTTTCCGCAAGGGCATTGCGGCGCGCCTCATTGCCGGCATGGTGCAGCGATCCATGTGCAGCGCCTGCGATGACGGCTCGGACGGACCTGACCACCAGGCTCCGCCCTCAGCGCCTCAGCTGACCCGCCGGGGACTGCTCCTCGGCGGCTTGGCCGCGGTGTTGACAGCCTGCGTGCGGGGCAAGGGCGAGCGTCCCGGCACTGGCGTCGGCACCTGGTACAATGCCGTTCCCGGCGACACCCTCACCTCCCTGTCGCGTCGCACCGGCATCTCGATCGAGCGCATCGCCGAGATCAACGACCTGGAATCGGCGGTGCTGAAGCCCGGCACGCGCCTGTGGATTCCCGGCCTGCGCAGCGTCCCGCCCGAGACGGTCGCCTACAAGCCGCCGGCCGCCCGGCCCAAGCCGCCGGAGAAGCAGGTCGCGCCCGACGACGACCACTACGAACTGGTCCCGCGCAGCGCCTGGACCAAGGAACCGGTCGGTCCGAACCACGAACTGATGGGCAAGGTGACCAAGATCACCATCCACCATACCGACGAGCATGGCGGCATGGACGGCAAGAGCGACATCGACATTGTGCGCATGATCGAGAACTACCATCGCAACCAGAAGCGCTGGGCGGCGATCGGCTACCACTACCTGGTCGGCAAGGATGGGAAGATCTACGAGGGCCGCCCGGTCAAGTTCCAGGGCGCGCATTGCGGCAAGAACGAGAACAACCTCGGCATCTCGGTGATCGGCGACTGCCACCACAACCTGCCCAACGCCAAGCAGCTCAAGGCGCTCAAAGCCTTCATCGACGACCAGCGCGAGCGTTTCGACGTGCCGCGTAGCCAGATCTACGGCCATCGCGATATCAAGCCGACGATCTGCCCTGGCGACCAGCTCTACGCCTGGGTACGGCAGTATTCGGGCAAATCGTAGCAGGGGCTTCTAGCCCGCAGTCGTCGACGCGGGCTGAAGCTCGCGGTCCCGGTAGCCATCCGGCCTCGCCGGCCGCCGCAGCGCCCACCACACCAGGAACGCTCCGAGGGCGAACAGCGGCAGGGTCCAGGCCTGCCCCTTGCTCATGAAGCCGAGGATTCCGGGTATGTCGCCGAAGCCGGGCTGGCCCTTGTCCGGTTCGCGGAAGAACTCGCCGACGAAGCGACCGAAGCCGTAGAGCAGGCAGAACAAGCCGAAGGTCAGACCGGGGCGACGGTGGCGGGCGTGCAGCGGGATGAGCACGGCCAGGATCAGCAACCCCTCCAGACACATGGCGTAGAGCTGACTTGGGTGGCGCGGCGTCCCGTGTTCGGCCAGCCAGGCCAGCCGGCCAGGCCCGGGCGGAACGCCGCGCTCGGCGCCCGGGAAGATCACCGCCCAGGAGCCGTCCCACGGGCGGCCCCACAATTCGCCGTTGATGAAGTTGGCCAGCCGGCCGCAGGCCAGGCCGAAGGGCGCCACCGCGGCCAAGGCATCGCCAAGCACCAGCAGCTCCTGCTTTCTCCGCCACGACCACCACCAGCACGCCGCTGCCACCCCGGCGATGCCGCCATGGCTCGCCATGCCGCCCTCATGCACCGCGAGCAGCCGCCACCACGGCAGCGAACTGGTGAACTCGGTGAACAATCCCGGTTCGTAGATGCAGGCGTAGCCCAGGCGTCCACCGACGACGATGCCGATGGCGATGGTGACGATGAAATCGCCGACCTGCTGCGCCGGCATCGGCAGACGTCCGGCCCTGGCCCAGCGCAGCAGCAGCCACCAGCCGCCGGCGATGCCGAGGAGGTAGCTCAGGCCGTACCAGCGCAGGCCGAATTCGCCGCTGATGCGCAGCGCGAACGGGTCGAGGTTGTGGACCCAGTGGAGGGTGGCCGGATCGGGCATGGCGGCAGCCTCGGAGCCGGCGCAGGAGGTCCAGCCGGGAAAGGCGAATGCGGCTGCCCGAAGCTCGTGCGTAGACCGTCCAGCCGATGTGGACGGAGGTGGCCGGAAGCGTAGAACGGGGATAGTGAACACGGTTCTGCATGCTGGGCGCGATCCCCGCCGGTTGACCCCGGTGCTGTGGGGGCTGTTCGCCGTCTATGTCGCCGGCGTGGTCTTCATCTCCTGGCATTTCGACCGCTCGACGCGGCGCATGGTGCGCGATCAGATCGATGCCCAGCTGCGCATCGGGGTGAATCTGGCGGTAGCCGCCTTCCCGTCCGAGCTGCGCGCCCGGGTGGAGGATCCCGGCAGCATTCCGCTGGCCGAGGACCGCCTGTACATGCGCCGGGCCAACGACCTCTGCAGCAGCTCGGGACTGGCTTTTCTCTACGCCATGTACCTCGACGGCGAAGCGGTGAAGCAGCTCTGGACCAACGACTTCGACAATGAACTGGGTGATGGCCCGGAGACCTGGTTCGGCCGTGTCTACGTCGGCGCAGCCGATGCCGCGAAGACGGCCATCCGCGAAGGCAAGGGCCTGCACTACGAGACCTACCACGACGAGTACGGTGACTTCCGCGGCGCCTACCTCGGCCTGACCGACACCGCCGGCCGCACCTGGGCGATCGGTGCCGACCTCACCCTGTCCGAGGTCAATGCCACGCTGGCGAACCACCGTCGCAATGTGCTGTGGGCTGGAATGGGCGGCATCCTCGCTGGTTTGTTCCTCGCCGGCGGGTTGCATGCGGTGCTGCGCCAGCTTGGCCGTGCCCGCCGCGATCTCGGTCTGCTCGCTGAAGTGGCGCACGCCACCGGCCACGCCGTGCTGCTCGCCGATCCGCAGCACAACGTGGTGTGGGCCAACGCCGCCTGCGCCCACCACCTCGGCGTCGATTCAGGCAAGGTGGTCGGCCGGCCGCTCGGTTGGCTGCTCGCCTCTGCCGAGTCCGAGGCGCTGCGCCGCATGCTCCACCTCGGTGGTTCGTGCGAGCTCGCTGGCCCCGGCAAACCGGGCGCGTCGTGGCTGCTGGCTGACGTCCGGCCAGTGCCGCATCCGGGTGGTCCGCCGTGGCTGGTCTGCCTGCTGCGCGATCTCACCGAGCACCAGGTCGTCGAGGCCGAATTGCGCCAGGCCCGCGAGCACGCCGAAGCGGCGGCGGCGGCGAAGACCGCCTTCCTCGCCAACATGAGCCACGAAATCCGCACCCCGCTCAATGGCATGCTCGGGATGACCGGGTTGCTGCTGGAGGGCGATCTCGACGCGCGGCGGCGTGAACTCGTCGAGGTGGTGCACCGCTCCGGCGAGGCTCTGCTGCAGCTGCTCGGCGACATCCTCGACCTCAGCAAGATGGAGGCTCAGGCGATGCGCATCGAGCCGCATCCCTGTGAGGTCGCGGCGGTCGTCGCCGATGTGGTGGCGCTGTTCCGCCCGAGCGCCGAGGCCAAGGGCTTGGCCATCAATCTGGTCTGCGAGCCGCCCGGCGCGCACTGGCTGCAGGTCGATCCGCTGCGCCTGCGCCAGGTGGTCGGCAACCTGGTCGGCAACGCTGTGAAGTTCTGCGAACACGGCGGCATCACCGTGCGACTGGCCTCGCAGCCGTCATCCGCCGGCCGCCGCAAGCTGGTTCTCGCGGTGCAGGACACCGGCATCGGCATCCCGCTCGGTCGTCAGGACGAGTTGTTCAAGCCATTTGTGCAGATCGACAACAGCCTGACCCGTCGTGCCGGTGGCACCGGCCTCGGTCTGGCGATCAGTCGCCGCCTGGTGGAGCTGATGGGCGGGACCATCTCACTGGTCAGCGAGGCTGGCGTCGGCAGCACCTTCACCGTGGAGCTCGACCTCGCCGACGTGGCGCATCCATCCGATCTGCATCCGACGCAGCCGCGTGCGCAGCGCCGTGGACGTGTCCTGGTCGCCGAAGGCCGGCGCACCAACCGTACTGTCGCCAGCCTGCTGTTGCGCGGGCAGGGAGTCGACGAGGTCGAGCAGTGCGAGGATGCCGCCGAAACCGTGGCGCAGGCGGTGGCTTCGTCCTGCGCCCTGGTCCTGCTCGATGCCGAACTGCCCGGCGGGGCCAGCCAGGTGCGCGCAGCGCTGCGCGCGGCGTCCTCGTCCAGCCATCCGATCCCGCTGATCGTGGTGCTGGCGACCGGCACCGACCTGCCCGAGGGCTACGACGGCTGCCTGATCCGACCGGTCACCGCCGAATCGCTGCGGCCGCTGCTCGACCGCTACTGCCCGCTGGCGTAGGTCACGGCCGCAGCGCCAGCCTGACTCCGACGTTCGGTACGGCGAGGTCACCTGGCAGCTCGACGCGATTTGCGGTGCGGCAGTGCAGGACCGGCGAATCCCATGCTCCACCGCGCGCTTCGTAGCCATTGCCGCTGCGCACCATCTCCCAGACATTGCCGTGCAGGTCGAACAGACCGAGGCCGTTGGGCAGCAGACTGCCGACGGTGGACGGGCCGCTCGGCGCCAGGCCACTGCGCGGATGATGCACGGCGTTGCTGCTGGCGGCGTCCTCGGCCAGTCCGTCGCCCCACGAGAACAGCGTGCTGCGTCCGCCATTGCAGGCGACCGACCACAATCCGGCATCGGGCAGGTCGAGGCGCAGATGCGTCAAGCAGGTACCGGCGAGCACCAGCGCGACATCCTCCGCTGGAATGCCGCCGAGGGGCTGCTGGTTGCCGCCGCCACTGCCGGTCAGCGCCGCCCACTGCGCCGTCGTCAATTCGCATATGGCGAGGAAGGAACGTCCGTCACTGGCCACACTGGCCGCGTCCTCGCTCTCGCCACCGCCAGGCAGCAGCGCGCCGTTGCCGGCGAAGCCGCCGGCGGGGATGCGACGAAACAGGGCGTGGCTGCTGCGCCAGCGCGGTTGAACCAGGGCGCGGGCGTCAGGCTCCGCTACAGCCGTCACCGCTCCGGTGGCGAGCTCGACCTCGACCCAGTCGGCCTCGGCAATGGCCGCATCCTGCGGCAGCGAGCCGCTGCCCGCGGTGCATCCCGCGAGGACGAAGCAGGTGAGGAGACGGCGCATCAGTTGGCCATACCTGGCAGCACGGCGATGCGGTATGGCAGGCGGAAGGTGCTGCCACCGGCCTCGAACACGGCACAGCCTTCGATCACGTCCTGGCCCATGGGCAGGCGGTCGAACCAGAAGAGGATCTCGCCGTTGCCGGTGAAGACGGTGAATGGTTGCGTCACTTGATAGGAGAGGCCGGTAGCGGGATGTGCGATGCAATTGACGAATCGCACATCCGGACGGGAGGCACGCATCGGCACCAGGGCAGAGGCCTGGACGGAAAAGGGAAAGTCCCCGACGACTTCCAGCTCGCCGCTGGCTGGCACCACCGCGACCGCGAAAACAGAGGCTGCCGAGGTGCTGCCGTCGCTGACCAGAATGGCGGCGGTGCCGTCGCTCATGGTGCCGCCAGCTTGCAGCTGCAGCTGGGCGGCGGCGAACCAGTCCAGGGATCGCGGGGTGGCGGTCAGCTCAGCGGTCTGGTCGGTGCGTGCCCCATCCGCCGTTCCGGTCACCGCGAGGAAGGCGGGCAGGGTCTGGATCCGCCAGGTCAATTGGGACGCGGTCTGTCGGCCATCATACCAGGCGATCGGCCGCCAGTCGACCGCGCCGCCCAGCGGGATGGCCTGGGCGTCGAAGCGCACCTTCGGCGGCTGGTCGGCGGCAACCGGATCGACGTCGATGAACAGAGGCAGGCTGTCAACCCAGACGCCGCCGGCGAAGGCGTGGATGAAGAGTTCCACCCGCCGCCGCGCTAGCGTGCGTTCGCCGCCAAGATTGGCGTAATGCAACTGGCGGCACAGCAGCAGCAGGTCGGCGGCGCTGATGGCCTGATCGATGGTTGCGATCAGACCGGTGCTGCCGATGCAGACGCCGTTCCAGGTCCCGGCCAGGCCGGCGACGGTGAATCCGCTGCCGGTGATGGTCACACGGTGGCCGTCGCGCAGTGCGAGCAGATCGCTGTCGTCGGCGGAGAAGCCGGTTCTGACCATTCGGGCGATGATCTGGACCCGACTGGTGCCGGCTGGCAGGGTCAGCGTGCAGCGCTCCCACAGCAGCGGCATCCACGGAGCGGTAGCGCCGAGGTCGTAGGCCAGGACCATGCTATCCGCTCGCGTGATGGTCGGCAGTTCGACGGCCGGCAGTTGGACGAGCATCAGCAGCGCGGCGAGCCACTTCATTCCACGCTCCCCGGGCGGGCCGACGGACGCCAGGCCAGGGCCAGGCCGGCGCCCAGGCCGCTGCCGTCGAGGGTCAGCGTACGATCGTCACCGCCCGCGATGTCCGCGTTCCACGCCGACCAACCGCCCTCCATCGCCAGGGTCCAGTGGCGGGTGAAGCTCCAGGCCAGGCGGGCGCGCAGGCCGCTGCGCTGCATGGTGCCATCGCCGCTGAGCCCGGCGCTGCCGCCGGCGCCGGGCAGTTCGAGGCTGGCGCGGTAGAGACCGATGAAACCTTCGAGGTCGAGGGCCAGCGGGCCAGCGAAGGCCCACGTGCCGCCGGCCGCCAGCGCCAGGCCCTGGCCGTCCAGCCCGCCGTCGGCGAGCGGTGCATCCAACAGTTCGGCATCGAGGCCGAGCAACGGTGCCAGCTGACTGCCGGCACTGGTCCAGGCCCAGCGGCCGCCGAGGCGCAGGAAGCCGATGCGATCGAAGGCGTCCTCGCCAGTGAACGAACCGATCGCGCTGTCGAGCGCGTAGGCGAAGCCGCCGTCGACCACCTCGGCTGCCACCTGCACATCGCGGCGCGCGACCTCCGCGGCGCCCGCGCCCGCCGCCAACAGCAGGATCAGGAGCGGACGCCTCATCGCCGCAGCACCGGCCGCAGGCCGACGTTCCAGCCCACGGTATCGCTGTCGACCGCCAGGCGGTTGCTCGCCCGGGCGGTCACCACGGCCTGGTCCCAGGCGCCGCCGCGCACCTGCCAGGCGAGGCCGTCGCGCACCAGCTCCCAGACGTTGCCATGCATGTCGTGCAGACCCCAGGCGTTGGCCTGGCGTCCGCCGACCGCTTGCGGCCGGTCGCTGGCGCAGACCGCCCACGTGGTGGCTCCGTCGAGACTGTCGCCCCAGACGAACTTGCCGGTGCCGCCGGCAAGGCAGGCGCGCTCCCATTCATCGGCCTCGGGTAGATCGAGGAGCCAACTGTCGGTAAGCGGGCGGGCGAGGGCGGCTTCGGCTAGGCGCGGGCTCAGGCCGAAGGCTGGCAGATCGTCGCCGATCCATGGGAAGGGATCGATCACCGGCAGCACGCTCAGCCACGGCCGCGTCCCGGCGAGGGCGAACCATTGCCGTTGACTCAATTCGTGGGCGGCGATCCACACCCGGCCGACGCTCTGGCGGCGTTGCGGATGTTCGTCGGCCTCGGCGGCGATATCGGCGACGGCGCGGCCGATCGCCGCCTCGCCCGCCGGGATCTGGCGGAACAGCACGCGCTGTCCGCGCCAAGCGGTGGACGTCGGATCGACCGCGCCGTCGACCGGGGTGACTGCGCCGCTGGCCAGATCCAGGGCCACCCAGGTGCTGGCCGACAGCTCGGCGTCGGAAGCGAGGGCGCCGCTGGGCTGCGCGCCACCAGTGCATCCGGCCAGGATGGCGAGCAGCAGGGCGGCGACCGGGCGCATCAGTTGGCGGAGCCGGCGGGCACGGGGTTGCGTACGCGCACCAGCATGCGCTGCCGAGCGGTGCGTCGACCGGCCGGAATCGCGGTGTCGGCGGTCACCGCCTCGACCGCGAAGGCGAGCCACGCCGTATCGGCCGGGATCAGGGTCCAATCGAGAGCGAGCCGGGTGCCGCTGAGCGTGACGCCCGCTGCCGGCCGCGGCGGCAGCGGCGCGCCGTAATCGGCCAAGGTCAGGCTGGCGCCCGCTGGGACGGTGGCGAGGTCGAGGCCGGTGGTCACCCCGCGTACCGCCTCCAGCAGCGGATCGCTGATGATGCTCAGGCGGTCCGGGCGCACGCGGATGGCGACCGTCGTGCTGGCGATGACCGCGGCGCTACGACCATCGCTGACTGCCAGGGTGATGCGGTCATCGCTCAGATCGCTGGCGGTGTGGACGTAGCGCATGCCGCCGGCTACCGCGACATCTCCGCGGCAGCTCGAGGGCTCGATCCGCCCGCCGCCTGGCAGTGGTGCGATCACCGACACGGTCAGCGCCGCCACCCCGTCGCTGTCGGCGAGCGAGATGTCGAGCGGCGTGCTGAGCAGTGGTTCCAGTTCGATCGGCCGCAGCGTCACCTCTGGAGGCCGGTTGACCGCTGCGACGTGCACCGGACAGGTCACCACGGCGGCAAGGTCGGTTCCGCCGGCCGCATCCGGCTCGACCACGGTCACGCTGAGCGTGCGGGTCAGCGGCGCCACCGGACTCTGCGCGTGGCTATAGCGCAGCAGCCGGGCGAGTTCCTGCAGCTGGGCCTGTGTCCCTGCCGCAGTCAGCGTCACCGCGATCCGGCGTGTGCTGCTCGCTGTCCAGGTGGCGATAGCGGTGCCGGCCGGCAGCACGGCGATGGTCCCCGCGTCGACGCGATAGCCGGCGTCGCTGCGCAGGCTGAGCAGGTCGACGCCGTCAAGCCCGCTGATCTCGGCGATGAAGCCCAGGCGTGCGGTGGCGTTGGCCAGAGTGATGTCGGTATCGACACCCGAATCGAGGTCGAGCCGCGACAGCAGCGCCACCGGTGTCCCGCTGACCGGATCCATGATCGGCGTCGGCAGGGCGCTCAGCGTGGTCACCGGCGGATCGTTGGTCGGGCTGATCGTCACTGGGATGGTGAAGACGGTGGGACCGACGAGATCGGTGAGGGTGAGTTGGATCGAACTGGAGCCGTGGGCGTCGGGGGAGCTGAGGAGGGTGAGGCGGATGAGATTGGGGGAGATACGCTGGGCTGCTGTGATGGTGATGATGGGGGTGCCTGGCACTTGGGCGTGGGTGACAACCGCCGCGAAAGTGTCAGAAAATGAGACGTCCAGAGTCCCTTGGACATCCTCTAAACCGCTGAAGGAAACACTCGGATTCGACAGGAACGGGGCGGGATCAACATCCACGTCGATGAACCGCTTCGGCGTCAGGGGGACGACCCCTTGCATGGCCTGAACTTCGATCCGCCCGTTCGCAGCAACGAGAGCAGCGTCGACGGCGATTCGGATGCTTCCGGCACTCGCAGTTGACGAGGGAATGGTGACATCGACTTCGCTCAGAGGATTGGTGATCTCTAGGCTGTGGGACGTCGGGGCGGGATCGATGGAGTAGGTGTAGGTTAGTTGCGTGCCTGGGCGGATCTTCAGGTCGGCGGGGGCGGTCCACACGAGGTCGGCAGCAGCAATGGCTGCATGCAAGACCAGTAGGGCAGTGACCGATCGGATCACAGTCGCTGGTTCCATCGGCGGAGCGAGAGACTCAGTCCCAGGAGGAGAAAGCCGATGACGGCGGTTCCGGCACCGCAGCCACCTCCACCACCATCGGCACTGGAGGAGTCTGATCCGCCACTGATCGGTCCTGCGCGGACGTCGAGGCTCACGGCCACCCAGGTATAGGAGAGAGCACTCCCCGTGACCCAGATGCTGCCAGTTCCGGCGCTGCGGATACCGGTGGCGAGACTGTCGGGAACCACGAACTGGAGACTCTCACCCTCTGCCAAGCTCATGGGTACGATCGTTGGCAGGGGCTGGGAGGTGACGAAGGTACCGGCGGCATTGAATTGGCCGACCATACATCCCGCGACTCCACTGCCGTTGAAGATGAAGCTGAACGCCCCCACCCGGTCGACGTCATTGGTCCCCGAGCACAGGGCATGCAATTGCTCGTAGGTGAACGTCGTCGTCGTCCCGCGTGTGACGACCAGCGGTGCGATCGCACCCAGTGTCGTGGCGGTCGGCGCCAGGACCGGATCGGCGATCCCGAGCACCGGCGTGGTCAGGGTGACCTCGCTGCTGGTGGTGATCGGCGCTGTGGTGGTGACGGCCCGGGCGGTGAAGGCGACAAGGGCTGGCTCCACCGGCGGACCGGTCTTGGTGAAGACGTCGGCCGGCGGCTGCCACTTCACCGCGACATCACCCAGCGCGGTGAAGGTCAGATCAGTGGGGAAGCTGGTGATCTCGACGTCCCCGGCGGTCTTCAGCGTGCCGTTGACCTTGCCAGTAATACGCAGCGTCCACGGCTGCCCTTCCGCGTCATGGATCAGCAACGTATCTCTCAGTTGCTGGAAGGTCCAGGTGTTGACGTTGTCCTCGCGAATGCGGTAGTCGGGTGGACCGGGACCAGGCTGGACGAATGCGTGGGATTCGGCGGCAATTGGGTCGTCAATGGAAGTGATGTCGATGTTGACGACCGTGGCGCTGCTGAACGACGATCCGTCCGTGGCTTCGATTAGTAGGGATGGTAAATTATTCCCAAATACGTTAGCATTTGGCAAGTACCGGATCCATTGGGTGGATGAATTTGTAAGTGTCACCGGTAGGCTAATTGGTGTGGACCAAGGTCCACTTGCAGAACTGGCAATGGTAGCTGATCCGTTGATGATCGTCGTGATCCGATACCCCGTCCTGGCTGCATCAATCGTGCAGAGCGCATCCAATTCTGCGAAGCCGAAGACGAGAGCTTCGTCCTCGTTGGTGGTGAAGTCTGCTGTCACGGTCGGCGCCACCACAGCCTGCATCCATCCAGTCAGCACAAACAGTAGAGCGATGATGCGCACGTTGGGATTCCAGGTTCGGTTGTGGAACTGAAAATAACCGCGTGGGATGTTTTGAAGACCGTGCGAACTGTCAACAATCGGGCGGTTAAGTTGTATGGGGGTGGTAGCGATCAGGCCCGCCGGCAGAGGCAATGGATCCAAACTATTCCCCGACGATCACCAACCGCATGCCGATCTGCACGCTGCGCGTCGTCGGCGCCAACGCCGCACGGTTGGCGGGCCGCAGCAGGCGCGCCGGGTCGGCCCAGCTGCCGCCGCGCAGGACGCGCTCCTCGCGTTCACCACCCTGCGGGTCGCTGGCGCCGGTCGGCGGGTAGAGGCCGTAGCGGTCGCTGCACCATTCCCAGACGTTGCCGAGCAGGTCGTGCAGGCCGAGAGCGTTGGGCGGACGGCGGCCGATGGGGTGGCAGGCGTCGTCGCTGGTGTCGCGGTACCAGGCGGCGCGGCCGAGCTCGCTCGGATCGAGGCCGCCGGCGCGGCAGGCGTGCTCCCATTCGGCCTCGGTCGGCAGGCGGGCGGTGACGCTGCAGGCGGTGGAAAAACGTAGGGCGAAATCAGTCGCCTGGGCCCAGTCGAGGTTCTGTACCGGCAGTTCGGCACCGCGTTGCACCGAGGGGTTCGTTCCGGCGATCCGTTCGTACACCGCCTGGCTGACCTCGCATTCGGCGAACCAGCGGCCGCGGGTCAGCACGATCTCGGCGCCGAGTTCATCGCTGTCGCGCTCACGCTCGTCGAGCGGACTGCCGATGGTGAAGGATCCGGGCGGCACGTGGCGGAAGGCGACGGTCAGCGCCGGCTCTCCCGGCAGGCGCAGGACGGCACGCGGTCCACGCGCGTCGACCGTGTGTTCGCAGGCCCAGGCCGGCGGCGGCGGACCGGCGAGCACGGCAGCGCGCGTGCGCCAAGCGCTTGAGGCGGCGGTGACGCCGGTTTCGCTCTCGAGGTCGGCGAGGAGGGCGAGCGCATCCGGAGCCAGCAGCACGTTGCGGCTGCCCAGTCGCGCGGCGCATGCCATTTCGAGGCTGCGGATGCGCGCCAGCTTGGCGCGCCACGCCGGTTCCTGCGGGAAGGCGCCGACCAGCTGGCGCAGCTCGTCGATCGCCGCCTCGGCGCGGTCGGGCGCGGCGGCGGCGGCATCGAGCGCGGCGAGCGCGGCG
>JALHRW010000104.1 GCA_022841245.1 Planctomycetota bacterium
TCCCCGCCTTGACGCTCCGCGCGGAGGTCAGGGCGGGTCTGGACATGGGATGACCGGCAGGGACTGGACGACGTCCTGCTTGACTCCCCGGCTCAGAGAAGGCAGCGGGGACAGGCCCGCCAGGGCCGCAGGGGCGGAGCCCCTGAACTGGAGGGGGCGGCGTCTCCTGACGTCGTCCAATGGACCGGCGGCGATCACCGAGGCAACCCCGCCCTCTGGTGCGGTGGATAGCCTTGGCTTGTCCTGGCCTCCCGCACCAGAGGGCGGGGTTGCCAAAAGAACATCGCCGCTGGGGAAGCATGACCTGGCCAAAAGCAACCGCGGCGGAACGCCGCAGTATGATTGCTGCTCAGTCGTCCGCCGCCCCCTCCGGGAGTCGTGTATAGGAACCGCGCTGCGCGGGACAAGTCGCACCGTGCTCATCGTCCGAGCCCCCACACCGGGGAGGTGATGCCATCGCGGTCCTGCTGATGCGCAAGGCGCACGGCGAGCAGGTGGCGGCACGGCCCCTTGCGGATGCCGCCGGTGCGGAACCAGCTGCAGTCGCACTTCGCGCGACGCAGCTGGCCATCGCGGTTCAGCAGCAGCTCGCACTCCTGTCCTTCGACCGTGGCCGTCAGCAGCGCTCCTGACGCGCCCTGGTCCGACACGGTGAGGCCGCGCACCGCGCGTTCGCGCAGCAGGCTGCGGCTGGCGATCAGCTCGGGATGGTCGGGGCCCTTCTCCGCCTCGCCGAGGGCGCGGCTGACCACCTGGCGCCAGCGATAGCGCGAGCAGGCGAGGTCGTGCACGATCTGGCCGGTGCCGGCGAGATGGGTGAGGCAGGCGGCCAGGCGGGCCGGTTCGCTGATCACCGGCTGCAGCTGCGCCAACGTGCACGAACGCTGCTGATGCAGCAGGTCGGCGACACGCTGGATCTCGCGCTCCTCGGGGATGGCGGGCGGAGCGAGCAGGTCGAGCGCCGCCGAACGCGTCCAGTCGTTGGTCGTCCAGCCCGACAGGCCGAGGGTGAAGCGCATCTCGCCGCAGCGCAGCACCACGAACCAGGGCATGCCGGTGCCGAGCAGATGCAGTTCGGCGCGGTCGACGAAGGGCAGGGTGCGCGCGAGCACCAGCAGCCGGCGGCGGCCCCACACGCGGATCGGCGCCAGGTCCGGACCGTGCCACAGCTGGTCGGGCAGCTCGATGACCTGCTCCCACGGTTCGAGCACGATGCGCACCGGCTTGCCGCTGAGCAGTTCGATGCGGATGGCGCGCGGACCGCTCTTCTCGCGGTGCCGGCGCAGCCAGGCGAGGATGGCGTAGAGCGCATCACGACTGACCGGCACGCGGGTGCCCGGCAGCACCGCGGCGGCGCCGATCTGGGCGAAGCCGCGCAGCCAGCTCTGCGGCAGATCGATCTTCTCTTCGTGGTAGGCCGGTGCGGCGCCGACCTGCACGGCGATGCCCTCGGGGGCGACGGCGAAGCGGGTCGGATGGTAGGAACGCAGACCCTGGATGTGGTCGTAGAGCTCCCACGAGTAGTCGACGTTGGTGGTGCCGTAGGCGGCGTCGCTACCGGTGCCGAAGGCCTCGCGGTCGACGCCGAGGGCGCCGTAGCTCGACTCGTCCTTGGAGAAGCATTCGAACAGCACCTGATCGTCGGCCACCGTCACCACCGGATCGCACGGCCGCAGCCGGGCCCACAGCGCCGAATCCTCACGCATCAGCTTGTCCGACCAGGCGCGGCGCGCCTTCCAGTACAGCTGGTGCTGGGTGCGGAACTGCGCTTCGATGTCACGCGGCACCGGCATGGTTGCGCGCGCCTGGATCGCCTCGCTGGCCTGCTTGAATGCCTGCTGGTACACCGCCCGCTGCTGCGCGTCCTGCTGCGCCCGCCACGCCTTGTAGGCGGTGTGGTCCTTGGGCTGGAAGCGCAGCTCCGACACGACCACATCGTGCAGGGCCGAGAACAGCTCGCGGAAGCGCACCGGGTGCTTGAGGTCGCCGGCGAAGGCGACCTGGTCGCGCTTGAGGTTGGCGGCGAAGCACAGGGCGTCGCCGCCGCTGCCGGAGACCACGCCACTGCGGCCGCGATAGGCGAAGGGAACCTCCATCAGCCAGCCTCCAGCACGACCTGCGAGCAGTCGAGCTCGGGGAACAGCTCGGCGATGCGCGGCGCGAGCGCCGGACGCCGGACCAGCACGGTGGCGATGCCGGCGCAGGCGGCGCGCCGCTCGGGCAGGCGCAACGAGCGCAGCGCCGCCGCCAGCAGCGGCAGCAGGTCGGCCGAGCCGTCGGGATCGGCGACGATGGCGGTGGTCAACTGGCGCACCGCGGCCTGCTTCTCGCGACCGCCGCGGTGCACGCCGAGCAGCACGGTGGCCCACAGCAGCCGGCGCTGATCGCCCGACACGGTGGCCTCGGCGGCGAAGCGTTCGAGCGCGCGCAGCAGCCAGCAGCGCACCTGATCGTATGGCGACTCGGCGGCGCGCGCCCACAACTGCGCGTCCTCGCGCACGTGGCGATGCGCGTCGACCCAGGCCATGGCCGCCGTGCGCATGCCCTCCAGGCGATGGTCGAGTGCGAGGCAGACGTGCTCGACGCGGTAGCGCTCAGGCGTGGCCAGCTTGCCGAGCAGGAAGGCGCCCAGCTCCGCGGCCAGGGCCGGACAGGCGGCGCGGGCGAGACCAAGCAAGGCCTCGGCCTCCGCCGGGCCATCCCAGCGTTTCTCGGCGAGGAAGGCCAGGGCCATGCGCACGACCGGCACCGAGCGGTGGCAGGCGATCGCGACCGCCTCGGCGTGCGCCAGGCGCGAGCCGCGCACATGCGCCTGCATCGCAGCGACGATCTGCGCCAGCGCAGCGGGGTCGGAAACTTGAAGCAGACCCAGCCACTGCTGCACGGTCAGGGTCGGCACCTGCGGATGCTTGGCGAACAGCTCGAGCCCGACCAGGCGCACGTCCTCCCATTCGGCATCCAGCATCTTCCGGATGTCGTCCAGGCCGAGCCCGGCCAGCGCGGACGGATGGCGCGTCTTCAGCCAGTCGAAGGCCCAGGTGCGCACCAGCTTCGCCTGCCCGCCGATGGCCAGCGCCAGCAGGTGCGGCACAGCGGCCGGCGCTTGCCACAGCGCGGCGAAGGCCGGCGCCGGACGCAGGTCGGCCAGCGTACGATCCGGAGCCACATTGATCCAGGTGCCCTGGAACTGCAGCGCCTCGCTGTCACCGAAGAGGATGTGCGCCAGCCCCCAGGAATCGAGCAGGTCGTGGCCGGCGCCGAGGTCGGCATCGGTGAAGCGCCGCGCGATCCCGGCCACCGCGGCAACGTAGCCGTCGGGCTTCTGGAAGCCGAGACGGCGGAAGAAGCGCCAGGCACGGCGGCGCAGGTGCAGTCGGGTGGCGAGGCTGAACAGCGCCATGCCCGGCCGCTCGCGGCCAGGCTGCACCGGCTTCGCCTGGGCGTGCTTCGCCGCGTGCTTGGCGAGCAGGCCGCGGCGCGGCAGGATCAGCTCTTCGCGTTCGATCTGGACGCGGCTCTGCCAATCGTAGGTGGTGCGGCGGACCAGCTTGCGGCGGACCGCACGATCGAAGCCGACCAGGCAGCGGGTCAGGATGTCGAGGTCGCCGCGGCGCTCGGCGTCCTTGAACACGCGCTTCACCAGCGGGTGGTGTCCGGGGCGGTCGAACGGCGTCTCCAGATAGGCGAGCAGCTGGCTGCGCACCCACGGCCGCGCGTCCTTGAGCATGCGCTCGGCCAGCCCGGCCAACCGGCGGTCGTCATCGCACGCGCGCAGCAGCTCGACGAACCCCGCGCCCTGGGTCTCGTAGCACTCGTCGAGAAGCAGCGTGCTGCCCATCTGGGCGCACTGTGATGAACGGCCCCAGCGGCGCAACGGTGGCCTGGGGATCAGCGCATAGTTGACCGAGAACGGCGGCAGGGCGGCATCAGCCGCCTCGACCGGCACGATTTCGGCCAATTATGCCGTCAACGTGGTCGCTTCGCCGAACCATGTTCACAACGCGCGAAGAACTCGGCCTCCAGCTTGGCAGCGGTCCGGTCGCGCTTGATCGCGGCGATAGCAGCCGCAACGCGACCGACATAGGTCTCGATCAACTGGTCGCCGATGGCGACCGAGGCCAATCGAGCATCGCCGGAGTAGGCGTCTGGGAAGTCGGCATACCACCACATCGGCGAATAAGCCGGCAGATGGGCAAAGCGACGGCGAGCGCGGCCGGAGTGCGGATGTCGTGCCAGCGTGGCGAGGTCGACCAGATCCGGACGCAACGCCATCATCAGGCTCGCCTCGTCGATCCCGCCGTGTCCGTCCGTCCCCGGGGCGAACTTGCCGTGCATCGGATCGCCCGGCCGAAGTTTGTAGTAATCGGCCAGACGCAGGATGTAGAGCGTATAGGGTCGTGGCTTCTCGAGCTTCTTCCATCCGAAGAGGTTGAGCAGCGATTCGTTCCCACCATGGCCGTTGAGCAGGATGATCTTGCGGCAGCCGTTGCGGGCGATCTCGTCGCACAGATTTTCGAGCACCAATAGCGCCAACTCGGTACGGATGGCGATTGCGCCAGCCCAGTGCTTGTGCTCCTGGATCTGGCCGAGGATGTGCGGCGGGAAGACGATGGCGGGTTCGCGTTCGGCGGCGCGGATGGAGAGGGCATGCGCGCACAGCATGTCGGTGCCGAGCGGCATGTGCTCGCCGTGGCGCTCCAGGATGCCCATCGGCACGATGCAGACGCCCTTGGCGCTGCGCACCGCCTGCTTGAACCCTGGTTCGGAAAACTCCTCCCAACGCCAAGAGCGGGTTGGCGTGCGGCGTGAGGCGCGCTTGCGGATCTTCGGCATGCCGGTTCGTACGACTCCGGAACCCTGCTGCCAGCAACTGGTGCCAATCAACAGTGTGCGTCGTGCCTGGGCGGACTGATCGGCCACAGGCTTGCAGGCGCGGCCAATCACCGGGAGAGTCGTCTCATGGCTCCGTCCCTGCTCCTGCTGCTCTGCGCGCTGCTCACCGCAGGCGAGGTGGTTGACGCCGCTTACGAGGCGCATGTCGCCGAGCTGACCAAGCGCCATGCCATGGCGGGTTTCCACCACGAGCGCAGCGGCGCCTTCGTCGTGCTCAGCGATGATGCCGACCCGGCGCGACGTGCGCGCCACAGCGCAACCGTCGCGTGGTTCGCCACCGCCATGCGCCGGATGTACTTCGAGCACGATCCCGCTGGCCTGACCGACATCTGGCTGTTCAAGGACAAGGCCAGCTACGAAACCAACGGCGCAGCCTTCTTCGGCGCCGGCCCGGACTCCCCCTACGGCTATTTCTCGCCGCGGCACGGACTGGTGATGAACATCGCCACCGGCGGCGGCACGCTCTGTCACGAACTGGTCCATGCCTACATGCGAGCCAACTTCCCGAAGTGCCCCGACTGGCTGAACGAGGGCCTGGCGTCGCTATACGAGCAATGCGGCCAGCGCGGCGACCTCGCCACCGGCCTGGTCAACTGGCGCCTGAAGGGTCTGCAGGAGGCGATCACCAGCCGCACCCTGCCGACCTTCGAAGCGCTGTGCACGGCGGATTTCTACGGCGCCAACAGCAGCCGAAACTATGCCCAGGCGCGCTACCTGTGCATGCATCTCCAGGAGACCGGCAAGCTCGGCCAACTGATGCTGGAGGCGATGCGCGATCAGGCGACGGATCCGACAGCGTGGAAGACCCTGGTCAGGGTGCTGGGCGAGTCGGACATGGCCGCCTGGCAACGCCGCTGGGAGCAATGGGCCATGGCGTTGAAGCCGCCGCGATAGAGCTGGTCAGTGGATCCGCAACCTCAGGGCTTCTCGCCCGGCTTGCCGCCAACGGCCAGCGACTCGATGCGGAAGGATTGCTCCTCCGCCTTGCCGGTGACGAAGACCAGGACCTGGCTGACCCGCTTCGCATCAAGGGCGTAGCCGGGCTGGCCGAAGTTGTAGCCAAAGCACACGCGCACCGTGCCGGCCGCCCCGGGAGCGATGCCGACATGCTCGGCGTTCCACGGACTCTGCTTCCAGTCGCCCGGGTTGTCGACGCGCAGGGCGAGATCGATCGCCGACGTACCGGTGTTCGCGACCCGCACCTCGACGTGGCCGACAGTCGAGAGATCCCATGCCACTCCGGGCGCTGTCACCGCGATGCCGGGAAAGCCGGTGGCACCGGCCTTGCAGGTGACGTGCAGAGCACTCTTGGCGCCCTGGCCGACCACCGCTACGCCGACCTGGGCATCATTGGAGGTCTTCACCTGCTTCGCCATCGTCTGCTTGTCGAATTGCAGCAGACGCTGGCCGTTCTCTGCCGCTGACACGTTGGCGAGGCCGGACAGGGCGAGGGCGATGAGCAGCGTTCGCATGCCGTACTTGTATATACAAGTACGGCACAATCAAGCTGCCCAATCAGATGGGCTTTGCGCTGTTCTCGGCAGCACGCCGCTTGGCGCGACGTTCGGCGTTGGTCGGGGGGATGGGGTTCTGACGCCGGAGGCGGCGCAGGTTCAGACGAGTGGTGGCCATGTTCTGGCAGCGTGACAGGTCCGGGGTGCGAACCTAATGCCATTCCTCATTTCTGGTGTCTCGAGCCTGGACCCAGGTGCACGGGAACGCAGCATGAACGCATGGGCATCTTCGAATCGCTGAAGCGCACCTTCAATGTCGGCGGCTGCGCCATCACCATAATTCCGGCAACGGAGACGATACGTCAGGGCGAGATGGTCGCGGGGAAGGTCGACCTGCGCGGCGGCGGCTACACCCAGGAGGCGCGCAGCCTGCGCATCGCCCTGGTCGAGTTCTGGACCGAGAGCCGCGGCAGCGGCAAGAACCGACGCACCGTCACCGTGGCGCGCGAGGCGGCGACCGAGACGCTCGCCAGCCCCTTCACCATGACTGTCGGCCAGGACGTCAGTCTGCCCTTCAGCCTCGCCGTGCCACTCGACGCGCGACTGTCCGAACCGGGCAAGCCGCAGGGCTGGCGCCTGACCGTCGAGATGGACGTGCCGGGGGCCGTCGATCCCTCGGGCAGCCTCGGTCTGCGCGTCGAGCCTGCCGAAGCGCTGCTCGAACTGGCCAAGCTGTGGAGCGAAGTGCTTCGCTGGCCCGAGGTGCCGGCCAAACGATCGTGGGATCGCAGCGAACGCACCACCTGCTTCCGCTTCACCCCGCCTGCAGAGCTGACCTGCGAGTTCGACTTCCTCGACCTCGCCTGCAAGCCGCTGGGCGCCGACTGGCATGCCGCGTTGTCGTTCGACCTGCAGGAGAAGGGCTTCCTCGATCGGTTGAAGGCGGTCATCAACATCGACAAGGCCAAGAGCGGCTTGCGCATCCCAGCGGCAGCGCTGTCAGGCGATCAGGCGACGCGCGCCGCCTGTGCCAAGGAATTGGTCGGCATCATGCAGGGGATCGTCGCCAATCGGGGGTGATGACTAGAAGTCGGATGGAACCGCCGGTGCCGCGGGTTCCGCGGCCGACACCTCGATCTTGGCCGGATCGATGCTTCAGCACGGACATGAACGCGCTATCTGCATCGAGGGCTCCCCCTACGACTCGTCGGCCCGCGCCTTCAGCACCGACATGAAGGCTTCTTGAGGCACTTCCACGCTGCCGATCATCTTCATGCGCTTCTTGCCTTCCTTCTGCTTCTCGAGCAGCTTGCGCTTTCTCGAGATGTCGCCGCCGTAGCACTTCGCGGTGACGTTCTTGCCGTAGCTCTTGATCGTCTCGCGCGCGACCACGCGGGTGCCGATGGCGGCCTGCAGCGCGATCTCGAAGAGGTGCTTCGGGATCTCCTCCTTGAGGCTCTTGATGATGGCGCGGCCGCGTCGTTCAGCGACGGTGCGGTGGCAGATGAAGGCCAGCGCATCGCACGGGTTGTTGTGCACCAGGATGTCGACGCGCACGAGCTCGGAGACCTGGAAGCCGCTCAGCTCGTAGTCCATCGTGCCGTAGCCCTGGGTCACCGTCTTCAACTTGTCGAAGAGATCGAAGATCACTTCGGCCAGCGGCATGCGGTAGGTCAGGCGGCAGCGGTGCTGGCCGATGTAGTCCTGCTTGAGGAACTGGCCGCGGCGGTCCTGCACCAGCTGCATCACCGTGCCGATGCGATCGGCCGGGACGAAGAAGTTGATGTCGACGACCGGCTCCTCGATCGAGTCGTAGCCGTCCTTGGGCAGTTCGCCCGGGGTGGTGATCTCGATCGTGCGCGGCTGGCCATCCTCGCTCATCATGCCGCGCAGGTTGACCCGGTAGGTCACCGTCGGCGCGGTCTGCACCATGTCGAGATCGTGCTCGCGCTCGAGGCGCTCCTGGCAGATCTCCATGTGCAGCATGCCGAGGAAGCCGCAGCGGAAGCCGTGGCCGAGCGCCCCGCCGCTCTCCGGCACCCACACGAACGAAGCGTCGTTGAGGCTGAACTTCTCGACCGCCTCGCGCAGCTGGTCGTAGGTGGTCAGGCCCGACGGGTAGAGTCCGCAGTAGACCATCGGCTTCATCTCGCGGAAGCCGGGCAGCGGCTCGGCGGGCGAATCGGCCAGGGTGATGGTGTCGCCGACCTTGACGTCGTGCAGGGTCTTGATCGCGGCGCAGATGTAACCCACCTCGCCGGCGCTGAGGCCGTCCGGGCTGGTCTGCATCTTCGGACGCAGGCGGCCGATATCGCTGATCTCGTAGATGCGGTCGCTGCGGATCAGGCGGATCTTGTCGCCCTTCTTCAGCGTCCCGTTCTTCACCCGCACGTACAGGATGATGCCGCGGTAGTCATCGTAGATGGCGTCGAAGATCAGCGCCTGGGTCGGGGCCTCGCGATAGCCGACCGGAGCGGGGACTTCGCGCACCACCGCGGCCAGGATGTCGTCGATGCCGATGCCGGCCTTGGCGCTGGCCAGGATCGCCTCGTCGGCGGGGATGGCGAGCGACTCCTCGATCTCGGCCTTGACCTCGTCGGGGCGGGCGCTGGGCAGGTCGATCTTGTTGATCGTCGGGATGACCGCGAGCTGCAGCGCGTCGGCCAGCAGGTAGTTCGCCACCGTCTGGGCCTGCACGCCCTGGGTCGCGTCGACCACCAGCAGGCAGCCCTCGCAGGCCTGCAGGCTGCGCGTCACCTCATAGCTGAAGTCGACGTGTCCGGGGGTGTCGATGAGATTGAGCTGGTAGGTCTGGCCGTCGTCATGCTTGTACAGCAGGCTGACCGCCTTGGCCTTGATCGTGATCCCGCGCTCGCGCTCGAGATCCATGTTGTCGAGGACCTCCAGTTCCTTGTCGTCCTTCTGGCCCATCGCCCCGCACTTCTCCAGCAGACGCTCGGCCAGGGTCGACTTGCCGTGGTCGATATGCGCAATGATGCAGAAATTGCGGATGAGGTGCTGGGGGTGAGGCATGGCAGGAGCGGGCTTCCGGAGGGGCGGAAGAGTGCCAACCCCACGGCGATGGGCAATCGGTGATCTCCCGGCAACCGCGAACCGTTTCTTGGCTTCTCCGCCGACCGGCCGATACTGCGGGGGATGTCCCTCCCCGATCCCCTCCTCGGCACCCTGGTCGGTTCGATCCGCATCCAGGCTCGACTCGGCGCCGGGGCCATGGGCGTGGTCTACCGCGGCCGGCACGAGGTGCTCGACAAGGAGGTCGCGCTCAAGGTCCTCGGCCACGTGCGCGGCGACATGGGCCATGCCCGCCAGCGCTTCCTGCGCGAGGGCCAGGCCGCGGCCAAGGTCGCGCACGTCAACGTCGTCCAAGTGTTCGAGGCCGGCATGCACCAGGGCCAGCCCTACCTGGTCATGGAACTGGTCGTCGGCCACAGCCTGGGCAGCCTGCTCGACGAGGTCGCGCGCAAGAACGGCCGGCCCACCGGCCTGCCAGCCGACACCGTGACCCGGCTCGGCGCCGGCATCGCCCTGGGCATCCAGGCGATCCATGCCGCCGGGGTCGTGCACCGCGACATCAAGCCCGACAACGTGATGGTCGCCGCCGACCGCACGCCCAAGGTCGCCGACCTCGGCCTGGCCAAGGAGGTCGCCGCCCCGGACGAACTGCGCCTGACCGGCACCGGCATGGTCGTCGGCACGCCGCTCTACTGCGCGCCGGAAGCGATCCGCAATCCGCAGGACATCGGGCCGGCGGCCGACATCTACAGCCTCGGCGCGACGCTCTACCACATGCTGACCGGCAAACCGCCGTTCGACGGCGATACCGCCTACGCGGTGATGCGCGCGCATCTCGAGGACCAGCCGCGCAACCTGCGCGAAGTGGTACCCGGCATCCCTGCCAGCCTGGCCAGCCTGGTCGAACTGTGCATGGAGAAGGACCCGGCCCGCCGGCCGAGCGCACTGCAGGTCGCCGAGGCCCTGTCCGGCGGCGCCACGCTGAAGGCGCGCCAGCGTGTCGGCCTGGTCGCGCTGATCGCAGTCGGCTGCCTGGCGGTAAGCGCCGGCGGTACCGCGGCGTGGTGGTTCCTGCGCCCCGTCACCGTGGTCGAGACCCCGGTGACCACCACCGGCTCGATCCACCTGCAATGCCTGCATCCCCGTCTGCGCGCGCGCATCGACGGCGGCCTGTGGCAGACGCCGCGACCCGAAGGCCTGACCGTGCAACCCGGCAAGCGCAAGATCGAGGTCGAGGCCGACCAGCCCGGACCGCTGCTGCGCTGGAGCGGCGAGGCCACGGTGCCGGGCTCGGGCCAGGTCCAGGTGGCGGTCGAACTCGAATCCGTCCCCGTCCCCGAGGTGCGCCTGGCCATGCCCGGCGCCGGCATGCTCTACCTCGCCGGCCAAGCGATCGGCACCGAACCGACGGCCAGCGTGACCATGGCCGGCACCTGGCCGATGGCGCGCTGGGAGGGCGTGCTGTGGCGCACCCGCTCGTGGCGGGTCGAGGCCAACGGCCAGGCCAACCTGCTGCGCGAGGGCACTTTCGAGCGTCCCGACGGCGAGGCGCGCTGGCGCGTCGCCGACGACCAGGGGCAGCCGATCGAAGCCCACCATGTCATCTGCTGGTGGGAGGCCGAACGCGTGCGCAAGGACTCCGGTCTGCCCGAGCCCGCCGGCTGGCAGGAGCAGGCGCTACGGCCGGCACAGCCCGCCCTGCGCCTGCGCGCGGACATGGTCGAAGTGATGCTCGATCGCCTGCGCCCGGCCGCCGCCCTGCCCGACCGCACGGTCGCCACCGGCTTCGCCGCGCGCCTGCGCCAGCCGGTGTGGTACCGCGACGCCCGCGGCCAGCCGGCCCTGGTCGGCGGCAGCAGCGGCGCGATCGCCGGCACGCTGGTGGTGGTGCCGGCGGCGAAACAGTAGAAGCGCACCCGCCCGAATCAGCCGAAGATCGAGAGCTGCTGACCTTTGGTCCGCGCGAAGTCGACCGGCTTGGCGTGCGCGGTGTGCATCTTGGCCCAGCGGCGCTCGTACAGCACCTCGGCGAGATCCCACAGGTTGGCGCAGTCGGCCTTGCAGTAGGTGGTGATCTTCTTGTAGGCAGCGGCGTCGCCGTTCTTCCACGCGCCCCACAGGGTGATCGCCTCGCTGCCGCGCATGCCGGCGATGTCGCCGCCGCGGCTGATACCGACCTGCTTCTCGATGTCCTTCAGCCCGCCGCTGATGCCCAGCGCGCGCGCCAGGATCAGCAGGTCGAGGTGCGGCTGGTCGATGCGCAGGCCGGCTTCCTTGAAGTGCCGCTCGATGAAGGGCAGATCGAAGTTCTCGCCGTTGAAGGTGACGATCAGGTCGTAGTCCTTGAGCGCGGCCGGGAAGCGATCCAGCGGCTCGTCGCCGGGCATCGGCTTGCCGGCGACGAAGACGCGCTGGCGGTTGCGGTCGACCAGGCCGATGACGGTGATCTGGTCGTAGCCCGGAGTCAGGCCGGTGGTCTCGATGTCGACCAGGGCGATGCGCTCGGCCGGGCAGTAGCCGCGCCACAGCCGCCACGCCTCGTGCGGGGTGAAGCTGCCCTTGAACCAGCCGCGATCGCGCCCGGCCAGCGCCTTCTGCGCCTCGCCGACCGCCTCCGCCAGCTTGCTGGCGCGCGAGCCGCCGACGCCCTCGACGACCTCCTCGGGATGGGCCTTGGCGAGATCCCAATCCAGCACACCGCGAGCCCACAGGCTGCGTTCGAGATCCTCGGTCATGCCCTTGGCGAAGGAGAAGCTGGCAGTGAGCATCGGCGCGATGCTGGAACGGTCCGGCGAAAGGGAAGAGTCAGAGTCATTGAGGACGTGGACTTTGGCTCGCAGAGACAACGTCGAGGACGAGAGGACTCGGGGGTGCGGGGGCGCAGCCCCTGCAGCGAGAGCGGCTAGCGGGGCGACGCCCATAATCAGCCCGCCGGGCTGGGGCGGAGCCCCGCTAGCATCCTGGACTGCCCCGATCCACGGTTGCCAGGCCCCTCCACGGGGTGTACCGTCCGTGTCATGTTCGACCTGGTGTTCGTCACAGGATCGCGGGCCGGCGAGGTCATCGCGGTCAAGAGTTCGCTGATGGCCGGGCGCAGCCCCGAGTGCTCGCTCGAGGTCCCCGACCCCAACGCCAGCCGCCAGCACGCCCGCGTCGTCTTCGACGGCACCGGCCTGACCCTGGTCGACAACCGCAGCGCCAACGGGACGTTCCTCAACGAGAAGCGCCTGACCGAGCCGGTGCGGCTGAAGCACGACGACGTCTTCCGTCTCGGCGAGACGCGCATCCGCATCCAGGCGCGACGCGGCGCCGCCGAGCCCGGCAACGAATCGGTGTTCGGCTTCCACGATTCCGAGGCCGATCTCAGCCAGTCGATCGTCATGCCGATGGCCGACCTGGCGCAGCAGAGCCGCTCGCCGGACGTCGCCGACCGCCGCTTCGCCGGCTTGCTCAAGGCGATGAACCTGAGCAAGGACATCAACCAGCTCGACCGTGTGCTGGAAGGCATCATCGAGGTGATGTTCGAGCTCTTCCCGCAGACCGAGCGCGGCTTCCTCATGCTCGGCCGCACGGTCGAGACGCTGCAGCCCAAGGCGGTCCGGGTCAGGAACGCCAGCGGCACCCAGGAGGCGCCCAAGGTCTCGACCTCGATCTGCCGCAAGGCGCTGGTCGAGAAGGCCGCCTTCCTGTTCAACGACTCCAACCCGGGCGACTTCGACCAGGGCATGTCGATCGTCTCGCTGAAGATCCGTAGCGCGATGACCGTGCCGCTGATCGTCGAGAACGAGATCCTCGGCCTGCTCCAGGTCGACACCACCGACCGCGCCCGCGCCTTCACCTCGAAGGACCTCGAACTCGCCGCCGCGGTCAGCCAGGTCGCGTCGATCGCGCTGAAGAACTCGCAGCAGATCACCGATCTCGCCTCGGTGACGCGCACCAAGGACAACCTCTGCCGCTTCCTGCCCGGGCCGGTCGCGCAGCAGGTGCTCGACGGCAAGCTGGAGCTGGCGCTGGGCGGGAAGACCTACGCCGGCACCGTGCTGTTCAGCGACATCGTCGGCTTCACCCGCATGTCCGAGTCGCTGGCGCCGGAACGCGTCGTCGAGATGATGAACAAGTATTTCGAGCGCATGGTGCCGTGCATCCGCAACGAGGGCGGCTCGATCGACAAGTTCATCGGCGACGCGATCATGGCCTTCTGGGGCGTGCCGATCGCCACCGACAACAGCGCCAGCCAGGGCGCTGCCGCGGCTCTGGGCATGCAGATCGCGCTGCTCGGCTTCAACAGCCTCGAACAATCGCAGGGTCGCCAGAGCATCGGCCACGGCATCGGCCTGAACACCGGCCCGGTCGTGGCCGGCAACATCGGTTCGACCGACACCATCTCGTACACCTTGCTCGGCGATACCGTCAACACTGCCAGCCGCATCGAACACCACGCGATGAAGGAGCAGGTCCTGGTCAGCCAGTCGACCTGGGATGCGCTCGGCGGGGCTGGTTACGGCATCCGCATGCCGCCGGTCAACGTGCGCAACAAGACCGAAGCGCTGTCGCTGTGCGCGCTGCGCGGACTCGGTCGCGACGCCGGCGAGATCATGCTGTTCCTGCCGGTCGACAGCGGCGGCGTACGTTGCTGGCTGATCCGCCGCCTCTCCGATCAGACCTTCATCCTGCTGCACCCGGCCAGCCACGATCCCGCCGTCCACCTGATGGCCTCGGCGGCGGTGGAATGGCCGGGCTGCGGCCTCGGCACCCCGGTGGTGCTGGCGACCTTGCCGGCGCAGAACGCCGACGGCACGCTCAACCGCAGCCAGATCAAGCTCGACGACGTCACCCTCGGCGGCCTGCTCGGCGCCCAGCCGCTGCCCTGCCCGCTGGGCTGGGATTCGCTGGTCCGCTGATGTCCAACCTGCCGCCTGATCCGGACGCCTGGCGCGAGGAGATCGCCGCCGCCTTCGCCACCGCACGGTCCGAACTGGCCGCTGGGGACGACACCGGCGACGAGGAGCTGTGGCACCACATGGAGGACCGCGCGGTCGCCCTGGCGCGTGAAGCCCGCGGCCTGCCCGAACTGTCCGGCGGCCAGGAGGACCTCGACCGCATCGTCGACGCGATTACCGACCTGACCGAACGGCTGCGCCGCTTCGGCGGCGGCGACCCCGATGACCACCACATCTCCGAGGAGCAGTTCTTCCTGCTCTACTACCTCGCCGCCCAGGTGCATGGCTCCGCGCTGGCCGAAGCCGACGCCGGTGCCGTGGTGCAGGCCTGCTGGGACGACGCCGGCGGTGATGAGGACGGCGACGAGGACGACGGCGAGGACGAGGAGCCCTGGGTGATCCAGCGTCCGCCCCCCGCCCACCCGGCCGCCTGGCTCGATGAGGTCGCCGGCGCCTGGCGCGAGGCCGGCCGACCGCCGCCGCTGCGCACCTCGGATGGTCGCCCGGTGGTCTCGGCCGGGCACGACCTGCGCGAATCCGGCGTCATCCTCGCCCTGCACCGCCGCGGCTGCACCCCTCCGGCCGAGGGCGTCTACGGACTCATCGGCGTGATCAGCGAGATGGAGGCCGACATCGCCACCCTCGGCCCCGAGCTGGCGACATTGAAGCGCAACCCGGCGATGGCCTTCGTCCTCTACTACGTGTGGACCCACATCCTCATCGGCCATGCCGACGAGCCGACCGCGATGGCGGTGGTGCAGCGGGCCTCGTCGCATCTCGACGCGTTCGACGGCGGCGGCGCATCGCACAGAGGCAGTTCACGATTCCGGCGGACGAATTAGCATCTCCGGACCTGGGGCGGTCGAGACCCTCTATCTCCACGTGCCGTATTGCGCGGCCAAGTGCCCGTATTGCGACTTCAACTCGATCGCTGGGCGCGAGGCCGAGCACGCCGCCTACGTCGAGGCGCTGCTGAGCGAAGTGCGGCGGCTGCCGCGCGGCCCGTACGCCACCGTGTTCATCGGCGGGGGCACGCCGACCATGCTGGGCGCCCGGCTGCTGGCGCGGCTGCTCGCCGGTGTGCGCGGCCACATCCATCTCGCAGACGGCTACGAGTGGACCTGCGAAGCCAACCCCGGCTCCTCCGATGCCGAGCGCTTCGCCGTCCTCGCCGAGCACGGAGTCAACCGCCTCAGCCTGGGCGTGCAAAGCACCCACCAGCACCATCTCCGTTTCCTCGGCCGGGTGCACGACGCGGCCGAGGCCGACCGCGCCATCGCCGCCGCCTGCGCCGCGGTGCCGCGGGTATCCGCCGACCTGATGTTCGGGCTGCCGGGGCAGACCGCGGCCGAGGTCGAGGCGGACTTGCAGCTGTACCGCCGTCATCGCCTCGACCACGCCTCGGTCTACCACCTCGCCTTCGAACCCGGCACCGAGTTCCATGCCCGCCGCGCCCGCGGCGAACTGGCCGACATCGACGGCGACGCCAGCCGCGAACTGATCGAACTGGTCGCTGGCCGTCTGGCCGACCTCGGCCTGCATGCCTACGAGACCTCCAACTTCGCCGTCCCTGGCTCGGAGTGCCGGCACAACCTCGCCTATTGGCGCCTGGCCGATTACCACGCCGCCGGGGCAGGCGCGGTCAGCACCCTGGATGGCGAACGCCTGACCCGCGAAAAGCACCCGGCTGGATACATCGCGGCGATCCACGCCGGCGGCGACGCGGTGTGGAAACGCGAAGCGATCACACCGCTCGAACGCCTGCGTGAAGCCTGGATGCTCGGCCTGCGCCTAGCGGAAGGCGTCGATCTCGAGCGATTGGCTGCGCTTGGCGACCGGCCGGAGCGCTGGCTGCCCATCGCCGGGCCGCTCGCCGATCTCGACCTGATCGTGCTGGAGCCCGGCCGGCTACGCCTGGCACCCGGCGCCCGTCACGCCCAGGACGAGATCACGGTGCGGCTGATGCCGTGAGCTGCCTGCCGTCAGCTTGGCCATGGAGGAAGCGCTTCCGGCCGCTACCATGCCGCCGACGCTGCACCGGACCTCCTCGCCATGACGCAACCCGCTCCCGCCCCCTACTCCATCACCACGACCCGGAACGCCGGCGTACTGGTGATCAGCATCACCGGCTGCCTCGATGACGAGGCCTGCATCGGCTTGAAGCAGGCGATCAGCGCCGGGCAGCTCGGGACCTCGCCCCAGATCATCATCGAGATGTCTGGTCTGCGCTACGTCGCCAGCGCCGGCATCGCGGTGCTCATCCAGGCCCAGAAGCAGCTGCGCCACCTCAACGGCGCCCTGCACCTGTGCCAGGCCTCCGAAGCAGTCCACGAGGTCTTCGTCGTGCTCAATCTGGCCTCAATCATCCCGATCCACCGTACTCTCGCCCAGGCATTGATGGCAGCAGCCGTGACCAGCGGCCGCTGACCACACCCCATTGCCCACCCGGCCCACCCTCCTACCTTCCCCACGTGGCTTCAGTCAACTGGTCGATGACCGCGATCGGCTACCCGCCTCACGCCAAGGCCGGGGTGCGCGTGGTCGCCATGTCGCACATGTCGACCTTCGCCGCGCTGCGCTTCTGCGAGGACATCGGCATCCGCACCGGCTGGATCCTGGCCGAAGGCGCGCAGCCGCAGCTTGAGC
>JALHRW010000105.1 GCA_022841245.1 Planctomycetota bacterium
GCTGGCCGCTGGCCGCTGGCCGCTGGCCGCTGGCTGCTGGCCGCTGGCCGCTGGCCGCTGGCCGCTGGACCGGCTTCCAGCTCTCAGCCTTCTCTAACCCAGGTTCCCCACCCCGACGATTTTCGGCGGTTCCGGCCATGGCCACGGAATGACGTATGGCGTTCCCGGGAACAGATCGAAGTAGTTGTCGGCCAGCGCGCGTTCGCCGTCGAGGTCGAGGCACACGCCCCAGGCGAAGGTCGGGCTGGTGAAGATCGCCTTGCCGCCTTCCACCCGCACCGAGACCTGGGCCGGCTTCCACCTCAGCTCGACCGGCAGCGGCAGCATCAGGCGGTGCCGCGCGACCACTGCGCCGGCGACGCTCAGCTCGGCGAAGGCGAGCTGGGCCGTGATGTCGACCCACTGCGCGCGCGGGAACGAGGCCAGCTCGGTCGCGGCGTTGGCCGCCAGCACGACCGCGCCGCGCCGCTCCAGCGGGTAGCCGCCGGCGATGGCGAACAGGCCGTGGCGCAGTTCGCCGCGCACCTCGACCGGAGTGTCGTTGACGCCGGTGATGACGATGCGCTCGCCGTCCTCATGCACCACCACCGAGACCGGCTGGAAGGCGCGGCGCACGGGGTGGAAGGCGGGGGTGCGGCGCAGACGGTGGTCGACCGTGGTCCAGCTGCGTACGCACGGCCACACGTCGTTGTACATCCAGAAGATCGCCGAACCGGTGGTGGCGCTGCGCCGCCGGCGGAAGTTGACGATGTACTCGATCAGGCCTTCGCCGTGGACCAGGCCGCCCCAGTAGACGAACGAGGCGATGTCCATCGCCCGCAGGTCCTTGCCCAGCCATTGCTTCAGCTGGAGGTCGGTGGGGCAGGGATCGCCCCAGTGGGCGATGGCGTTGTCGTGCTGGATCCAGGCGAAGGTCCAGGTGCGGTCCTCGCCGGGCAGCAGGCATTCGCGCACCGTCGGCAGGCTGTTGGGGCCGAGCACGCCGCCCTCGTTGGGGAAGCGGCACGCCATCTTCCGGTATTTGCGGTAGTCGGTGTCGAAGAAGCCGAGCGACCAGGGATGCTGGTCGCCGACCGTGTCGTTGTTGGGATCGCTGCCGTCGGGCGACCATGGCGAGCTCGGCTGCCAATGGCGGGTGCCGTCCTCGCGCGCGAACAGCCGCGGCAGCAGGTGGTGGAACAGCTGGTGGCACGGCAGCACGACGTCCTTGTCGAAGCCCCAGCCCCAGTAGCCCTGCTCGATCTCGTTGTTGCCGCACCACGCGATCAGCGAGGGCCGGCCGGCGAGCCGGCGCAGCTGGTAGGTCGCCTCGGCTTCGATCTCGCGGTAGAAGCGCTCGTCGTGGCCGGGATAGCGGCAGCAGGCGAAGATGAACTCCTGCCACACCAGCACGCCGAGTTCGTCGCAGGCGTCATAGAAAGCCTCGTCCTCGTAGCGCCCGCCGCCCCAGACGCGCAGCAGGTTGAAGTTCTGCTCCAGGGCGAGTTCGACCAGGCGCCGGGTCTTCTGCGGCGTGATCGCGGCGATGACGGTGTCGGCCGGGACGTAGTTGCCGCCGGTGCAGAAGATGCGCCGGTTGTTGATCGTCAGGTAGAACCACTTGCCGCCGGCCGGGCAGGCCGACTGGTCGACCTCGATGCGGCGGAAACCGATCTTCTGGCGCTGGCGGGCGACGACGGTCTCGCCGCACAGCAGTTCGACCTCGACCTCGTAGCGCTCCTGGGCGCCGTGGCCGACCGGCCACCACAGCTTCGGCTGCGGTACCGCCAGCTGCGCCTCGATCAGCTGCAGGCCGGTTGTGATCTCGGCCTGGGTCACCGCCTCGATGCCGCCGCAGCGCACGCGCAGGCGCACCGGCACCGCCGCGTCGCGCAGACCCTCGACCGCGGCGCGCAGGCGCAGGCGGCCGGTCGCCAGGTCGGCATCGAGGCTGGCCAGCGGCATGATCTGGTCGAGGCGCACCGCGTCGGTGGTCCACTCCAGGCGCACGCCGCCCTGGATGCCGACGTTGAGCAGGCGCGGAGCCCAGTCCCAGCCGGCCTCGCTCTGCGGTTTGCGCAGCCAGTGGCGCTTGCTGTCGCGGTGGTCTTCCTTGACGTAGCCGGTGCTGGGCAGGTCGGCGGTGCCCTGCAGGCCGCTCTCGATGTCGACCGTCACCAGATTGGAGCCGGTCTTCAGCCGGGCGCCGACCTCGACCCGGCAGGGGCGGAAGCTGTTGGCATGCCGCGCGACTTCGGTGCCGTTGAGCTTGACCACGGCGTGGTGGTCGAGGCCGTCGAGCACCAGCCAAACCTTGGCCCCGGGCGCGGTGGTTGGCGCGGCGAAGGTGCGGTCGTAGCGCCAGCGGCACTGCTCGACCCAGCGGCCGGCGAGATGGCCGAGCCCGAGGTGGCGGTCGGGCAGGATGCCGGCGCGCTCGAGGTCGAGGTGGACCTCGCCGGGCACGGTTGCGGGCAGCACGTAGGCCGCGTCGTAGTTGGTGGGACGGGGGCCGCGCTGGGCGTCGGACCAACGCAGGTCCCAGGCGCCGTCGAGGGAGCGGGTGTCGAGCATGGCGCGGACTATGCCGGCATCGCCGGAGGCATGCCATGCCCGACCACGGCGGTGGCATATCCATTCCCGCCATATTACCGGCATGCGAGTTGGGCTCTCGTCTGACCCCGGCAATTGCATAATTAGGTTATTATAAAAGACTTTAAAATACGTAAGGCCATAACTACCATGCCTCGCGTGACCTGCACACATTCAGTGAATTTATCGCAGTTATCGCTTAACTCTGGGGCAACGGTGACACACTGGCCGGACTCATGCGACTGGCGACCCTGCTATTGGCCTCTCCCTTCCTCACCGGCCTCGAACCGGCGATGCGGGTTAACCACGACATATCCGGACTGTTCAGCGCGATCGAGCGCACCGTGGTCGAGGAGGAGCGCCAGCGCGCCAGCGGCCGTCCGGCGCTGAGCGGGCGCTGGGTGACCGTCCGGGCTACCGCCTACTCGCCCCACGACGCCATCGATGGCGACTACCACGCGACCAAGGGCGATCGCTGGCGCTGGATCACCGCCGATGGGCGTACTGACGTCCGCCAGACCCCGTACGGCATTGCCGTGCCGCGCCTGGCCGGTGGCCGCCCCGCCTGGCCCTACGGCACCCGGGTGCTGATCCCGGCTGGCCAGGGTTACCTCGACCAGAGCCGGCCCGAGGAGCGCATCTTCACCGTCGACGATTGCGGTGGAGCGATCCGCGGCAAGACCGAGCGCAGCGGCGTGCTGCACATCGACTTGCGCTTCCGTTCGGAGAGCTCGGCCCGGCAGTTCGCTGGCGACCGGGGCTGGCGCGAGATGCGGGTGTTCGTCCTGGAGTAGGCTGGCATCCGGCGGGCAGTGCCTGTAAGACCCCGCCATGCCTGACAACGAATCCGCCCCCGGCCTCACCGGCTTCGGCAAGTTCCTCATCTTCCTGGTCATCGTCGGCTGCATCGCCGCCGCCGGCTGGTTCATGTTCGGCAAGGATGCGGTCGCCCCCGCGCCCGACGGTACTGGCCCGGGCCCGGTCAAGGTCGTCGCGCCGGACGCCGCGCCGGCCGAGGACGCTCCGCCGCCCGAAGGCCTCATCCCGGCCGCGACCAAGGCCCCGGCGATGCCGCCGCCGCAGACCTACGCCCCGCAGGGCGGGATCATCGAGATCGACATCAGCGAGTACGCCGGCTACGCCGGGCTGATCGCCGCCAACAACGGCCTCGCGCCCAATCCCGACTCGATCCTGGCCAAGGCGGTCGGCTTCCAGGTGAAGCTGACCAAGGGCGAGGGCGAGCTGTGGGACCAGCTGGTCGCCGGTCGCTTCGCCGCTTCGGCCACCACCGTCGACGTGCTCGGCGTGCTCGGCCGCGGCTACGCCGTCACCGTGCCGGTGCAGCTCGCCTGGTCGCGCGGTGCCGATGGCATCGTGGTGCAGAACGGCATCGGCTCGGTCAACGCCTTGAAGGGCCGCACCGTGGCGGTCAGCGCGTTCAACGAGAGCGAATTCCTGCTGCGCTACCTCGCCCAGGAGGCGGGCATCGCGGTGCAGCCGCTCGACGGCCTCGGCTCGGTGCCGCGGCCCGACGCCATCGGCATGGTCTATGGCGAGGACATCGACAAGGTCGCTGACGCCTTCGCCGCCGAGACCGCGGCCGGCCGCAAGCGCCTCGCCGGCTTCGTCGCCTGGGCGCCGAAGACCGAGGAGGTGGTGCAGGCCAGCGGCGGCAAGGCGCGCATGCTGGCGACCAACAAGAACCTGCTGGTCATCGCCGACGTGCTGGCGGTCAATCGCGGCTTCGCGAGCGCCAACCCGCAGGCGGTGAAGGGCCTGGTGCGCGGCGTGCTGGAGGGCAACCGCCTGGTGCGCAACTCGCCCGAGCGCGCCTTCCCGCTGCTCAAGGCCGCCTTCGGCTGGGACGAGGCGCAGTGCCGCATCGAGCTGGCCCGCGTCCACCTGTGCAACCTGCCCGAGAACCTCGCCTTCTTCGCCGGCACCATCGACAGCGCCGGCAGCTACAACGGCATCTACCAGTCGTCGGTGCTGGCCTACGGCGCGCAGCTGGTGCCCGATCCGGTCGACGGCGAGCGCTTCCTCGATCTCGCCCACCTCAAGGGGCTCGACGGCGAGGGCTTCGCCAAGGGCGAGGCGGTGGCGATCGCGCCGATCAAGAGCGGCGGCCGCAACGCCATCGAGGGCGGCAACGCCCTGCTGTCGAAGGACGTGCGCTTCCTCTACGAACCGAACTCGGCCGAACTGGACATGAAGGATCCGGGCAACCTCAAGAACCTGGCCGGGATCAAGGGCTACCTCACGGTCAGCCCTGGCTCGATGGTGCTGCTGCGCGGCCACGTCGACGGCAGCCGGGTCGAGGAGTTCAAGAGCAGCGGCGGCGCCACGCTGGTGCAGAAGATGGCGCTCAAGGCGATGGAACTGTCCAAGCAGCGGGCCGCCAGCGTGCGCAAGGCGCTGATCGAGACCCAGGGCATCGACGCTGCACGCATCGAGACGGTCGGGCGCGGCTGGGAGGAACCGCTCGCCAACGCCGAACCCGAGGCGCAGCGCCGGGTCGAGGTGCAGTGGTTCGCCCTGGAATAGTAGGCCGTGAACGCCTGCAGGGTGGACTGATCAGCGATACCTGGCGGCTGCATCTCGCCGACGGCACGACCGTGGTGCGCAAGGAGGGGCGCGGCGTTCCCACGGATCTGTACGCCGTCGAAGCGGCCAGCCTCGATGCGCTGCGTGTGCCCGGCGCGCCGGTGGTGCCGCGCGTGCTGGGCTATGGCGCCGACTGGCTCGAGCTCGAAGACCTCGGTCCGCAGGCGGCCTGGGATGCGCTGCCGCATCCCGCCGACGATCCCTGGTGGGACGGCTACGGCCGCGCGCTGGCGCATCTGCACGGCTGCACCTATGGCCGCTGCGGCTGGTGGCACGACACCTACTGGGGCACCATGCGCATGGACAACCGCTGGTGCGACGACGGCTCGGCGTTCTACGCCGAGCAGCGCTTCCGCTGGTTCCTGCGCCGCCCCGCCATCGTCCGTCTGGTGCCGGAGCGTCAGCGCCGCCAGGTCGACCGGCTGGCGGAGCGCATCGGCGCCATCGTTCCGGCGCAGCCGGCCTGCCTCAACCATGGCGACCTGTGGGCGGGCAACCGTGCGACTGCCAGCGACGGCCGTCCGGCCATGCTCGATCCCTTCGTGCATGCCGGCTGGGCCAGCTGCGATTTGCACAACTGCCTGCAGTACGGCGGCTTCCCCGAGCGCTTCTTCGCCGCCTACCGCGAGAGCCGCTGGCTGCCGCCGGAGTGGCGCGAACACGTCCGCCCGTTCTTCGTCCTCCATCACATGGGCCTGATCGACCAGGGCTTCGGCGACGACGAGACGTGGCAGGAGTTCACCCAAGTGCTGGACCACTACGCCGGCTGATCGGTTGCCTCGTCGCCTGCCGGGCGATGCTCGCCGGCTCGTGATCGCCGCCCTCCCCCGTCCGGTGCAGCGCCAGGCCCAGGCCAGGTCGCTGCTGGTGTCGTCGCTCAACCCGCTCGGCGCCAGCATCACCTTCGGCCAGTTCATGTACCTGCTGGCCCTGCATTACGGGGCCAGCGACACGGCGATGGCGCTGCTCTACGCCTCGCTCAACCTCACCGGCCTGCTGGCGCTGCTGGCGCCCTGGCTGCTCGCCGGGCTCGACACCAGCACGATCCAGGCGCGGGCCTGGTTCGCTCGGGCGGTGATCTCGCTCGGCATTCTCGGTCTGCCCCTGCTGGCCAACGACGACATCAAGGTGTGGGCGCTGGTCGGCCTGGTCTACCTGATGATGTTGGCGCGTACGATCGGCGTGCTGGCCAACGCCTCGGTGCACAAGGCGATCAGCCCGCCGCGCGAACTCGCCGCGTTCTCGGCCAAGACGCACGGCCGCTGGAACATCGGCGTGCTGATGACCACGGTGGTGTGCTTCGTGGTGATGCAGGCGCAGGGCCTGTTCCCCAGCCTGGAGTGGGCGTACATGGCGCTGATGGCCTTCGGCGTGGTGTTCAATTTCGCCACCGCCGCGGCCATGGCCGGCATGCCGCGCACCGGCACGGTCACCGCCGCCAGCCCGCTGGCCACCCTCGCCGCCTTCGGCGAAGCCTGGCGCCGGCCGGAGCGCCGCGAGGTGCTGTGGCTGACCTTGCTGCAGATGCCGATCGGGCTGGCCGCGGCGTTCCAGCTCAACTACCTCAACCACGTGCTGGGCATGGCGCCCGGCATGATCTTCCTGCTCACGCTCGGCGGGGTGCTCGCCAGCATCCTCACCTCGCGCACGCTGGCGGTGGTCGCCGGGCGCATCAGCACCCGTGCCCTGTGGTTCGGCCTGCATGCCGTGCTGGCGATGGTTGCGCTATGCTGGTGCGCAGTCGAGCTGGTGCCGATCGGCTCGCGCACCATCGCCTGCGCCGTCCTGTGGGTGATGGCCGCTGGCGCCATCGCCGCCTCGACCGCGGTCTACGCCAGCATGCTCTCGGAGCGCCTGCCGCGCGACGATGCCACGCGCTTCTCGGCGGTGTACCAGCTGGTCGGCGTGCTGGCGACGGTGCTCGGACTATCTGCGTTGGCCACGGCGCGCTGGCTGGTCGAGGTGCTCGGCCTACCGGTCCATGCCTACGCCCATGCTTTCGCCCTGTGGGCGGCGCTCAGCCTCGGCGTCTGCCTGCTCAGTCTGCGTCTGGCGCGCGGTGCGGCGGCGGTCGACCTGCTTGCCCAGCTCACCCCGGGCAATCTCAGCACCATCTTCCGCGCGCATCAGCTGCGCACCACCGAGCGGGACGCTGGACCGGCGCAGTCGCTGGAGCGCGAGGAGCTGCTTGCCGCCGGCACGCCGGCGGGGCGCGACCTGGTGCTCGAGACGCTCAAGAGTCCCGACAGCTGGCACCGCCATGCCGCCCTCCGCGCGGCCCGCGCCGCACCCTTCGCCGCGGCGGTACCGGCGGTGATGGCCGAGGCCGCCGATGCTGAGTCGAGCCTGCGGGTCGAGGCGGTGACCACGCTGGGATTCCTTGGCGGCAGCCAGGCGATTCCGCTGCTGCGCGGCCTGCTCGGTGACGAGGACCGTTGGCTGGCTGCCGCCGCAGCCAAGTCCCTGGCCCGCCTTGGCGACCCGTTGCCTCCGAGCGAGCTGCTGGCGCTCTACGCTGCCGCCGTCCGGCCGCGTGAACGCAACGAGCTGCTCATCGCCCTGGCGGTGGACGGCCGGGCGGACGAGATCGAATCGCTGCTCGCCGAGGCGATGCGCAACGGCGCGAAGCAGAGTTGGCAGGACGCCCTCGCGTTGTACGCCGCGCAGGCGCGTGGCGGTCGCGAGACCATGCGCACCATCCTCGCCGCAGAGGACGAGCGCGAGGGGGCCGGGCTGGAGGAGGCGTCGATCCTGGCTGGCGGTGGCGAGGTCGGGGACCGGCCGGCTGCCCGCAGCCGGGATCAGGCTATCGCGCTGACCTTGCGTGCGCTGGCGGCCGCGCAGTCGACGGCGCCACCCCACGGTGCCGGTGGTAAAGCCGACTGAAGTAGTGCGCGTCGTCGTAGCCGGCGGCCGCCGCGGCGTCCTGCACCGCTCCGCCGCGATCCAGCACGGCGTCGGCCGCGGCGAGGCGTAGGCGGACCTGCAGCGCCTTGAGTCCGCAGCCGGCAGCGGCTCGTAGCCGCCGGTCGAGGGTTGCCGGACTGGTGCCGGCGAGGGTGGCCGCTGCACGCACGCTAAGGCGATCGCCGGGTCGGCGGCGCAGCCGGTCGAGCACCGCTGCCACGCCGGGTTCGCGCACCGCATCAACCAGTCGACGCAGCAACAGCAGATCGACCAGCCGGATGAACAGGCCGTGCACGTGGCGTGGATCGGCCTCGGGCACTGCCGCCCAGGCCTGGCGCAGGCGCTCGTCGCCGTGCCCGGCATGCCAGTCGGCAAGCAACTGGTTCGGCTGCGGAGCGTTCGGCGCGCGGTACTGGCCGATCATCGCATAGCCGAGGTGCAGTCCGTCGGCGAGCAGCGGGACGAGGGATTCCTCCAGCCCGGCGTGGCAGCGGTAGCGCACCGGGGCACGCTCGCGCAGGGCCTGGGCGAAGCGGAAGGCATCTTCGCGCCGGCAGTCCGCATCGCGTCCCAGCTGGGTGCGGATCAACTGGCAGAAGCCGCAGCTGCCGCGGCCGAGACCGACTGCCACGGTACGGCCGTCGGCATCGAACAAGGCGATGCGGATGGCCAGCAGGGCGGAGAAGTGGTCGAGCAGTTCCTGCGCCGCGCGATCCAGGGCAAGATGCGTGGCCGGCATGCGGCCACTATCGGTTGCTGATGGGAAAGTCCACGTCGCCGATGGACCCGTCCATGGCTCTGCCACCGTCGCCAGGCGATACTGGGCCCATGACCACATCCCGCGACTGCGTCCGTCTTGCCCTCGACCATCGCGCCCCGCCGTGGGTGCCGTGGAGCATCAGCCTGACCCATCAGGCGCGCGCACGCCTGCAGCAGCACGTCGGCGCCGGCGTCGACCTCGAGCGGATGATCGGCAATCACATCCGCGGTGTCGGCCGAGCCGAGAGTTTCAGCGACATCGGCGACAAGCGGGTGCGCGACCGCTGGAACGTGGTGTGGAACCGCTCGGTCGATGAGGACATCGGCGTAATCGAGGGCCGAGTGCTGCCGGAGCCCGACATGCGCCTGCTGTCGCCACCGGATCCAGCCGCTGCTGACATCTATGCCGGGGCGGCTGAGGCGCTCGCCGCCACTCCGGATCTCTTCCGCGTCTTCAGCGTCGGCTTCTCGCTCTACGAGCGCGCCTGGACGCTGCGCGGCATGGAGGAACTGATGACTGACATGATCGAGCGACCGGCGTTCGTCGACGCCCTGCTCGACGCGATCTGCGACTGGAATGTGGCGGTGGTGTCGCAGGCGCTCGCCACCCTCGACATCGACGCGGTGTACTTCGGCGACGACTGGGGCGCGCAGCGCGGCCTGCTGATGGGGCCGAAGCGCTGGCGCCGTTTCATCCTGCCCCGGCTGCGGCGCATGTACGGCGCGGTGCGCGCTGCCGGCAAATACCAGTTCATCCATTCCTGCGGCGACGTCGACGAGTGCTTCCCCGACCTGGTCGACGCCGGCCTGAGCTGCTTCAACCCGTTCCAGCCCGAGGTGATGGACGTGGCGGCGTTGCAGCGTGAATGGCACGGCCGGCTGGCCTTCCATGGCGGCCTGTCGACCCAGCGCACGCTGCCGCACGGCACGCCGGCCGAGGTCGCGGCCGAGACTGACGCGCTGCTCGTCCGCGGCGCGCAGGGGGGCTACATCTGCAGCCCGGCGCACGCCATCGAAGGCGACGTGCCGGCGGAGAACATGCTGGCGATGCTGGCCCGCCTGCAGGCCCAGCCCGGCTGGGCGTCCAGGAACTAATCGGGAGGATCCAGGGCCTCCTGGCCGCAGCGGCCAGCAGCCAGCGACCAGCAGCCAGCGACCAGCGACCAGCAGCCAGCAGCCAGCGACCAGCGACCAGCGACCAGAGCCAGTGCGAAGCCATCCGCCCACGATTTCGACGGCAAGGCCGGGGCAGGCCCGCAGGGCCGTGGGGGCGACCCCCCAAAGCTGCTACGGCAGATCGGCGCTGTACGGTTTGCCGCCGGCCAGCGTTTCCATCGCCATGGTGATCTTGTAGCCGTCCGGGCTGCTCATCGCGACCCACTTGATCGGATCGCCAGCCTTGGCCGGGGGCAGGGCGACCATGGTGCCGGCCATGATCTTCTCGTAGTCGGCCGGGGCGCCGCCCTGGCTCTGGCGCGAGGCCTCGATCATCTGCTTGGCATCGGGGGTATAGGCCTGGAGGAAGGCGATCTTCTTGGCCTCGTCGCCTTCGATCTTGATCACGCTGGCGAGCACGCCGGCCGGGGTGCCGCTGAAGTTCTTGAGGTCGCCGGACGGGGCGGCGATCGGCGGCAGCTCGGCCACGTCGCCGGCGAACAGTTCGCCGGTGTTGAGGTCGTAGAACCACAGCTTCTTGGGGCCGTCGCCTCCGCCATCCTCCATGACGAACCAGCCGATGGTTCCGACCAGGGCCAGGGCCACGACGATGATCGTCAGGTGCTGCCAGGTGAACTTCATGCATTGGCTCCGGCCAGCACCATGCCCGAATGTATACCTTGGGTCAACCGCAAGCCGGCCACAGGGGCGGGCGTGCTTCAGCCGCGGCCGAGGGCCTCGGCAATGCGGATGAACCCGTCAAGCCACAGGCCAAGGGCAATGGTGCCCAGGGCGCAGAGGGCGAGAACGGCAGCAGTGCCCGAAGCCAGCCGCGCGGCTCGCGGTTGTTCCGGGGCCGGCTGCAACACAGCGGCGCGCACGATCAGCAGGTAGGCCCAGGCCGAGATGGCGGTGCTGGCGAGCAAAGCGAGGGAGGCCCACACCAGGTGGCTGCGACCCGGCTCCAGCCCGCTGTACAGAGCTTCGCGCAGCACGCCCCATTTGGCGAGGAAGCCGGCCAGCGGCGGCACACCAGCGAGCGAGAAGAGGAACAGGCATAGGGCGGTCGTCAGCCAGGGGCGCTGGCGCATGGCTCCGGCCAGGGCATCCAGGCGGGCCGAGCCGCGCTCGCGCTCGAGCACGGCCAGGCAGACCAGGGCGCCGATGTTGGCCACGGCATACGCGGCCAGGTAGAACGCCGCGGTGGCGATGGCGCCGCTGCTGGGCAGCGAGGCGATCGCCAGAACGATGGCGCCAGCATGGCCGATGGCGCTGAAGGCGACGATGCGCTTGGCGTCCTGCGCCACCACCGCGGCGAAGGCGGAGAGCAGCAGGCTGGCGACCGCGATCAGCGACAGGGTCCAACTGAAGGTCGCTGGCGTCACCGTGGGGACCTGTGGCAGGATGGTGAGGATGCCGCGCACCAGCACGGCAACGGCCGCGATCTTCGGTACCGTGCCGAGGGCGGCGACGGCGATCGCCGGTGCGCCCTGATAGACGTCGGGGGCGTAGAAGTGGAAGGGGACGACCGCCAGCTTGTAGGCGATGCCGACCCCCGCGAGCATCAGTGCGGCGACTACTGCCAGCGGCATGTCCTGGCCGAGAGCCTGGCCGATGCCGCGGAAGTCGAGATGGCCAGTGAGGCCATAGAGGTGGCTCATACCGAACAGCATCACGCCGGTGGCGGCGCCGCCGAAGAGGACGTACTTCATGCCCGCCTCGGCGCTGCGGCGATCGCCAGCCTTCCAGCCAGCGAGGGCGTAGCCCGCAAGCGACATCAGTTCCAGGCCGAGGAAGAGCGAGATCAGGTTCGTCGCGGCGGCGGTGACCATGGCGCCGAGGGCGAGCGCCAGCAGCAAGGCGGTCCAGGCGGGCAGGCCGTCGTCGCGCTGCTGCTCGCAGCGCCCGGCCATCAGCACCAGCAAGGTGGCGATGAGCACACCTGGACGGGCGAGGGCGGCGAGGCCATCGATCGACAGCATGGCGTCAACCGAGCCCCGGCTGCCGGCTGCGGCGGCGAGCAACGCGCCGATGCACACCGCCATGCCAACGAAGCCGGCGCCGCTCTTGCGGCCTGTCGGCAGCAGCATGTCGGCGACCAGCACGGCGAGGACGCCGACGGCGAGGACGGCTTCGGGCAGCAGCAAGCCGATCATGGACGGGCTCCCTGCACATGCTGCATCAGCGCCTCGCAGCTTGGCCGCAGCGCGTCGACCAGCGGGCCGGGCCACACGCCGAGGACCACGATCAGCGCGACCAGCGGCACGGTGGCGGCGAGTTCACGCGCGTCGAGGTCGGGGAAGGCGGCCTGTTCGGGATGCGCCAGCGGTCCGTAGGCGACGCGCTTGAGCGTCCACAGCAGATAGGCGGCCGAGAGGACCACCGACAGGGTGGCGGCGGCGCCGAGCCAGGCGAAGGTGCCGCCGGCAGCGAAGCTGCCGAACAGGGTCATCGCCTCGCCGGGGAATCCGGCCAGGCCGGGCAGGCCGGCGCCGGCCAGGCAGGCGATGAGCAGGATCCAGGTGAAGCGCGGCATTGGTGCGGAAAGCCCGCCGAAGCCATCGACCATGCGGTGGTGGGCGCGGTCGTAGACCACGCCGACGAGCAGGAACAGCAGCGAGGACGACAGTCCGTGGGTGACCGCCTGGACCATGCCGCCGGTGGCGCCGGCGACGCTCAATCCGGCCAGGCCGAGCAGGCAGAAGCCCATGTGGCTGACCGAGCTGTAGGCGACCAGCCGCTTGAGGTCGCGCTGGCCGAGCGCCACCCACGCACCCCACAGGATGCCGATCACGCCGATAACCCCGATGAGCCAGCCCCACTGCAGCGCCTGGGCGGGGAACAGCGGCCAGGCCAGGCGGTAGAGGGCGTAGACGCCGAGCTTGAGCAGGATGCCGGCGAGGATCACCGAGATCGCGGTCGGGGCCTGCACGTGCGCGTGCGGCAGCCAGGTGTGCAGCGGCACGGCCGGCACCTTGACCAGGGCGGCGAGCAGCACGGCGAGGAAGCCGAAGGCCGCGAGCGGCAGGCCGAGGAAGGCGGTCGATTCCCACAGCTGCCACTGCGTGGTCAGCACGCGCAGGTCGAAGGTGCGCTGCCCGCCGGGCAGGGCGTTCCACATCGCGATGAGCATGGCCAGCATCAGCACGCTGCCGGCCAGGGTGAAGACGAAGAACTTCATCGCCGCGTAGCGCCGCTGGTCGCCGCCCCACACGCCGATCAGCGCCAGCATCGGCACCAGCATCGCCTCCCAGCAGATGTAGAAGACCAGCAGGTCGAGCGCGACGAAGACGCCATTCATCGCCGCCAGCAGCAGGCAGACGAGGGCGTGGTAGGCGCGCGGCGAACGCTCCTGGTTCCAGCCGCTGACCGTGGCGATGGCGACGACCAGGCCGGACAGCGCCAGCATGGCGGCGCCGATGCCATCGACACCGACCGTCCACGCCGCTCCCATCGCCCACGGGTACGACTCGACCAGGCGGAATTCCGCTCCGGGGTGGCGGGCGCAGTCGCCCAGCGCCGCCAGGCCGACGGCCAGCGGCACCAGCGCGCCGAGCAGGGCGAACCAGCGTGCGCCGCGGTTGCTCAGCAGGCACAGCAGGCCGAAGCCGAGCGGCGCCAGCACCGTCCACGAGAGGGGCCCGATCACAGGGCCACCCCCGCGGAACCACGAACCACGAACCACGAACCACGAACCGGGGCAATGAGGCTCACCACAGCACCCCCAGCAGCAGGACGGCCGCGCCGACGATGGCGGCGATCGCGAGGTAGGCTCCAACCCGTCCGTCATGCCAGGCGGCGGCGGAGTCGCCGATGCGTCCGCACAGCCGGCCGAGGCCGTCGATCAGGCAGTCGAGCGACAGCGCATCGCTGCGCCGCCAGGGTGCCGCGCCTTCGAGGCTGGCCAGGCGGTCGCGTGAACCGAGGTCGAAGAGGGCGGTGATCCGCCCGAGCCCGGCGCCGAGGCCGCGCACGAACACCAGATCCCAGGCGCGGTCGACCCACCACAGCTGGGCGCAGGCGTTGTGCAGCCAGCCGAGGTTGCGGGCGAGGAAGCCGGCGGTGTCGGAACCCATGCGTGGCAGCCACCAGTAGATGCTCAGGGCGCAGCTGGCGCCGGTGAACATCAGGCCGATCGCCAGAACCATGGCATGGTATTGCGAGGCCTCCACCGGGTCCTTGCCATGCGGTGCGAAGTAGGCGTCGAAGACATAGCCGGCGATCCACGGCAGCAGCAGCAGGAACGGGGCGAATGAAGCGATGATCTTGCGGCCGCATGGCGTGGTGCAGACCGTATTCTTGCCATGTCCGCAGCTCTGGTCGTGATCTGGAAACAGCCAGGCCCACCAGCGCGGCTTGTTGGCGCAGGAAATGAGTTTGGCGATCGGCGCATACGTCAGCACGGCGTACACCAGCAGGGCGCCGATCAGGCTGAAGCCGGCGATCTGGGCGTGACCGTGGCCGAGGGCGGCGGCCTCGCCGGCCTCCACCACGGTCCAGGGCGACCACACCGTGAACACCGCCAGGACGACCAGCGCGAGGCTGGCAGACCAGGCCGGATCATGGGCGTGGACGGTGAGCTCAGGCCGGCGCACATGCCCGAGGAAGATGCGGGCCCACCAGCGCACCATGTAGAAGGCGGTGAGCAGGCTGCCAGCGCAGGCGAGCAGGAACGGCGCCCAGGCCAGCCCGCCAGCAGACTCGGCGTGGATGAGCGCGGAACCGATGACCGCGTCCTTGGAGTAGAAGCCGGTGGTGAACGGCGTGCCGATGATCGCCGCCACCGCCAGCAGGCTGGTGATGGCGGTGATCGGCATGCGCCGCATCAGTCCGCCGAGCCGGCCCATGTCCTGCACCCCGCCGGCGGCGTGGATCACCGCGCCGGCGCAGAGGAAGAGCAGGCACTTGAACATCGCATGGGCGAAGAGATGGCCGGTTCCCGCCTGCAGACCATTTGCCTCCGATCCTGCGCCGAGGCCGACGAACATCAGGCCGAGTTGCGACACTGTCGAGTAGGCCAGCACCGCCTTGAGGTCCCACTGCACGCAGGCGATGGTCGCCGCCAGCAGGCAGGTGAGGCCACCGACGATGCCGACCACCAGCAGGGCGTCGGGTGTGAAGAGATGGTAGCAGCGCGCGACCAGGAAGACGCCGGCGGCGACCATGGTCGCGGCATGGATGATCGACGAGGCGGTGGTCGGCCCCTGCATCGCGTCGGGCAGCCAGGTGTGCAGCGGGAACTGCGCGCTCTTGCCCACCGCGCCGCAGAACAGGCCGAGGGCGGCCAGGGTCAGCAGCGACGGGCCGGTCAGGCCGAGGAACGACCCGGGCATGGTGCCGGTGGCGAAGCGCGCCAGCGCATCCCAGGTCAGCGGTTCGCGCTCGCCCGCGGCAAGTCCTGCCGCCAGCAGGGCGCCGATGCCGATGAGGAAGCCCGCGTCGCCGATCCGGTTCATGACGAAGGCCTTGAACTGCGCGTGGGACGGGCTGAGCCGGTCCTCGAGCACGCCACGGGCGCGGATGCCCTTGTTGCGCTGGTACTCGGCATCGTCGGCGACCGCCGGCTTGGCCGACCAGAAGCCGATCAGCAGGTAGCTGCCCAGGCCGACCAGTTCCCAGCTGACGAAGGTCATGAACAGGTTGTCGCTCAGCACGATGCCGAGCATGGCGGAGACGAAGAAGCAGAACTGCCACGGGAAGCGCGCGGACAGCTTGTCCTCGTGCATGTACCAGGCGTTGTAGACCAGCACCAGGGTGGCGAGCAGGCAGACGATGATGGTCATCATCGCGCCGATGCCGTCGACGTAGGTGCCCACGCCCAGGGTGAAGCCGCCGAGGTCGAGCCAGGTGGCGTGCGGGCCGATGTATGCCTGCGACGGTTCGAGCAGCGAGGCGAGCCAGATCGAGAGGCCGGTGCAGCCGGCCATGACCGTGGCGGCGAGTCCATGCGCAAGGCTTGCGCGGCGGATCAGCGCGGTCAGCACGGCGGCGCCGAGCGGGGCGAGCAGGATGGTGACGGTGAGCCAGGTCGGAATCATGACCTGAGCTCCCGCGTCTTCTCCAGATCGATGTCCTTGCTCGTGCGGTAGACGGCGAACAGCAACGCCAGCGCCACGGCGGCTTCGGCAGCGGCGACGACGATGATGAACACGGCGGCGGTCTGGCCCTGGAGGTCGACCCCATCGGCGCGGAAGCGGCCGTAGGCGGCGAACTGCAGGGCGGCGGCGTTGAGCATCAGTTCGAGGCCGAGCAGCACGCCGATGGCGTTGCGGCGCGTGGTGATGGCCAGCACCCCGGTGGCGAACAGCACGGCGGCGACCGCGAGGTACGATGAAAGGGCGTCAGGACTAAACACGGCGATAGCGTTTCACGAGGGCGACGGCGCCGACCAGCGCGGCGGTCAGCAGCACGGCAGCGAGCAGGAACGGCACCAGCCAGTCGCCGATCAGCAGGTCGCCGATGGGGCGGGTACCGTCGATGGCGTCGGGTACGGAGCCGGGCTGGCTGCGGGCCTGCTCGAGGTTGGCGGCATGATTGATGGCCAGTTGCGACAGGCGGCCGGCGACCACGGCCGCCACCGCGGCCCCGAGCAGTCCGCCGAGGCGCAGCCAGATCGGCGTGCGCTGGACCTTGCCCATGATGTCGCTGCTGAAGAGCGTGGCGAACAGGGTGAGGACGAGGATGCCGCCGATGTAGACGATGACCTGGATGCAGGCGAGGTAGCTCGCTTCGAGGAACAGGTACAGTCCGGCGATGCCGGCCAGGGACAGGCCGAGCAGCAGCGCAGCGTGGAACAGGTTGCGTACCACCGCCGCGCCGAGGGCGCCGGCGATGGTGGCGAGGCAGCAGGTCCAGAAGAGGAAGAGCTCGATCATGCGGCGGGTCCCGCTGGCTGCTGGCCGCTGGCCGCTGGCTGCTGGCCGCTGGCCGCTGGTTGCTGGCCGCTGGCCGCTGGTTGC
>JALHRW010000106.1 GCA_022841245.1 Planctomycetota bacterium
CGAGCGCGGCAGCGTGCACGTCGCCGGCGGTGGCCTGCCGGCGCGCCTCGGCCATCGACGGGCGCTCGAGATCGAACCAGGCGAGGAACTCGCGGTCGTCCATTGGCTGGGTTGCGCTCTGGGGCTTGCTGCTCATGTCCGGGTCGTCTCTCAAGTCTGGGTGTCGTAGCGGGCGAGGTCGATCACCGCTTGCGGCCGCTCGCCGGCGATGAACCGGCGGATGTTGGCCAGGCAGAAGGCGCCGGCGTCGCAGCGCCGGTCGACGGTCGGTCCGGCGATGTGCGGGGTCAGCACCGCATGCGCGATCTGGCGCAGCGGCGAGGACGCCGGCAAGGGCTCGTCGCGATAGACGTCCAGGCCGATGCCGAGCCGCGGTGCGTGCCGCAGCAGGGCCTCTTCATCGATCACGGCGCCGCGGCCGACATTGACGAACACCGCGCCGTCGCGCAGGCGCGAGAGCAGGACGTCGCCGACCAGCCCATGGGTCTGCGGGGTGAGCGGCACCAGGCAGATCAGCACCTCGCTGTCCGCGTAGAGCGCTTGCGGCGAGGTCGAACGCGTCACTCCGAGCGCCGCCAGGTCCGCGTCGGCATCGCCGGGAGCGAAGGCCGAGACGCGGCAGCGGAACGGCGCCAGCAGCGGCACCAGCGCGCGGGCGACCGTGCCGAAGCCGTGCAGGCCGACGCGGCGGTCGTAGAGGCTGCGCGCCGTCGGCCCGCGCCAGCCATCGCTGTGCAGGTGCCGCTGGTGCTCAGCCATGCCGCGCAGGCTGGAGAGCGCCAGCAGCAGGGCATGCTCGGCCACGGTCGGGGCGATGCTGCCGCCCCAGTTGCTGACCAGCATGCCGCGGGCGACCAGTTCGCGCGGCACCTTGCCGCGGATGGTGCCGCAGAGATGGCAGATGTAGCGCAGATCCGGGCAGCGGCTGGGCAGGTCGAGCGGCAGCTCCCTGGTCGACCAGCCGGTGACCAGGATGGGCGCCCGGGTGGCGACCAGCACCTCGACGAGTCCGCTGGCGTCGGGGCCAGGCGGGCAGCGGGTCCAGGCCGCTGCCTCCGGCGGCAGCTGTCCGCCGAGGAAGTCGCGTTCCTCCTCCGCGGTCAGGTTCAGGACGGGGTGGCTCATGCGCTCGGCTCCGGCTCAGGTCGCGTTGATGCTGGTCAGGGGATGCCAGCCGCCGTCGGTCGGGCCGGCGATGGCCCACCACACCCGCGGCGTGTCGGACGCGTCGACGATGCCGAGGGCGATCTTGACCTCGCCGCGCTGGAACACGGCCGGCAGCCGGACGGTCTCCTCGACGTAGGCGTGGCCTGGCAGCCAGGTGCGCAGATCGACGGCCAGACGCAGGACGCGCACCGTTCGCCCTTGGGTCAGGCGCAGGGCGAGGGTGTAGGGCCGGTAGAGCGGGGCGCAGCCGACGTTGTCGGCGAAGCAGGACACTGCGAACTCGCTGCCGCGCTTGACCGTCAGCGGCAGCAGCATCTGGCGCAGGGCGAAGCGATAGCCGATGCGGCGGTCGAAGGTGATCAGCTTGTCCAGCATCTTCTCCGGGAAGAAGACGCTCTTGGGCATGAACACCGAGGTGTGGTACTTGTAGCCTTCCTCGATGATGCGGTCGAGGTCGTAGTTGCACACCCACCACGACTCCACCGTGCCGCAGGTCTCCATCGTCACCGGCGCGGTCTTCCAGGCGTCCTGCAGTCCGAAGCGGTGGATGTTCCTGACGTAGCAGTCGTAGGTGTGGTTCCAGGCCGAGTGGCGCGGCACCTCCTTGACGTGCGACTCGCGCAGGTCGCCGAAGCAGTCGGCGCGCCAGCCGAGCCGGCAGCCCCGTGCCAGCGCGCGCGGGACGGCTGCCGTGCCGAGCATGCCGAGGATCTGCGTGCGTTTGAAGCTGGTGACATAGATGTCGGCGAGCTTCGCGGCGGTAGCTTCGCTGGCGTTGCCGCCGGACTCGCCCCAGAATCCGGCGTAGGCCATGTCGATGCTCTCGAGCACCGGATGCCCGTCGTAGCGCTTGGCGAAGGCGCGGATGAAGTCACCGAAGTGGCGCAGGTAGCGCGGGTCGTTGCTGTCCGGCTCGTTGCGGCAGTACTTGCCGGCGTCGATCCAGCGGGCACCAGTGTCCCAATACCAGTCCGGCAGGTTGACGCTCGACTCGGGCGGATAGCGCTTGGCCTGCGGCGGGTTCTTCGCCGTGTCCCAGCGCATGGTGTAGGGCTGGAAGCGCAGCTGCGCGCTCTGACCGCGGGCTGCCGCCGTGCGCAGCGTGCCATCGATGATCTCCCAGGCGTACTGGCCTTTGCGCGGCTCCAGCCATTTCCACGGCCAGCGGCAGTAGGTCAGCGTCGTGCGCGGGATGTACTTCTCGTTGTCGCGCACCACGCCGCCTGTGCGCGGGAAGACCGTCGGCCCATAGGTGTCGTACGAGGCATGGGTGGGATAGGTCGGATCGCCCTGGAAGCGCTGGAAGGTGGTGGTTCCGCGATGCGGGTTGTGGATGTAGTCGTGGTGCTCGGTCGGGCGGATGCGCTGGACCAGCTCATCGGGTCCATACGCGTCGCGCCAGACGACGACCGGCGGGCGGTCCGGCTGCCTGGCGTCCGCCACCGCCATGAGGTGGCGCACCAGATCTCGCACCTGATCGAGGCCGGCGCTGCCAACGAAGACCCGCTTCCACGCGGCGCGCCCCCGGCCTTTCGGCCCGAGGTTGGTGAAGGCGGGCAGCTCGCGCAGCATCGCCATGGTGTTGGCGCCGCGGTAGGCGCGCGGGCTGAGGATGCGCAGCCAGTAGGCGCGCGTGTGCACCTTGGCTGGCATGTTCTCGACCTGCTCGGGGAACGAGGCGATCAGATCCAGGAGCAGATCGATCGCCTGCCTCGAACTGATGGTGGCGGGACGGCGCGCAGCGGCTGCAGCCATGGGTATCCTTTGCCTGGGGTCCGGCGGGCGCTAGGCACCCGCACCATCCCGGCGTACATATAGTCTGGTCCACTGCAGCGTATGCAAATGGAAAGATCAGCCCATGCGAGAGGGCCGGCCGCTGGTTACGGCGCCTGCACCATGGCGTCGAGCAGGCGGTTGCGCCAGGCGTCCAGTCGGCCGCTGTCGGCGATGGCGTTCCAGAAGTCGCTGACCGTGTCGCGGCCGCCCTGCTGCTGGCCCGCAGCCATCTCCTGGCGCACCTCGTCGAAGATGCCGTGCAGGATCTGCAGCTTGGCGGCATTCCCGGCGAAGCGCTTCTTGAACGCCTCGATGATGCGGCGGTCGTCCCAGCCGGCGCGGTAGCCCTCGAACCACGGTCCCGGGATGGTGTCGAACGGGGTCTGCCAGGCATAGACGGCCTGCTCGCCGGAACCGGAGGTGTCGAAGCCGGCCATGTTGTAGGCCCAGACCAGGCCGCCGCGCGCATCGAACGTGCCGAAGTAGAAGCCGAAGCTGTAGCGGCCCCGATCGGGGGAGGAGCCGGCGCCGGCGCCGGTGTACTGCCAGAAGGTCTTGCCGCCGGCCCGCACCTTGTCGCCGAGCGTCGGGTCCTCGTGGATGCAGTTGGCGCAGAAGACGTCGACATCGGGAATGAAGCATTCGCCGATCCCGCTCTGGCCTTTGTGCACGTTGTGGTGGATCGAGCCGTATACGCGGATGGCGGGGTCGACCTCGTGGATGGCGGCGGCGCAGTCCTTGAAGAAGGGCTTGAGGTGCGGGCCGGCACCGATCACCGTGCCGAGCGCGTTCTCGTTGCGGCGATCCTGCGTCCACTTGGCCGGTTCGTCGAAGGGCGAGAAGATCATTTCCGGCCAGTTGTTCTTCAGCGCCTGGCCGTGCACCTGCCGGATCCATTCCTGGAACATCAGCCGCACCTCCGGCAAGACCCGCTCGGGCGCGGCATTCTGCGCCTTGCCCCAGGCGATGCGCGAGGCGCGCTCGGCCTCGCCGCTCCGGTCCATGCGCGAGAAGTCGCGCTGCACGTGCAACGACTCCGGCCACGAGTAGGGGTCGCCGCCGCAGAAATAGACCACCGCCTTGCAGCCACGCTGCTTCGCCCGCGGGTACCAGTCGTCGAGATAGCGGAAGTCGATGCGCAGCTTGCCTTCCTTCCCGGTCATCGGCGTCGGGGCGCTGGGGTAGAAGAAGGAGACGGCGTTGGCGTTGTAGCCGGCCTGGAAGGCGATGTCGTGCACCGGGACCATGTTCTTCATGCAACCACCAGCGACGAAGCCGCATTCGTCCATGGTCGGCAGATCGATCGGCAGCACCTCGAGCTCGACCGGCAGCGTGACCTTGCCCTGATCGCTGGTCACGGTGACGGTGCCGCGGTAGGTCCCCGGCCTGGTCTGGTTGCGCACGGTCTGGACGTTGAACCACAGCCACTGCGACTGGCCCTTGGCGACGGTGGTCGCGTAGGCCGGCCAGAGGCGCTGGGGAATCAGTCTCGGCACCTTGGCGACCGGCACGATGCCGTACTCGGCGGTGCGCCGGACGATCGACCCGGCGAAGGCGTTGCCGGCGGCGTCGGTGAGCGCGGACACGGTGTAGTCGAGATTGGTCAGTTCGGCGCCGTTGGCGTAGACCCCGAACGATCCTGCCTCGAGCATGCCGATGCAGGTGCGGAGCTTCAGCGTGGCTCCGATCTGCTCATCGCGCGGTTGGGCCTCGGGCAGGAGCGGCAGCATCGATGGCCACGGGAAGGCGACGACTGGCTGCGTCGCATCAGCCAGCTTGAAGCGACGCGGTTCGAGCTTCGGCGGATTCGCTTGCCGCAGGCCGGCCTGCACTCGCGCCACCCAGGCGCGGGTCTCGGCGTTGTAGGCCGCCTCGTCGGCCGCGGTCGCCGGCTTCACCGCCAGCGCGGCGATCGGCAGATCGGCATCCGCCGCCAGGAAGGAGAAGCCGGTGCGGTCGAACCGCTCCTGCGCCGGATCGAGATGGAGCTGGCGGATGATCTGGTCCCAGCCGAACGGCAGCCGCACCGTCTTCCACCTGCCGTCGCCATCGCCGCCGAAGCGGTGCACCTCGGCCGGGGCGTAGTACGTACCGTTGCCGCCGTGGGTGAGGAACACCACCGGGACCTTCACCGTGTCCTGGAACGTCACCTCGAGGACGTAGTGCGTGCCCTCGGCGGGACGGAGGGCGTTCGCGTCCCACCAGGCCGGCACATGAACCCGCCCGGTCTGGCCCTTGCGCAGGCAGCGGAAGGAAGTGGTGCCGTCCTGCTGCACCGCTCCCCAGGCGTCGGCCGGACCGATGTCGGCCGGCTCGATCTTGGGCAGGTCGACGGCGGGAAGCGGCTGCGCCGCCCAGGCAGGTGCGATCAGCGCCAACGTGACGGCGAAACGGACCAGTATCTGGTTCATGTTGGCTCCCTCAGCAGGTGCAGTCGACAGGCTCAGTCAGCGCGCGGCGGGCCGCAGCTGGCGCGGCGGATGTACTCGGTCGGCAGGATGACGCTGCGTGGCGGGAGCGACGGGTTGGCGCTGCGTTCCTTGAGCAGACGCACCGCCTCGCGGCCGGAAGCTGCGATGTCCATGCGCACCGACGACAGCGCCGGGGTGGTGAACTTGCCGAGATCGCCGAAGCCGATGATGCTGATGAAGCCCGGCACCGAGCGGCCGAGTTCCTGCGCGGCGGCCATGACGCCATAGGCGATGGTGTCGTCGGTGCACAGCAGCGCAGTCGGCACCTTGCTGGGGTCGAGCAGCAGCCGGCGTCCGATGGCGTAGCCGGCCTCGCTGGTGGCCATCGAGTTGTGGATGCGCTCGGGCTTGAGCGACAGGCCGTGCTGGCTCATGGCACGCTCGAAGCCGGCACGCCGCTCGGACGCCACCGTAGTCGGATGCATGATCATGCCGATGTCGGTATGGCCGAGGTTGATCAGCGAGCAGGCGGCGGCGTAGGAACCCCCTTCATTCGCATGGCTGATGTTGTCGAAAGCCGGGGCGGCAGGATCGGGCGCGCATTCGTAGCCGACCAGCGGGATGCCGAGCGCAGCGAGATCCTTCAGCTTCTGCTGCTCCAGCACCCACAGCGCCACCATGCCCTGGCTGTCGCGCATCTGCTCGGGGCTGGTGCCTACGCCGCGCAGCGCCAGGGTCGCGGGCTGGATCGCATTGTAGAGGCTGTTGAGCAGGTGCATGAAGAACGGGCCACTGAGATCGTACGGGATCTGCTCGCCGGCCATCACCAGGGAGACCGAGCTGATCGGCGGCTTGGCCGCGCCGGTGACGATGAAGGTGCCGCGCCCGGGGATGCGGCGCAGCAGGCCCTGTTGCGCCAGTTCGACGATCGAACGCCGCACGGTGAGGCGGCTCAGGCCGAGCGAGTCGGCCAGTTCGCGCTCGGTCGGAATGGGTTTGTCGGGGGTGAACGCACCCGAGTTGATCTGCGCCAGCAGGCCGGCCTTCACCTGCAGGTAGAGAGGATCCTTGGCGCCTTTGTCGAGCTTGATCATGCCAGCGCCATTTATCTGGTCTAATTAGATCTGCAACTAGATTATAGTATACCAGGCGGATGATGCCCAATTTGCAGCGACGCAGGCTCCGCTGCGCGGCAAGGAGAGCGCCATCAGCAGGCCATGTACATGATAGACTTGATCTACATGGAGGTCATCGCCGACCAGCCGGTGTTACTCGGGAGCGACGATGCTTCGCCCGCGCGAGCGCTCGACCCCGATGCGGACCAGCTGCGGTGCTTTGGGGGGCTTCGCTCCGCAGCGCCGCTCGAGTGTTTCGATCGCGGCCTTGCCCATGGCCCGGAAGTCGACCCGTCCGTAGTCGAGATCGAGGTCGCAGCCGGCCACATCCGCCGGCACGCCGGCCACGCCGGCGAGGGAAACCGACTCGGGCACAGCTATTCCGGCCGCAGCAAGCCCCCGGAGCAGATTCACCGCCTGCATGGCGGAGAAGGCGAGGATGGCGCTTGGCGGATCAGGCGAGCGCATGGTTTCGAGCACTTCCCTCACGGCCGCGTCGGCCAGGCCCGCTCCGACCTGACGGCGCGGATCGACGATGCGGATGCTATTCGCCAGCCCGGCTGCAGCCATCGCCGCCCGGTAGGCCTCGCGCCGTTCGAGTTCATCGGAGGACTCGATGGCGCGGCCTGTCACCGGGTCGGGAGTCAGGCCGGAGACGTAGGCGATGCGGCGGTGGCCAAGCGCCAGCAACGAGCGCAGTTCCGCTTCGACTGCCGCGACGTTATCGACGACGACGGTGTCGATCTCCAGCCCCTCGGCCCGGCTGTCGACCAGCACCATGGGCAGCTTCGTGCGCAGGAGATTCTGCACATAGGTTCGGTTCACGACGCCGATGAGCAGCATGCCGTCGACCTGCGACGCCATGTCCTCGATGGAACCCCGTCCTTCGCGGTCGCGCATCGACAGGATGGTCAAATCGATCCTCCGCGCATGGCACGCGCCGAGGATGCCGGAGAGCATCTGGTTGAGATACGGAGCTTCGATCAGGAAGTTCAGCGAAGCGTTGTGGACCAGGCCGACGCGGGACAGCGCTTGCACGCCGAGCTTGTGCAGCTTGCCCACATAGCAGCCCTTGCCGTGCAGTCGGTAGACGATCCCCTCTTTGGCCAGATCGCCCATCGCCCGCTGGATGGTGAGCAGGGAGAAGCCGAGCATGGCGCAGAACTCGGCGTAGGTGGGCAGCTGGTCGCCCCGTCGAAAGCGCCGCTTGGCGATGAACCGCCGGATCTGCTCGCGGGCCATGGCCCGGGGTGTGGTGTCAGCGATCTGCTGGAGGATCTGCATCGCGCTCCCTGGTTGCCCCGGGGTGCATGGTCGCGCTCGCTCCTGGGGTGCAATGGCACGTGCCGTTCGTGCTCCGCGGGTTGGCGGAGACGGTCTATTCCGCCTTTCCGTCGCGCCCGAGGGCGGCGATGCGCCAGGCTGCGAAGGCCTGCAATTCGCCGCTCGGGCGATGCTCCATCAGCAGGCGTTGCAGCGGAGGCAAGGCAGCGAATGCACGCCAGGACTCAAGCGCTTCACCAGCCCTCCCAGCCAACTCGGCGCGCAGCGCCCTGGTCACCAGCAACCAGGCTTCGGCCTCGGTGCGCCATGGCATGGCTGCCACCGCGGCGTCCTGTTCCGGGTCGAGGGCTGCCGAGCAGACCAGCGCCATGCGCCCACCGGAGCCGGTGGCGACGGCACCACGCTCGAGCGCCCGGCGCAGCGCCTCCGGTTCGCCCAGGGCGACGTCGACGAGGCCCAGCCCCGGGCACTTGCCGAACCAGCTGGCGAAGGCGGTGGCGTTGTTCCGGCGCAAGGACAGCTCTGCACCAGGCCGCAGCGCACGCGCTGCCGCGAGATCGCCGAGGGTGAGCTGTTCGAGTAGCCGATGGAGCCGGGTGTCAGCCTGCAGCTGCTCCGCCTCGTCGAGACGCCCGAGCAGGAGCAAGGCCAGCGGATCCTGGCCGGACCCGGGGAATCCTGCAGCGCCGGCCCCAGCGGCCTCCTGCAGGCGTCCTGACGCGAGGAGGACGGTGTTGGCCAGCGTCTTCGGGCTGTTCTGATTCAGCAGCTCCTCGCCGCGACCGAGATAGATGAGTGCAGGATAGGGCGCGAGCAGGGCCGCCTCCTCGGTCCGGCCGAGTTTGCACAGGAGGCTGGCGCGGAGGCCACGGCGGAGATCGGGCGAGCTCAGCGCCGCCTCGACCTCGCCCAGGCCGATCATCGCGCGGATGCGCTCGTCGGGCAGGCTCCACGGAGCCGCCAGGACCTCGGCCCCGCGTCCGAGGGCCACCAGGGCCGGCGCCACCGCCCGGCGCTCGTCGGGGAAGCGCCGGATGGTCTCGTCCCAGCGGCCCATGCGGTTGAGCAGGTCGGCGACCAGCCAGGCGGAGGCGCGGTCGTCGCCGAAGGTCTCGTCGCGCAGCCGGAGCCATGCCTCGACCACCTCCGGACGGCGGTCCGCCGATGGCATCAGGCGCTGGCCGCAGGCCTGCCATCGCTGCCGCAGCAGCGGGCGGAGGCCGGGATGATCGCGCCACATGCTGCGGAAGCGATCCTCCGCATTCGCCATATCGTCCTGCGCCACCAGATCATCGATGACGAGTGCGCCAGCCTGCAGGCGGAGATCGCCCGGCGGCAGCTGATCCCAGGTCCTGCGCGCCAGCACGGCTGCACCCTGGCGCCTCTGCGCCATGCCCTGGTAGTAGATCGCATCGATCCCCAGCGGACTGCCGCGGTGCGCCTCGGCGACGCGGGCGTAGGCGGCATCGGCGTCCGCGAAGCGGCCCGCCCGGTAGGCCTCATCGCCGATCGCCAGCGGCGAGATCAGCTTGGGGACGGCGCTCTGCCAGATGCGCACGTCGTCGAACGACTTGCCGGCATCCCAGGTGTAGAGCGCGATCGTTCCCGAGCCGATGGGGAAGAGCTCGCGATGCTCGAGCACCTGCCGGCCGTCGATGAGCATGCGCAGGGAGTCGGTGCCGATCTCGACCCGGAAGCGGTAATCACGATCCGGTTCGAGGACCAGGCCGCCGACCTGGGTGCGCAGCCGGTCAGGCGTCTGCCAGATGCAGCACCACGAGTTCGCATAGGCGCCGGCCTGGATGAACCAGCCGCGGGCGTCGTCGGTATCCTGGTCAGGGCGCAGCGTGGTCGCGTCATCCTCGCACCACCACACCGACAGGTCGCCGGGGTGGACCGCGGCGGAGAATCGCCCGGTGTACTCGATCGCCACCGGCGGAGTCAGCCGCCGCCGCAGGATGAGCGCGCAATCCGCCTCGGACTGCGAGACGATCCGGCCGCCCTTGCGTTCCCAGCGGCCGCGCATCGCCCACTGCGCTGCCCACGCGTCGTCCTCGAAGCGCTCTTCGATGATCGGCGAACCCCAGGCGGCGTAGCGCTGCAACCTGGACCAGCTGGTCGCCAGGACGGCCGCTGCGGCGATGAGGCCGAGGGTAGCGACGATGGCGAGCGATCGTGCATGGGCAGAAGCGAAGCCGCGCAACCATCGGACGATCCCCGCAGGTTCCGCCAAGGCCGGTGCACCGGCGAGGTGTCCGATCAGGGCGGCGCGCAGCTCGGCCACCGACTGGTAGCCGGTGGCAGCATCGGAGGACATCGCCTGGACGACAATGCGCAGCAGTCCGGGGTGGACACCGGCGGCTGACGCCACTCCAGCGGTCGCCAGCCCGCCATCGCGGTCGCGCGGCGGGACTTCGCCGACCACGGCTGCGAAGAGGCAGGCCCCGATATCGCGGATGTCCTGCTGCAGGCCGTCGGGCGGCCCGCCCGGCTGCGCATCCTGGGCGACGAACCGCCTGGTCAGCGGGCGCTCCACGGCGCGCATGGCCTGGTGCCATCCATCGATGCGGATCTGGCCGTCATCGCCGAGCACGATGATGCCCGGGCTGATGGCCCCGTGGACGACCCCGCGCAGATGGGCAGCCGACAGCGCGTCGCAGATGGAGATGAAGGTGAGGATGCAGGCCGTGGCATCGGCTATGGCCGCGACCTGCGTCCCGCCTGCCCGCCGCGCCAGCGCCTCCGCCAGGGTCGGTCCTGGCAGCGGCTGCAGCACCAGGGTCGCGCCGGCGCCGGAGCGCGTGCAGTCGTACACGCACGGCAGCCCGGCATGCTGGAGGCGCGCGAGGAACCGTGCTTCCGCCAGCGGATCTCCGGAGGCCGCCGCGGCGCAGGCCCGCACATCGACGGGGCGGTCGAGGAGCGTGTCCCTGCCCCCGCCGCCAGGCAGCGGCCGATACCTGCCGTCCGCCGTGGGCGCGTCGCTCGGCTCCTGGGCGTCATCGGGGCGAGTGTGCATGGGGATCCCGGGGCTGGAGGGTCAGCGTTGCAGATTCGGAAGTTCAGAAACCGAATCGTTGTAATGCCAGCGCTGGAACAGGACCTGGCTGCCGGTGGAGATCCTTCCAGGGGCCGGGTGGAGCGGCGCCTCGGGATCGACCGCCAGCACCGATTCCAGCGTCTGGGCCGCTACCGGCTTGTTCAGGTAGTTGTCGAAGACCTCGCCGCGGCAGAGGATGCGGAAGTAGCGGCTCTTGCCGACGAAGAAGCAGCCGGTGGCGCAGAACCACGGATTGCTGCCGAAGGCTGGATCGCGGTCGGAGATGGCCGGGCTGGGAACGGGCAGGGCGGTCAGGGCCGGGCCGCGTCCTGGCAGCGTACCCAGGGTGGGATGGCTCTGGTTCTCGACCGGCTGCCAGCGTGCGGTCTTGTAGGTCAGCTCCTCGGGAGAGGCCGCCGGATTGACCGCGTAGCCCGAGCATTGGACCCGCCTGTCGCCATCGAAGTCGAGAGGACGGAAGGCGTCGCAGTACTGGGGACTGGCGCCGAGGAAGGACAGGCGGAAATCGTTGAGCAGCCGCTCCATGACCTTGCCGCGCTCGGCCGAGCTGACGCCGGATGCGGTTCCGATCAGATCGCCCGCCACCAGACTGCTGATGGTGTGCGAAACCGGGGCGGCGGCGACCTGGTAGCGGATGGACTTCGTGATGGAGAACGTCGGGTAGACGTCGGCGCTGAACGTCTGCAGGATCGGCAGATCAGGACACCGGGTTCCCGGATCGAGGAAGTTCTCGCCGAGCTGGCGCAGGAGGAGCCGATCCAGGTCCTCGGCCGAGGCGTAGCCGGTGCAGTCGCGCAGGGTCACCGGAGCGAAGCCGCTCCGTGGATCGAACACCACGTTGGGGTATTGCACCCAGGTGGCGCGCATGAAGGCGATGGCCTGGGTGAAGCCGTAGGCGAGGTCCCACATGTAGCTGTGGCGCATGGATGCGACGCTGGGGTCGACCTTGGTGACGATGTAGCGCTTCCGCCATGGCGCGACCGTGCCGTTGAGATCGTAGCGGTCGTCATCGCCGGTGCCGTAGATGATGAGCGGAACGCCGGTGTGCGTGCACAGCCCGCTGCCCTGCGCATCGGTGTCTATCGCCTTGCCCAGATCATCGGAACCCTGTCCGGCCACGGCGGAATCGCCGCGGCAGAGCGGACCCGGATAGCGCTGGGCGACCGGCCGCGGATCCGGCGGATCCTGGTAGTAGTCGGGCTTGATCCGCTGCGCGCCGAGCATGGTCGACGGCGCCGGGAAGTCGGCGAAGCCGCTGCCGAGCTGGTCGTTGAGCAGGTCCAGCGGCCCGGGGCCGGACTTGTCGATGTCGACGACCGTGGGGTTGGGACTGACCGCGGTCGAGAAGGTGTAGACGTCGTAGGTCGTATGCGTGCCATCGGCGTTGGTGACGGTGTTCTCCCCCGTCTTGTCGTAGTAGTACTCGCGGTTGTAGTGGTACTGCTTCACCTCCGGGTAGAGGTAGCCGAGCAGCATCTGCGAAACGGTCTGCGGCGCCGCGGTCAGCGCGTTGACCAGCCAGGGCGTCTGGACCTTGCCGTGGTACCATGCCGTCGCCGGCGCCGCGGCCTGCACCGCGCGACCGAACGGGGTCGGAACGGTGAGGAAGCGCGAGCGCTGGTAGGCCCAATGCCGCGAGGAGGTGTCGGTGCCGTCGAGGTGCGACCAGTTCCCGGTCCCACCCCATTGCATCAGCCCCTGCACCGAGAAGTACTGGCTGAACCACGACAGTTGCGGACCCATGAGGGCGTGGGAGTAGGTCGGCGTGCGCAAGCCCTCGTTGGCGGAGACGCGCGTGCCGATCGGAGTCAGGATCCGGCCTCCGTTGGCGTCCGGATCGATGGCGGCCCAACGCGGATCACGGGTGTTGAGATGCCGGTAGATGATGCCGCCGCGGTTCGGGTTGCCGGTGACGCCCACGGCATCATCGCCTCGATAGGTGAAGAAGCCCCAGTGCATCCGGCCGTAGTTGTCGTTCGGCTCGGGTTCGCGCGCGGAGCGGAACATCATCGCCGGGTAGCCGAAGCGCGGATCGCCGGCCTGCCATTGCCGGTCGCCGTTGGTCGCGCTGCCCCGCCCGCGGAAGACATGGCCCATGCGCAAGGCGGTCGTCGCCATCGATCCATTGAACGAGCAGGCGATCATGTTCTGCCAGGCATAGGCCGAGGAGTCCAGCCATTGGGGCGGCTGGCGGTACGCATTGCCGGGATGCTGCCAGTCCCAGTCCATGTCGGCCATCGGGTTCGACAGCAGATGACCCTGCAGATCCTCGACGCCCACGGCATAGCGCAGGCGGTAGCGGGCCGTCTGGCGCTGCTGCTCCGCGGTTCCGCTGGTCAACCGCCGCAGCGCGGCATCGAGGAAGAGGCCTTCGCTGCGTTCGGGCGCAGCTGCGGCGGAGTCGGTGAAGCGCAGCGGCGCGACCGGGACGGGAGTCGCCGCTGCCGGGCCCGGTCGGCTGACATTGGCATAGCCGACCTCGATATAGCGGCCCCGCCCGTCGTAGATCATCATGCCGAGGGTCGAATGCCAGGAGGTGACATGATCCTTGCTCTTGCGGATGAACGGCAGCAGCAGGTGGTTCTCCTCCGGAACGTCGTCGCCCGCCAGCGGCCTGCCATCCTGGGTGCTGCGCAGCCGGTTGGGCTTGTCGAAGGAGACGAACGGCGCCCGATAGGGTCCATCGAGGAACGTCGGCGCAGCGGAGACCGTGGCGGCGCCGCCGCTGGTCGCCACCGGCAGGCTGGCGGCGTTGTAGTCGAGGAGGATCTGCTCGCCGGCATGCGCCACGCCGCTGAGGGCGGCGTCCCGGGCCAGGCCGACGAGCACCTCGCTGGGCCCCGACATGACCAGTCGCGAGGTGGAGCGCAGGAAGGCGAAGCCGACCATGGCTGCGATGGCGGCCAAGCCGAGGCTGAGGAGCAGCGCCGAACCGGAACGGAGCGTGTTCATGCGCAGGCCTTCAGTAGGAGAGCGGATGCGGGGTGGAGCAGCTGAAGCTGTAGGTGAACATGGCGGTCTGGCTGTCGCCGAGGGTGAAGCGCAGGCGGATCAGGCCGGGCCTGTCGTCAGGGTTGAAGGAGCGGCTGGCCAGGCCCCCGTCGGCGAAGGATCCGGCGGCCGCCCAGTTGCCATCGCTGAGGCCGTCGGCGGCGTGCACGCCTCCCGCCTGGTCGACCACCTCGATGCGCAGCCCCGAGCAGCCGCTGAGGATCGGACGCGCGTTGCGCACGAGATCCTCGTAGTCGCCGAGATCGCCGGCCAGGTAGGCCTGGTAGGCAGCGCCCAATCCCCGTCGCCACCGGTTCTGGTCGAGGATGTGCTCAGGGCCAGGCGTCGATTCGTCGACCAGGGGCGTGGCCGGGTCGTCGGCGGCCTGCGTCTCCCGTCGCGGCTGCGGCACGCTGACGAAGGTGGACCAGGTGGGCATGCCGCCGTTGTCGCTCATGTTGTTCGGGATCTGCAGGCAAGCATCCTGGTGCAGCGGACGGGGCAGGCGCGGCGATCGTCCCGTTCCTCAGCCCGCCGCCGCCGTACGTGGACGATGTCGGGTTGCATCCCACGCTGCTGCGCTTCGCTGACGGCCACTCGGTGGCCTCCGCCGCCGAGTGGCCGGCCCGACGGGCCGAGATCGTCGCCCGCTGGCAGGCGCTGATCGGGACCTGGCCGCCCGTGCTGGACGAGCCGGCGGTGCGCGAGACCGCGCGCAGCGCGGATGCCGAGATGACCCGGATCGAGCTGAGCGTGGAGGCCGAGCCTGGCCGGCCCGTCCGCGCCATCCTCCTGCTGCCGCACCGCCGCCTGGCCGAGCGCGCCCCGGCAGTGCTCAACGTCTTCTACGGGCCCGATGCGCTGGTCGATGCGCAGGCGCCGGAGAAGGACACCGGCCGCATGGTCACCAACCTGCGGGCGAACGCCTACGACCTGTGCCGGCGCGGCTACGTCACCCTGGCGGTCGGCTACACCGGGATCGGCGAACGTCCGCGCGATGCCGAGCCGCTGCTCGCCCCCGGCGCGGTGCCGCTGCAGCCGCTGCACCGCCTCGGCTGGACCGCCGAGCACCTCCGCCGCGTGCTGGCGGCGCGCCCCGAGGTCGACCCGCAGCGCATCGGCATCACCGGCTTCTCCTTCGGCGGCAAATGGGCGCTCTTCGCCGCCGCCTTCAACGAGCGCTTCCGCTGCGCCGTGTTCAACGATCCGGGCGTGGTGTTCAACGAGGCCGACCCCAACTGCAACTACTGGGAGCCGTGGTACCTCGGCGCCGAGCCGCCGGCCCGCCGCGAGCCCGGCGTGGTCACCGCCGCCAATCCGCGCACCGGGCCCTACCGCACCATGATCGAGCAGGGCCTCGACCTGCCCTGCATCATGGCGCTGATGGCGCCGCGTCCGTTCCTGGTCTCCGGCGGCGAGCAGGACCCGCCGGCCAACTGGCGGGCGCTCAACCGCGTTGCCGAGGTCTACCGCCTGCTCGGCGCCGAGGGGCGTATCGGCATGACCGCGCGCACCGGCCACCAGCCCACCGCGGCATCGAACGAGCAGATGTACGCCTTTTTCGACCGGTTCCTCTGAATGGCCGCCAAGCCGACCGGCGCCATCGGCATCGCCCGTGAGCTGCGCTGCTTGATCGAACGGGGCGAGCATCCCGCCGGGCAGCCGCTGCCCTCGCGCGGCGAGCTGATGCGCCGCTTCGGCGTCGCCCGCGCCACCATCGATCGTGCGATCAGCCTGCTCGCCCGCGACGCGGTGGTCGAGACCCGGCAGGGCGCCGGCACCTGGGTGCGCTCGACCGGCCGCGCCCACCGCATCGCCGTCATCGGCTCGCCGCTGCCCGAACGCGACATCGCCAGCCTCGACGCGGCGGTCACCGGCTTCGGCTACAAGCAGGTCGCCAGCGCCGGCGGACGCCGCGCGCTGCACGCCTTCGACGGGCTGCTGTGGAACCGGCCCGAGGCGCCGGCGCTGGCCTGGGCCGCCGAGCTGGCCGCGGCGGTGCCGCAGGTGGCGATCAACCGCACCGTCCCCGGCATGGCCTGCGTCGCCACCGACCACCACGGCGCCTACCTCGGCATCACCGCCGAGCGCCTCGACCTGCTGCCGCAGGCCAGGCCCTACCTGCTGCGCCGGGACGCCAAGTTCAGCCTGGTGACGCAGTACCGCGCCGAGGGCTTCATAGCCGCCTGCCGCGCGCGCCAGCGCTTCCACGAGCAGATCGCCATGCCGGAGGACTTCGACGGGTCGCTGGCCGTGCTCGAGCGCACGCTGACCCCCGATCCGGCGCGGCCGCTGCTGCTGGTCGCCGACAGCCGGCGCCACACCGGCGCGGTGATGGCCTGGGTGCGGCGGCATGCGCTGCGCTGGCGCCAGGACCTGTGGTACAGCGACTTCGACAACGACTTCGGCGCCGAGATCTGGGGCGTCGAGGTCACCAGCTTCATCCAGCGCGAGACAGACATGCACGTCGCCGCGGTGAATCGCCTGCGCGCCCTGATCGAGGGGCGCGACGACGGCCCCCAGCACACCCTGGTCGCGCCGCTGCGGCGCAACGGAGACACCTAGCCATGCCCGATCCCATCCGCGTCGCCATCCTCGGCCTCGACACCAGCCACTCGGTCGAATTCCCCCGGCGCATGCAGGCGCCGGACTGCGCGGAGGCGCAGCGCGTCCCCGGCCTGCGCGCCACCGCGTGCCTGCGCTTCCCCTCGCCGTTCCAGGCCGAGTCGGGCCAGGACCAGCGCCAGGCCCAGCTGAAGGCCTGGGGCGTGCGCCTTGCCACCGACCTCGACGACCTGCTGCGCGACGCCGACGCGGTGATGCTCGAGATCAACGATCCCACCCTGCACCTGTCGTGGTTCGAGCGCGTCGCGGCCTGCGGCAAGCCGGTGTTCATCGACAAGCCGCTGGCCGATACCGCGGTCGCCGGCGCGCGCATCCTGCGCCTGGCTGCCGAGCACGGCACCCGCGCCGCGTCGGCCTCGCC
>JALHRW010000107.1 GCA_022841245.1 Planctomycetota bacterium
AAGGCAAGCGCATGGGGCGTCTAGGTTTGAATGTACTGGCCGCGGCGTTGTGACGTTGCATCCGCGGAGCATTCCCGCAACCCATCCGGAGGCCATGTGCTGTCATCGAAATGACATTGTTCGAGCCGGCGAGACACCGGCAATCCGGGCGTCGCCGCTTCAATGCTCGAACATTGGAGCGGCCGGCAGGCAGCGACGCCCGGAACGCCGGCGTCCCGCCGGCAGGCAAGGCATCAGCCCTCAGCAGGCAGGCCGTTGGCGCGCCGGCAGGCGCGCAGCGTGTTGCGCATGAGCATGGCGATGGTCATCGGACCGACCCCGCCCGGCACCGGGGTGATGGCGCTGGCCTTGGCCGCCACCTCGGCGTAGGCGACGTCGCCGACCAGGCGGAAGCCGCTCTTGGTGCTGGCGTCCACGATGCGATTGATGCCGACGTCGATCACCACCGCCCCGGGCTTGATCATGTCGGCGGTGAGGAAGTTGGCCTTGCCGATGGCGGAGACGACGATGTCGCCTTGGCGGGTGAACGCGCCGATGTCGGGGGTGCGCGAGTGGCAGACGGTGACCGTGGCGTCGGCGCCGGCCGCCTTCTGCATCAGCAGGGCGAGCATCGGTTTGCCCACGATGGTCGAGCGCCCGATGACCACCGCGTGCTTGCCCGCCGCGTCGATGCCGCTGCGCCGCAGCAGCTCCATCACGCCCCACGGCGTGCAGGGCAGGAAGCCGTCGGTGTCGCCGATCAGCAGCTTGCCGACGTTGAACGGATGGAAGCAGTCGACGTCCTTGGCCGGATCGATCGCCAGGATGACGGAGCGCTCGTCGATCTGCTTCGGCACCGGCGACTGCACCAGGATGCCGTGGATCGCCGGGTCGGCGTTGAGCTTGGCGATCACCGCCAGCAGGTCGGCTTGCGAGGTCTCCTTGGGCAGGACGATCTTCAGCGAGTGGAAGCCGAGGTCCTTGGCCTTCTTCTCCTTGCTGCCGACGTAGACCTGCGAGGCCGGATCTTCGCCGACCAGCACGACGGCGATGCCCGGGCGGACGCCGCGCGAGGCGTGCAGGGCGGCGGAAGCGGTGGCGGTCTCGGCGTTGACCTGCTCGGAGATGATCTTGCCGTCGATGATGCGGGCGGGCATGGCGTGGTCCTCGGGGTGGGCTTGTACCAGCGCTGGGGCATGGCGCCAGCCGGTCGGCGGGTGGATTCGGGTACTCCGCGGCGGTTCCTGGCAATCCGGAGCGGCTCCCTTCCCCTCCTGGCCGCACCCGCTAGACGGACGTGGGGAAGCGCATGTACATCACCGAATTGAACGATGCTGCCGGCGGCAGGATCATCGGCATCGCCAAGGACAGCCACGCCTTCGACGAGCGTCTGGCGGGCCACCCGAAGCTGCGGCCCGGCCAGACTGTGAGCGAACGCGCCGTGGATGTCAGCTCCTATCCGTTGTTCATCGTGAAGCGGGCAGACGGGAGCCTGCACATCAGCGACCTCCAGGGTGCGATGGCGTGGCTCCGCTCACTGCCGGCCGGCGATGCGCAGCACGGCACGTTGTACCGCATCGACTCCGATACGTTCTACCCGAACCAGGATCTCCTCGACATCGTTTCCGAGCAGCGGATCGACCGGCATTTCCTGGAGACCGTTCTGCCGACGCGGGGCGAACGGGCGATCCTGGCCTCGCCATATGGGCGGCTGGCGGGCGACTACGACCTGGATGCACTCGACGAACACTGCGAACGGCTGGCCGGAAGCGACGATCAGCAGGAGCGGGCCTTGCTGGCCCATGAGGGCTACCTGTCGCTCTTCTCGATGCTGCACTACGATGCCGCCTGCGGCAAACTTCTGCCGGATGGATTCGCCCTGCTGCTGCCGATCATCGCGAAAGCCGAACAGCTGCTCCATACGCCGCTGTGGGACGAGCGCTGCCAATGCCGGATGCTGCTGCTGGATGACGCCATCGCCCGTGGCGACACGGAGGTGGCCGGACATGCCGAGCGGGCGCTGGAAGCGATCGCCCAGCATCTCTCCCACCTCCCGCCCGGCTCGCCGGCCAGCGCTGCCGCCGACCTCCACCGGTCCCGGGCGCTGGTGCATCAGCAATTGGCGGAGCATTGGCCGGAGCGGAACCTCGAGCACTGGCGCCTGGCCCTGGCGGCGGCGACGACCGCCGTCGAGGTCGCCTCCGAGACGGGTTGGGGCCTGCTGCTCAGCCTGGTCCACACGCCCCTGGCAGGGGAATCGCCAGACATCGCGGCCGAGCGAGCCGAAGCCCAGGCCGCGCTCCGGAAGCTGATGGAACGGCACTGCCGCAGCGCGGCTGCGGCCTTCCGGCTGGTGCAGGACTTCAAGCATCTGCGCGAACACCTCGCCTGGAAGAAGCTCGACCCCGCGTTGTTCCCGCAGGCCGACTACCTGGTCTGGCTGGAACGGGCCAAGGCGGTGCAGCCCGCTGATGGGGCCTCGTGGTCCGGCACCACCGAGGCCGGCCACCTGTTCCATCACGAAGGCGTCCTGCTCGGCCGCCTGGACCTGGTGGCGGCGGCGATGCCGCACTTCGCCGCCATCCTGTCCCGAGAGCCGGGATCCGGCATGCAGGTGCTGTACATCGGCGAATGCCACGAGGCCATGTCGGTGATCGCGGCCGGACAGGGCGATTCCGCAGCCGCGGCCTTCCATCTCCGCCAAGCCCTCACCTGGTGGGCCGACCACCTCGACACCGCCCGCTACAACTTCTCCAGCCTGATCCAATACGTCGAGTTCCTCATCCGGGTTCTGGCGTCTCCACTCGACGTCCCCAAGCCACCGCTGGCAATCATCCGCCTCCTCGCCCAGGAGGCGGAACGCGATGGACAGGGCTTCTACTCCGGTCCCGGCCTCGCCCTGGCCCGGCTGGCCCTGCACGAAGGCGACGAGAACGAGGCCATCTTCCAGCTCACGCGCCTGCTCATCCTGCACGAATGCTGCCTGGATGACGTGTTCACGGCGTTCAGGCAGGATCCGTTGTGCATATCGCATCCCCGGACGTCGGATTTCGTCGACCAGACGCTCCGCTTCATCGCCGAGATCCACGAGGGCTACTACCTCGACCCGCAGATCCGCTGGCCGCAGCTGCAGAACATGGACAGCTCCGCGGTGGCAGCCGCATGGCAGGCGAGACAGGTGGAACTGCGCAACCGGCCCAAGGTGTAGTCCATCCGAGGGTGGCGCCCTGGGCTGGCCCCCTACAGTCAGTCCCGTGAGCCAACCCACCGACTGGCGGACCTGAGCATGCCCGGACCTGCAGATTCCCTTCGCCACGTCAGTGCCTCGCCGACCCTGCCGCGAGCGGGCCGCAAGCGCGACGACGGCTTCGACATCCAGGACCTGTACCAGGGGCCGGCCGGCCTGCAGGCCGGGGACGCGCCCGGCTCCGAGGTCGCGCTCGACGACAAGCTGCGCAAAGCCTACTTCTGGATCGTCAACCACGCGATCATCACGCCCTACTACGATCTGCACTTCGACAGCAGCGCGCCGCGCACGTTCCGCTTCGGCGGCGCCGGCACCACCGTCCGCCTGCCCACCGAGCAGTCGTATTCCTCGTTCGCCCTGCTGCCGCTGCTGACCTTCGTGGCCAGGAAGCGCGCTCTGCTGGTCGGCGGGCCCGGCCGCGGCAAGACCGCGACCGCGGTGCTGATGGGGCTGCTCGCCGGCTACGACCTGCCGACCCTGCATCGCGCCATCCAGCACGGCCAGCCGCAGATGACGGTGTCCGACCTGCTCGGCTCGCCGCTGCCCAAATCGCTGGTCAACGCCGACGAGCAGGCCGACATCCGCATCTCCTGGCGCGAATGGATCGGCATGCGGGTGAAGATCGTCGACGAGTACAATCGCATCCCCACCCGTACCCAATCGGCCCTGCTCACCCTGCTCGGCGACGGCTACGCCGAGGTCCTCGGCCAAGTGGTCGAATCGCCGGAGAGCGCCTGGTTCCTCACCGCCAACGATGATCTCGGCGGCGGCACCTACCAGGTGATCGAAGCGCTGAAGGACCGCATCGATGTCACGATCAAGGCGCTCGACTTCAATCCACGCTTCCTCGGCGAGCTGCTCGGCCGGATCGAGGACCGCATCCGTCCGGAAACCATGCTGCCGCCAGAACTGGTATTCAGCGTCGCCGAGCTGGACCAGGCCTATCGCCAGATCCTGAGCGTGCCGATTCCGACGCCGGTGCGCCGGCGCCTGGAGTTCTTCGCCAGCCAGTTCGGCTTCTGCGACCTCGCCGCGACCGAGATCGAGTACAAGACCAAGGACACGATCAAGCTCGCCGGCCGCACCGTCTCGGCGGTATGCGCCGCCGATTGCGGCCGCGACAAGGCCAAGTGCCTGTGCAGCCAGACCGAGAACGGTCTGTCGGTCCGCTCGCTGATGACCGTGCTGACCTTCGCCAAGACCATGGCCTGGTTCCGCGGCCGTGACGAGGTCGGCCTCGACGACCTGCGCCAGATCGTGCCCTGGGTGCTGCACGAGAAGCTGGTGCAGAACCCGACCTCGGCCTTCTTCGACCAGACCGAGAATGGTGTCATGCGCATCGACCGCATCGCCTGGCTGCGCCAGGCCTTCGACGCCGCCTGCGCCGAATACGACCGCCTGGACCTCGATCGCGCCGATCCCCTGGCCGAGGTCGATGCCGCCTTCGCCCGTGGACTGGAGGGCCTCGACGAAGCCGGTGTGCGCAAGGAACTCGACCGCATCGAACTGCTGCTCGGCCGCCTCGCCCAGGGCACCAAGCTGTACGCCCACGTCGCCACCGACGTGCTCAAGCTGAAATACTATCATCAGCGCTACTCCAACTACCTGCGCTGGCGGCGGTGGAAGGACGGCGCGTGATCGCCGGACCGGCCGCCGACTGGCTACGCAGGAACCACGACGGCCTCAACCAGCGCGTGCGACTGGCCCGGCATCTGGGCGGCAGGCCGGACGGCTCGCTGCTGTCGGCCTGGCTGCATCGCCTGCTGCCGGCGCTGTGCGTGAAGCAGGCCAGCGATGCTGTGCTGCAGGCCACCTTTGACCTCGTGCTGCTGCTCGCGGCGCAGAGCCGGCTGCCAGCCGTCGCAACGTGCGATGCGCAGAGCCGGTTGCTCGACGCCCTGCCAGATCTCGCACCGACGCTGAACGCCCGTCCGGAACTGCTCGCCGCCTTCAGCAACGCCGCTGGCAACCTCGGCGGCAGCGGACTCGCGTTCGCCACGACGCTCCCCGCTCTGGCGTCGACCTGCCCGCCGGAGCGGCTGCTGGAGGCCGGCGCAGTGCTCGCGTGGCGGCTCGGCGAGCCGCGACTGCGCCAGCGTGCCCTGGCCATCGCCTCCAGCTTGCCGCCCGCCGCCGCCGCTACAGCCCTGGCTCTGCCTGAAGCCCAGCTGGCCGGCGCCCTCACCCAGTTGAACGCGAATGCCTGGCGGCGTCCGGGACACGCAGCTGCCGTGCTTGCGCAGATCGGCGATTTCACCGGCTTCGGCGGGCCCTTCGCCGTGCCGCCACTGCTGCTGAGCACATCGCAGGGACACAGCCTGCATGTGCAATGCGGCGCCGTCCGCCATCGCATCGCGGCCGATGGTTTCGGCTGGCGCTGCCTGCCTGACGCCGATTCCGCCGGCACTCCGGCCAGGGCCAAGCCGCTCATCAGTGGCTGCTCGTCGTGGGTGCTGCTGCAGCCAGGCGTGCTCGCCTGCACCAGGCCGGACAGCTTCCGCATCCGCATCGTGGAGCCGGTGTGAGCGGCGACGGCCTGGCCGAGCGCTGGCTCGCCGCCTGGCCGCAGGCGTTGGCGACCTGGTCGCGCTACACCCAACTGGCTGATCCGCTGCTCTGCGAAACCGAGCAGGCCAGGACCGAGGAGGCGAGCGAGAGCATCGCCATGATCCGCTTCAGCGATCAGCGCGTGGTGGTCAACCTTGATCAGGTGCGCAGCCGCAAACTCAACGACCTCGCGCCCGAGATCCTCGCCCACGAGGTCGGCCACCACATCGCGGTGCCGGGCAACCTCGCCGACCACGCCCGCTGCCTCGCCGCCCTGCGCAAGAGCCTGCCCGACCTCGACGTCGACGATTGGCGGCTGGCCGCCAACCTCTACGCCGACCTGCTGATCAACGATCGGCTGAAGCGCCAGCACGCGCTGCGCATCGACGAGGTCTACCGCCGGCTCGGTCGCGACGGCGACCGCCTGTGGACGGTCTACCTGCGCACGTACGAGGAGCTGTGGCGTCTGCCTGCAGGCGATCTCGCCGGCGCTGGCGACGCCGAGATCGACGCCGACGCCTTCCTGCTCGCGCGCATCGTCCGCCACTACGCCGTGCGCTGGCTCGCAGGTGTGCGGCGCTTCGCCGCCATCATCCATCCCTACCTGAAGGAACGGCAGCGGGCCAAGGAGTCGGCGCTGTCGGCCCTGCACGACCTGCGGCGTCCGGCCAGCGCCAGCGACCGCATCGACGGACTCACCGGGATCGGCGACGAGGAGGGCGACGAGGAACTCGATGCCGCCTTCGACGAGGCCAACGGCGATGCCTTCGGCACCAAGGACAGACGCCAGCCACCGCGCGGCGGCTCTGGCAAGAGTTCCTCCAACGGTCAGCACCGCGAACCCTTCGATTTCGGCGAGACCCTGCGCGCTCTGGGCATCGACCTCGACCGCGACGCACTGGTCGCGCGCTGGTACCGCGAGCGGGCCATGCCGCACCTGCTGCCATTTCCCACCGTCCACGCCTCGCCGCACGGCGAGCCGCACCCCGAAGGCTTCGCCACCTGGGAGATCGGCGACGACATCGGCGACCTCGATCTGGCCGGGACGTTGGGTCGCAACGGTGTGCTCATCCCCGGCATCACCTCGCTGCGCCGGGTCGAGGGCATGGCGCCCGGACGTGAACCTGATCCCGCCCCCGTCGATCTCGACATCTACATCGACTGCTCCGGCTCGATGCCGGACCCCTCGCACAGCACCAGCCATCTCGCCCTGGCCGGCACCATCCTCACCCTCAGCGCCCTGCGCGCCGGGGCGCGGGTGCAGGCGACGCTGTGGTCCGGCCCGCGGCAGTTCACCACCACCAAGGGCTTCATCCGCGACGAGTCGCAGTTGCTCGCGGTGGTCTGCGGCTACCTGAGCGGCTCGACCGCCTTCCCCCTGCACGTGCTGCGCGACACCTACGCCAACCGCCGCGCTGGCGAACCGCCGGTGCACGTCGTGGTGATCAGCGATGACGGCGTCGATACCATGCTGCAGAACGACGAGCACGGCACCCCCGGGGCGACCATCGCCACCGCCGCGCTGCAACGGGCCGGCGGCGGCGGCACGCTGGTGCTCAACCTGCCGCGGATCAAGAACTGGGCCCCGGGTCCGGAACTCGAAGCCCTCGGCTGGCGCATCCACGCGGTGGCCGATTGGGAGAGCCTGATCGCCTTCGCCCGTGCCTTCGTCCGCGAAGCCTACCAACGCAAGATGGCGACCACCCGATGAGCGACCTCCCCCTGCCCGATCTGCTCGCCTGGACCGCCGCCCGACCGGCAGACATGCGCCCGCCTAGCGATGCTGCCGCCGCCAAAGCGTGGAGGGCCATGGCACCTGCGGTGGTGCGCGACCTGCATGAGACGCTGTGCGGAGCCGCGCCCGACGAACGGCTGATGGCTGCGGTCGGGAAGACCGACGATGCCGAGCGCACCGCGTGGATCATGGCCGCCTGTCACGTCTGCTGGCATCCCGCGCTGCGCCAGGGCAGCGACAGCGCCGCGGGGCTCGGCCGTCTGCTGTTGCAGGAGCTGCCGGCGGTGTCGGCGCTGGTCCGCGTCGCTCGCCTCGACGCCGAGGAGGACCGCCGCGAAGAACTGGTGCGCCGCTGCCTGCGCGCCCTCGGCCGGCGACCTGCCGGCGAAAGCGAGGAGGAGGCGGCGGAGCGCCTGCGTCAGGTCGACTCGGTCGAGCGCCAGCATCTCGTGCGTCTGGCGGCCGAGCGGCAGGAGCGCCAGCGCCGCGAAGAGGCGTTGCGCCGCAAGGCCGCCGAGGAGGAGGCCGCCTCGAAAATGGGCCGCGAGTGAACGACCCGGTTCCGGCCGAGCTGCGCGCGCGCTGTCCGCTGATCACAGCGGAGGCCGCGAACCGCCTGCGCGCCATGATCGAGCACCCCGACGCCCCGCCGTGGGATTACTTCTGCGGCAACCGCGTGATCGCCGAGGACCTTCCAGGACTTGCGGCATTTGCCGCTGCTCTGGCCAAGCCCTCGGCGAACGATGACCGCGTATCCGGATCGCTCCTGCAGACCCTGGCGGCAGCCATCCCGCGTACGCCGATCCTGCGCCGCCTGCTGCCGCCTGCGGCCGACCTCGAACGCGATTGGCAGGATCTGCCGACCACCTGCCGGGCCGATCTGGCAGCCGGACCGTCGGACTGGATTCCCGATGACGCCGACTGGAGCCGACTGGTCTGCCACGGCACCTCCGGGACCACCGGCCATCCGATCATCGTCCCGCACCACCCGGCCGCCTGCGCCGCCTACGAGCCGCTCTACGCCACCGCGCTCGCCGCTCGCGGCGTCCAGCTGCGCTTCACTCCGGACCGCGCCGCCTGCCTGCTGCTGTGCGCGCAGCGCCGGACCATCCGCTACGCCACGGTGTGCGCGCTGTGGGACCAGGGCCTGCACGCCAAGCTCAACCTGAGCGCCAGCGACTGGCCCCAGCCCGGCAGCGCGCGGCGCTTCCTCGCCGACCACGACAGCACGGTCTACACCGGCGATCCCGATGCCTTTGCCGCGCTGCTGCAACTGGCTGATACCGGACTACATCCGCAGGGGCTGATCTCGACCGCCATGCCCTTGCCACCGGCCCTGGCCGAGCGGCTCGAAGCGGTCTTCGGCTGCTCGGCCGTCGACATCTACTCGCTCAACGAGACCGGTCCGCTGGCCTGGCGCTGCCCGCAGGGTCATCACCACATCCTGCCGCCCGACGTCTTCGTCGAGGTGTTGGACGACCTCGGCCAGCCCTGCGCCGACGGCGTGCGCGGCGAGGTCACGGTCAGTGGCGGGCGCAATCCGAACCTGCTGCTGTGGCGCTACCGCACCGGCGACCGCGCCAGCCTACGCCGCGACTCCTGCGCCTGCGGCGATCCGCGGCCGCGCCTGATCGACCTGGAGGGCCGCGCGCCAGTGCGCCTGATCGCTGCTGACGGCGGGACGGTGGCGACGGTGGATGTCTCGCGCGAACTGCGCCGCTTCCATCTGCTGCGCCATCGCCTGGTGCAGCGGCCCGACGCCAGCCTGGAACTGACCGTGTTGGCGCTGCCTGGCGATGATCCGCCTGTGGATGCTGATCTCGCGCTTATGCTGCGGAACCTGTTCGGCTCACTGCCGATGACCGTGACTGTCGCCGGACACGACTGGGGGGGCGACGGGAAAGTCCCCTCCTATGCAAGCGAAATGCCATAGGTCGCCATCGTGGATTACCCGTTCCGGCAGAGCCATGGTCAGGATGGACGCGCCAGCTGGAACTTGTACATCACGACAGTCGTAAACCAGGCAACCTGAGAAAGTCGAGACCCACATGGCAGCCATCATGTATCGCCAATGGTCAGGTCAGGTGCACAAGGTCGGTTCCGCCGTGATCGAGGATCGCGGACAACTGCGTGGTGCGAGCACGACCTCCACCGGCGGCAACTACCTGTTCAGCGAAGCCGGCGCCGGTATTCCGCCCTTGATCCTGATCGGTACCAAACCGGATGTGGTCAACTTCCTGATCAACCGCAAAGCCAAGTGCATCGACAATCGCATCGAGGCCCTGCCTGAGATCTACATGGCTATCGGGCGATATGTTCCGGGCGCGCGATACCGTGGTCTGTTCCCGGTGCAGGCCACCATCCAGGCCCTGTCCGAACGCGCGGCGGATTTCGTTCCGGGCAACACGCTCACCGACCTGGTTGGAGCGTTTGCGACGATCAAGGACGGCGTCGGCGTGGCGCGCGGCGGACTGATGGACAAAGTCTACAGTTCGCCCCGCCGCGACCCGAAGGAAGGCAAGTGGACCGGCGAATGGTACCTCAAGTTCCACTACCTGCAGGACCGCAACATGACCTTGGTCGCCAAGAAGCGACTCACGTTCGGTCAGGTCCTCGAGATCCTGAAGAACGAGTGGGGCGTCTAGCAGATTCAAGCAGTCAGCAACATGGGACAAGCAGTCCCAAGCATGGATTTCGGGTCCCCGGATACGTAGCTTTGGCGCCCATGCGCCATCTGATCCTACTGCTCGTCTGCGCGACCAGCTGCATACTCGCCGTGGACGGCTACCATGAGGTGGAACCGCGAGCGCTGCTGGTCGGCGAAGTCGCGGTGACCGGGCCAGGCATCTACGCGACAGCCGGCACGACCTATGTGCTGACCCAGGACATCTCAGCGGCAGGAAGCGCACTCTTCCTTGGCAAGAATGTCGTCCTCGATCTGAACGGGCACACCGTCACCTATGCCGCAGCGGACTACCGGAAGGTGCCGAACGGGAGTTTCGAAGATGGGCTCTCCGGCTGGAACCTCAGCCTGGCCCCCCATGCCCGAGCCGAGGACCGGCGCTGGTTGAATCCGATGGTCGGCAACAACGCCTGCGTGCTGCCCAGCGGCGAGGAGATCATCTCGCCATACATCACCCTGCCGGTCGCAAATCGCGCATACTATGCCCAGGTGGCGGTGGCGGCACAGACCATGGTCGTCGATGTGCGGGTCGAGGACGCGGTCGGCAATCCCGTCACCTGCATCCTCAACACGCCATTCGGAGCACGCCAGACGTGTCCGGAACTCAACCGCTCGCCAAAGCTCGGCGGAGGCGTGGTCTTCGCCCTGCTCTTCAACCGTCCAGCCGGTTCCTATCGCATCCGGGTAAAGGCCATCGGCGGCGAATGCATCATCGACGATGTCGATATCCGACCAGCGCTGGATGTCGGTATCGGCGTGGTCGGAGACGTCATGCCGTGGGCGTACTACAAGAGCGTCCTCGATGGCGACGACACCGCCTTCTTCGAATGGTCGTCGCTGGTCGATCCGGTCCGCGCCGCCTCGGCTCCGCTGGTCACCGGGAGCGGCACCGTCACCGTGCGCAACGGGACCATTCGCTGCGGCTCCCCGGGAATCAGGACCTGGGGGCTGCAATCCACCGCCGCGGGAGTCAGTCTCGCAATCAACAATGTGCGCGTCATCTCCTCCGGCATCAACGCCAACGCCATGCGCTTCGCCTCCGGCTCGCTGACCAACTCCAGGACAGAACTGGATTCGCCGTGGATCATCGACCGCCATCGCCAGGCAGACTACGGCGTCAACCTGACCGGCGGTGCAGTCGGGTCGCTGATCACCCACAACGAGTTCATCGGTGGCCAGGGCCAATTGAGCATCCAGGGGGCCAATGCCGAGGTCGCCTATAACCTGTTCGTGAACAAGCAGAAGGTGGTCAACCACTACAGCCTGGGCGCTGGCCAGGCGAGCCGGATCCACCACAACCGCTTCCTGCCCGAGCAGGGTTCGGGTATCCTGGTCGGCGGCAGCGACAGTGAGATCTATGCGAACGATTTCGTCATCACCGCCTCGCCGCCGGTCAACGAATACGCGCGCGACATCTACAGCGTCAGCGCCATCCGCCTGACCGACTACAACCAGACCTCCGGCCCCGACGTCTGCGTCGGCAACCGCATCCACGACAACCGCTTCGAGATCACCGGACGCCGGTTCCCCTCGGCAGACGCACAATACAGGCCGACTGCGCACGGCGTCTACATGAGCGTCGGCGGTGGTCAGAACTTCGTCTACGACAACGAATTCACCATCCGCCATCTGGATCCGCCCAACAACTGCTCGCGCGGCGAGGGCGCCTTCGCCTTCTTCATCGGCGGCTCCGACAACGGCGGGACGTATTACCGCAACCGCATCACCAGCAACGTCATCCCGGTATGGATCGCGAACACCTATGGTCGGGCCGGCAATGTGACGCTGTATGGCAACGACTTCACCTGCACTGCCGATAGCGGACAGCCAGCTTTTTCGCCGATCTGGCTCGGCTGGTGGAACAACCGCCCTACCAATGTCGGCTTCTACTCCAACCGCTTCTCCGGCCTGCCCTTCGGCGTGGCTATCAACGACGACCCCGGCTTCATCTCGGGCTACACCTTCGGCTGGACCTTGACGGTACGGGCCGCGCCAGGCGCGGCGATCACCGTGGTACGCAATGGCGGGACGACCGTGGCGACCGGAACGGCCGATGCCCAGGGCCTGTGGACGACGCGGCTGGCCGAGTTCGAGGAGCATGGTACGGGCGGCAACCCGCTGAGTCGGCTGCGTACGCCGTTGGCTGGTTATCAGGTGACTGCCGGCGCAGCCACCCAGGCGGTGCAGATGGACCGGGACCGCTTGCTGACCTTCGCTGGAGCGCCGCTCAACCATGCCCCGGTGGCCCACGGCCAGGGGCTGAACACCAGCCTGGATACGGCCAAGGAGATCGTGCTGACGGGGACCGATCCGGACGGCAACGCCCTGACCTTCGCTATCGTGGCGCAACCCGCGCACGGCACCTTGTCAGGCGCTGGTGCGATCCGGGTCTACAGCCCTGATCCGGGCTGGTCGGGCGACGATAGCTTCACCTTCCGGGTCAACGACGGGATCACCGACTCGAACCTCGCCACCGTGTCGGTGTCGGTGATCAGCACGAACGGCGGCACATCAGGCACAAGCGGCGGCGGGGCCGGCGGCGGTGGCAGCTGCGGTGCCGGTACTGCGATCCTGCTTGCCGGTCTCTGCTTCGGTGCTCTGCGCAATCGGCGTCGCCACCCGATAGGTCATTGGGGCCGGCGTTGCCGATAGCGACCCTCGACGTCGGTATCGCCGGCGTAGCGGGCCTGGAGGTCGCGCAGCCTGCACCAGGTGCGGCGGCCCGACTCCTCGGTGAAGGTCTTGGGAACCTGCCAGCGCGGTCGGCCATGCAGGAACCATTGCTGCACCCAGAGCAACTCCATCGCGTCTTCGACCGGCTGGGCGTCTTCACCCTGGTAGATCAGCGACTGGCGCCGTTCGACCAGAGCGGCGCGCAACAGACGGAACAGGGCCGGCGGCGGCACCATCCGCCTGAATCGCGCGGTGGTCTGCTCAAGCTGCTTGGCGAACTCATCCTCGCACGCCAGCCACAGTTCGCGGCCGCGCTCCAGGTGACGGGAGTGCGCTGGCTTCTCCAGTCCGAGGTGCGCGACATAGCGCCACAGCAGCTCGACCGGAGCCGTGGTGTAGATCCCCTTCACCAGCTCGACGAGGACGGGATCGCGCGGATCGTGGGCCAGGTCGCGGGCCAGCGCCTCGGCATCGCGGCGTTCGCGATGATTCCCGGTCGGAACAGGCAGGGTGCTCTGCTCGTGGCCGGAGAGGAGCCGGGCTCGCTGCGCCGCCTCCTCGAGCCGCCTGGAGAAACGGCACCACGCCGCCACCGGCGACAGGGCCCAGTCCGGTGCAACCTCGCCGGTGCCTTCCAGCCAGGCCAGGTCAGTCGCGACGGCAGCAGCCAGGGTCGCACGATACTTGGTGCCTGGCACGCGTGCGGCGAGGATATCGGACAGCACGTTGGGGCTGGGCAGGCCGGCGACGTGCGCCAGGGCGGCCTTGAGGCCGCGCGACTCCGGGGCGCGGGCGAGCAGCCCCTCTTGCTGCTCCGGCGTGAGATTGACGATCGCCTGTTCCAGCCGGTCGCTGAAGATGCTTTCACTCATGACACGGCCATGGTGCCGGGCATCCTTGGAAGACAATCTGATCAGGGGCTCCACCGGCTTCGGGCCCGTCCCCCCGTGCAGCAGAGCCATCAGTAGACGGCGCTCTGCCGCAGGACAGCATGGTCGCCGTGCCGTCCCTCACCGCCTGGATGCTCTCCCACAGCGACCGCGCCAACCCGATGCTGGTGCGCCGGGTGCGCCAGGAGCTGCGCAACCGCGCCTCGCTCGGGGCGTTCCTGCTCATGCTGCTGGTGGCGGTGATCGCCGCCGCCGTCGCCTCGGCGGCCAGCGGCAGCGGAGCCGGTCGCGGCATGTTCGCCGCCGTCGCCTCGGCCTGGACCGCGCTGATGTGCCTGCAGGCCAACGCGGCCACCCGCGCGATCGCCACCGACCGCGGGGCGGCCGCCTGGGATCTGATCGAACTGACCGGCATGCCGCCGATCCGCATCATCCTGGGGGTGGTGCAGAGCAACCTCATCCTCGGCCTGCTCGGCGCCGCCGCCCTCGCCCCCTTCCTGGTGATGAGCTACCTGCTGCGCGGGCTCGACCTGCCCACGGTGCTGTTCGCCATCATCACCCTGCCGATGGCCGGCGCCCTGCTCGGCGCGATCGGGGCGGCACTGGCCTGCGTCGGCTCGCAGCGCCAGGCCCGGCAAGGCCTGGGCATGCTGATGGCTCTGGCACTGATCGGCGGCTGGATCGGCCTGACCGGGTTGTGGGTGAGCAGCGAGCAGGGCCTGTCGCGCTGGCTGGCCGAGATCCTGGCCGGCGACGCCGAGGCGATCATCGGCCTGATCGCCATGCTCAACAGCTGGGCGGCGGCCCTGGCGCTGGCCCTGGCGCTCGGCGCGGCCCTGCTCACCCACCGCGCCCTCGACCGCAGCAGCGGGCCGCGGCTGGTGTGGTGCCTGATCTGGCTCAACGGCGCACTGTGGCTCGGCGGCATCCTGGCCTGGGCTGCCAGCAGCAGCGGCATGGGCTGGATGATGCGCAACATCGAGGAGGTGCTGGCCGTGTCCTCGTGCATCGGCGTGTCCTGGGGTCTGGTCCTGGGCCTGTTCGCGATCAGCGAGGACATCGACGTGACGCCCCGGCAGGCGCAGTCGGCACTCGTTGGCGGTCGCTGGAGACGGGCCGCCATGTGCATCCTCGGCCCCGGCGCGACCCGCGGCGCCCGTTGCACCCTGCTGCTCATCGGGCTCAGCCTGTTGCTGTGCGCGCCATGGATGCCGGATGCACCGGCCCTGATCCTGGCATGCTACGGCTGCTTCACCCTCGCCCTCGGCGACTTCGTCGCGCGCATACCACTCGGTCGCTTCTGCCAGGGACCAGTGCCACGACGCATCTGCACCGTCGCGGTGCTGCTGGTCATCGGCCTGCTGCCGGCCCTCTGTTCGCTCTTCCTCGATGGCGCCGAGCAGCGGCTGCTGCTGGCGCTCAGCCCCTTCACCGGCCCGGTCGACCTGTTCAGCCGTTCGCATACGCCGTCGTCGTCGCCCGGCGGGTACATCGCCTTCGCCATGGGCCTGCTCGGCCTGGTCTGGATCACCCGCCGGGCCATGCGTTCCGGCACCGGCCAGGCCCGGGTGACCGCATCCGAGGACGACGGCAACCCCCGCGCCTGAGCCCTTGGCCCGCCGGATGCGGGCATAGCCTTGCGCCCGTGAACGAGGCCCCCCTGTCCGCCGCCGCACTCCGCCACCTGCGTCCGGATATCCGTGCCATGCACGGATACACGCCGGGCGAGCAGGTCGGCGACTGCATCAAGCTCAACACCAACGAGTGCGCCTGGCCGCCGAGCCCGCGCGTGCACGAGGTGCTGCGCGCGCTCGGCGACGACCGCCTGCGCAAGTATCCCGACCCGCGCGCCCGCCGGCTGCGCGAGGTGGCGGCAGCCACCTATGGCGTGACGCCCGCGCAGGTCCTGGCCGGCAACGGCAGCGACGACTGCCTGACCATCATCTACCGCTCGATCCTCGCCCCGGGCGACCGCGTCGCCTGCCCCTGGCCGACCTACGGCCTCTACGATGACCTCTCGGCGATCCAGGGCGCATGCATCGAGCACGTCGACTGGGCGCGGGACTGGGCCCTGCCGGCAGTGCTGCCGCGCCTGGGCGCCAAGCTGCTGCTGCTGGCCAATCCCAACAACCCCTCGGGCACAGTGGTGCCGGTCGAGCAGCTGCGCCGCCTGGCCGACGCGCTCGACGGCATCCTGGTGGTCGACGAGGCCTACGTCGACTTCTGCCCTGGCGGTTCGATCCTGCCGCACCTCGACCAGCACCCGAACCTGATCGTCCTGCGCACCTTCTCCAAGAGCTACAGCCTGGCCGGGGCGCGCCTCGGCCTGATGTTCGCCGCCGCGCCGCTCATCGACGTGTTCATGAAGGTGAAGGACAGCTACAACATCAGCGCCCTCGACCAGGCGGTCGGCACCGCCGCCCTGGAGGACGCCGACCACCACCGCGAGCTGGTGCGCCGCACGCTGCAGGAGCGCGCCCGCCTGGAGTCGCTGCTCGCCAGCCTCGGTTGGACCTGGCCCCCCAGTGGAGCCAACTTCCTGCTCTGCGAGGCCGGGCCGAAGGCCGGCGACCTCTACCGCGGGCTCAAGGATCGCGGCCTGCTGGTGCGCTGGTGGGACCGTCCAGGCCTGAACACCAAGCTGCGCATCACCGTCGGCACGCCGGAACAGACCGACCTGCTGATGCAGCACCTGCGCGAGCTGCTGTGAACCACCGCGATCGCGCGCTGTGCATCCTCGGCGCCACCGGCTCGATCGGGGCGTCGACCCTCGACGTCGCGGGACGCCTCGGCATCCCGGTTCACGCCGTCACCGCCCACAGCAAGGTCGCGGAACTGGCGCGCTGCGCCGTCGCCGCCAAGGCGGCCGTGGCGGTGATCGGCGACGAGGCCCGTCTGCCCGAGCTGCGCCAGCTGCTGGCCGGCAGCGGCGTGCGCGCCG
>JALHRW010000108.1 GCA_022841245.1 Planctomycetota bacterium
GCGCGCAACGCCCTCGCCACCGCCGCCCCAGACGAGGCGGTGCGGGTCCGCCCGGCCCTCGACCAGCTCATCGTCCTGGCTAGCGACCGGTCCCTGCCGGAAGGCCCGGGCATGCTGCTGGCTCTGCTGCCCGGATTGGCCGACCGCGCCCTGCGCCGGCCGCCTGCCCCGCGCCGGCTCGATGCCATCCTGGCCGAGCGCAGCGCCTGGCTGTCGACGCTCGACACCACCACCCAGGCCGCCCTGGCCATCCTGCCCGCCGGCGTGGCCAGCGACCTGCCGCTCGGTCTGCGCTTCATCAGCCACGCCAGCGGCGCGCTCGGCGGCGATGGCGCCAGCATCCAGCCCCTGCCGGCCGACGCCCCCGAATGGCTGGCTGCGCGTTGGCGCACCCTGGCTGGTGGATCGCCACCGGAGGGCGGGATGCCGCCGCCGCCGGCCTCCCAGGTCGCCCGCGGCCAGGTCCTGCCGGTGATCGAGACCTTGATGCGCGGCGCCGGTCTCGAGCCGCTGGCGGCGGTGCGACTGCGCGCGGCCATCACCGACCGGACGCTCGGCGGCGACGAGGTGCAGCGGCGTCAGGACGCGGCTGGGCCGCGCGAATCTCGGCTGACCGGACTGATCCTCGCACTCGACGGACTCGCCGACCTCGCCCCCCCTTCCGGCCAGCTGCGCAGCAGCGACCCCGGCGTCGACGAGGCGATGCGCGCGGTCAGTCGCGCCGCCGAGGCCCTCGGTGACGTCACGGGCCGGCGTCAGGGCAACGCCGTCGATGCCATGGTGCTGCGCGACCCGCTCGCCTTCGCCCTCGCCTGCCTGGCCCACAGCCGGCTGAACCGCCTGGCCGCACCGGGGCTGGGCCGCGAACCCTGGCGCATCCCCGAACCGGGTGCCGGCGAGTTCGTCCGTCTGGCGCCCTTCGCCCAGCTGCTCTCGGGCGATGCGGCGGCCAGCGAGCTGATCTGGCTGCATGACGACGCAGTCCTGCCGCCCGCGCATGCGCTGGCGGCCGCCCTGGCCATGCGCGAGGTGCGCGAAGATGCCCGCCAGCGCCTCGGCGGCGAGGCCCGACCGGCCGATGACCCCGACTGGACCCTGACCGCACGGCTGCGCTGCTATACCCTGCCGCTCGAACTGCTCGACGGGCGGCCACGCAAGCGCGAAGTCGGGGGCAGCCTGCCTGCTGCCGGTCCCTGACCGCCAACCTTCGGCCTTTGCCTCCGCGGACATGTGCGCTATCGTGCGCGCCTCCCACGCGAACCCCCCGCTTCCAGGAAGCCCCATGGCCATCAAGGTCCACTACGAGAAGACTGCGCGCATCGACGCCGTCCGCACCTCCACCGTCGCCGTCATCGGATTCGGCTCGCAGGGCCACGCCCATGCGCTGAACCTGCGTGACAGCAAGGTGAAGGTCATCGTCGGCAACCACTCGAAGACCAGTGCCAACGGCAAGCTCGCCCTGAAGCACGGCTTCGAGGTCATGCCGGTCGACGAAGCGGTGAAGAAGGCCGACGTGGTCATGTGCCTCGTCCCCGACGAGTTCCTGCCCAAGGTCTACGAGGAGGAGATCGCTCCGAACCTCCGTCCGGGCATGATGCTGATGGTCGCCCATGGCTTCAACATCCACTTCGGCTTCGTCAAGCCGCCGAAGGAAATCGATGTGTGCATGATCGCCCCCAAGGGCCCCGGGCACACCGTCCGCTCCGAGTACGAGAAGGGCGGCGGCGTCCCCTGCCTGGTCGCCGTGGCGCAGAACGCCACCGGCAAGGCGCTGCAGCGCGCCCTGGCCTACGGCGCCGGCATCGGCGGCGCGAAGGCCGGCATCATCGAGACCACCTTCAAGGACGAGACCGAGACCGACCTGTTCGGCGAGCAGACCGTGCTCTGCGGCGGCCTGACCTCGATGGTCAAGGCGGGCTTCGAGACCCTGATCGAGGCCGGCTACCCGCCCGAGATGGCCTACTTCGAGTGCATGCACGAGGTCAAGCTGATCGTCGACCTGATGTACCAGGGCGGCATGAGCTACATGCGCTACTCGATCTCCAACACCGCCGAATACGGCGACTACAGCGTCGGCCCGAAGATCATCACCCCGACGGTGAAGAAGGCGATGAAGGCGGCCCTGAAGGACATCCAGTCCGGCAAGTTCGCCAAGGAGTTCCGCGCCGAGTGCGCCGCCGGCAAGCCCAACATGGAGCGCCTGCGCAAGAGCGAATCGCAGCACCCGGTCGAGGAAGTCGGCCGCAAGCTGCGCAAGATGATGCGCTGGATCGATTCGAAGGACATCCGCAAGTAGCTCTCTGCTTCGAGGGGCCCGCCCCTCGGGCTCCTGGCCCGGACCCTTCGCCCGGGGACCCGCTCGACACGCCGCGCTCACGCGCGTCGATTCGCCGAGCGGGATCGGACACAGGCTCGCTGGGCACTCGCGGGCATTCCACACGGTGGATGCGCGCCGAGCGCCGCTCGTTTCGGCGCTCGCTCGGCGAACGGTTTCCCATCACCCCGGCATCCGCCGGGGTGATTCGTTTGGACTTTCCCTGACGGACGGAGGCCGAGGATCCAGGCATGAAATGGCCCCACGTCATCATCGCGCTGTGTGCCGTCGCCGCCCTGGCGTTCGTCTGGCTGATCGTGCGCGAAGGCGGCACGCAGGCCAACCGCATGGCGGAGACGGTGCTCGGCGGCGAGCGCCGTTCCATCACCCAGACCTTCCGCGAGTACCTCTCCAGCGTGCAGGCGGCCAAGGGCGATGAGCTGCTGGTGGCCGAGATCCGGGCGGTGAACGAGATCACGCGCAGCGACACCCGCCGCGAATTCTGGACCGGCTTGTCGCTGGGCACGACCACGGCCTCGATCCGCTATCCCGTCACCTACCGCTACGCGATCCGCATTTCCGACGTCTGGCGCCTGCGCGTCGATGGACGGATGGTGATGGTGCGCCGGCCGGTGCTGCGTCCGCTTGAGCCGGCCATCGACACCACCGGCATCGAATTCCAGGGCGACAACGGCTGGCTGCGCTGGAACAAGGACGAGTTGCGCGATGGGTTGCTCAAGCAGCTTACGCCGGACGCGATCGTGCGGGCCAAGGAGCATGCTGCCACCGCCGCACCGCACGCCGACATCGCCGTGACCGCATTCATCAACACCTGGCTGCTGGCGGCCAGCGGGGCGGCGCCGAGGGATGCGGTGGTGGTGCTGAAGGACGAGGTCGCCGACGGGGTCGACGTGCGGGTCGGGAACTGAAGCAGGCCCAAGCCCGCTTCAGTTTCAACGCACCAGCGCGGAGATCTTCTTGAAGGCGTCGCCCTGGGCGACGCGCAACCAGCGGAACAGCACGGTTTCGGCCGGCAGGACCAGGGCCCCGAGATCGCGGGCGGCCTGCAGCGCCATCACCTTGCAGTCGTCGCGACGGCTGGCGACGGCATCGCCGACCACCACGACCTGGCGACCCCGAGCGAGCAGGTCGGCAGCGGTGGCCAGCACGCAGACATGCGCCTCGACCCCGCACAGGATCCACCAGGTGCGGTGGGCGGACTCGATCGCAGCAGCGATCGCCGGATCGCCGCAGCAGCTGAAGTGGACCTTGGCCGGACGCGGCTGCGCTCCCAACGCCTCGACCAGATGCGGCATGGTCGGACCGAGACCCTTGGGGTACTGCTCGCTGGCCAGCACCTGGGCCCCGACCGCGCGGGCGCCCTCGACCAGGATGCGGCAGTTGCGGCCGACCGGCTGGTCCGCCGCGATGCCCGGGATGGCGGAGAGGAACTTCTCCTGCACATCGATCACCAGCAACGCGGAGTCGGCCGGAGTCAGATTCATGCCGGCGGATCCTCGACCGCGCGCATCAGCGCGACGGTGATGTTGTCGTGCCCGCCACGGCGCAGGGCGGTGTCGACCAGTTCGACGCAGGCGCGCTCGAGGGTGTCGGCACGGGTGACGATGGCGAGCATGTCCTCCGACTCGACCAGGTCGTGCAGACCGTCGGAGCACAGCAGGTAGGTGTCGCCCGGCAGCAGGTTCTCGATCGTCATGTCGACCGTGACATGATCCATGCCCAGCGCACGGGTGACGATGTTCGACAGCAGGCGGGCCTCCTCGCTGTCGGGGTCGAGCAGCCCGGCGCGCACGCGCTCGGCGACCAGGCTGTGGTCCTCGGAAATCTGCGCGATGGAGCCGGCCGAGACGCGATAGATGCGGCTGTCGCCGACGTTGGCGGTGATGACCCGGTCGGGCATGAAGGCGCACAGCACCACGGTCGTGCCCATGTCGGACAGCGCGCTGTCGACCCGGGCACGCGACAGGATGTGGTCGTTGGCGCCGAAGACGGCGTTCTTCACCGACTCGATGACCTTGTCCTCGTCGGCCCAGTCGGGACCGCGCAGCCGGCGCAGACCGCTGGAGATGACCTCGACCGCGAGCTCCGATGCGACCTGGCCGCCGGCGTGGCCACCCATGCCGTCGCACACCACCGCGAGGCGGTCCCAGGCGTCGGCGAAGGCGGAATCCTCGTTGTCTTCGCGGACCCGGCCCCGGTGGGTCAGCGCCGCTGCCATCAGCCTCATGAGGCGACCGTCAGGGCGAGCAGCGTCACATCATCGCCAACCGGCTTGGTGCCGCGGAAATGCCGGATGCGGTCCATCACCTGGGTAAGCAGGGCGTCAGGCCCTTCGTTGGAATGCCGTTCGAGCACCGCACGCAGGCGGTCCATCTCGAACTCCTCGCCCTGGGCGTTGGTCATCTCGGTGACGCCATCGGTGTAGAGCAGGAAGGTATCGCCAGGGTTGAGATGGGTGGTCTCGACCTGGAGGCTGTCGCGGAAGACCTGCCCTCCCTTCATCCCGACGACCATGCCGGGCGGGCGGATCTCGGTGATCTCCCGCGTGGCGGCGTTGATCAGCAGGGTCGGATTGTGGCCCGCCCGGGCCCAGCTGATGGTCCGGTCGCTGGGCGACAGGATGGCGTAGGTCATCGAGATGAACATCTTGCCGCCGAGGTCGCCAGCCAGGGCGTCGTTGACCTTGGCCAGCACCTCGCCCGGATCGCCGATCAGTTCGCCGTAGATCTCGAGCGTCTTCTTGGCCATCGACATGACCAGGCCGGCCTGCATGCCATGCCCGCTGACGTCGCCGATGGCGAAGCCGATGCGCCCGTCGAGCAGGCGGATGAAGCTGAAGAAGTCGCCGGAGACGTGGTCGCAGGGCTCGTAGCGGGTGGCGAAGGTGAATCCGGGCACATCCGGGGCCTCGGCGAGGAATTTCTGCTGCAGGTCGCGGGCGCGCATCAGGTCGCTGCGCTCGACATGCGGCACCTCGGGCTGGGCGGAGACCGCGCCGGCCTCGGCGTCCGCGGCGTCCATCCAGTTGAAGCCTGCCTCCTCGGTCCCGACCTGGGTCGGCGAGACGGGCGGCGAGGCCGCATCTGGCGCCGGAGTGATGAACCGGCGCATACGCAGATGCGAACCGGTGGTTGGTCCTGCGGTCGCGGGTGGCAGGACGGTTGGCTGCAACACCGTCGGTGCTATCGGCCTGGCGACCGGCGCAGGAAGCGGGGCGGCGATCGGGGCTCCGCGCACCGGCGTCGCCACCGGGATGCTTCCGCCCGGTCGCGGCGGGGTCATCACCTGGGTCGGTGTCCGGCCGAGCTGGGCCGGCGCCCCGCTGCTCGGGGTGCGCACCGGCATGTTCAGTGAACTCGTCGCGCGGGTGTTGCCCCCGCCCGGCGGACGGTCCTTGGCAGCCCGCACCACCGGGGCCGCGTTCAGCGTGCCGGCCCCGTAGGCCGCGCAGCGCTGCAGATGCAAGGCCATGCCGCGGAAGGTCAGGGTATTGCGCTGGTTGGCGACCAGGCGGGCGTCCGGCACGCGGTCCAGGCAGGCCGGGCAGACCCACATGCCCTGGCTGTCGAAGACCTGCCAGGCGGCATCGCTTTCCGCGCGCCCGACCATGTTCTCGAAGGAGAGCTGGGCCTGCACCGAGGTCGTTGCCTGGGGCTGGAAGCGGCCGTTGCCGTAGTGCTTGCAGCCTTCGAGATGCGCCCCGATCGAGTCCTCCCAGCTGCGCTGGTGCCGGCGGGACACCGCCGACAGGCACCACGGGCAGACCCAGCGCTTCTGGTCGGTGGTGAAGGTGCGCCAGCCCGGATCGGAGGCCAGACGATCCCTCACCAGCTGGCCGAGTTGACGGCCAGCCGCAGTGGACGGCAGAGTGGGCCGTCCGCCCGAAGCGTGTGGGTGGTCGCCGACAGGCGGCATGATCAGCGGCTCAGGATAGACTGGGGGGGGCTTGCTGCAACCGGAGACGGCTGCGTCAGATGCGTGGGATGCCGTATTCCGCGAGGGGGGTCTCGACCTCGACCCGCTCGGCGCCCAGGCGGCGGACCTTGCACACCCCCTTGGCGACCTCGTCGCCACCCAGGATGAAGAGGCGCTCTGCCCCATCGTCCTCGGCCCGCTGCACCACGTGCTTGAAGCGGCGCAGGCTGTAGTCGACCGCGACCGTGCGGCCCTGGGCCCGCAAGTGGGCGGCGATGCGGTTGGCAACCGCGAACTGCTTGGCCCCCATCGGGTAGACCACGTCGTCGAGGCCGCGCGGCAGCTGCGGCAGGCGGCCGAGCTCCTCCAGCACCTCGCGGATGGGGATGTCGCCGAAGCCGAAGCCGACCATGGGGATGGGCGTGCCGCCGAGCTGCTCGCACAGGCGGTCGTAGCGCCCCCCTCCGGCGATGGCGCGGCGGAAGGTGCCGGCCTGGGCGAAGACCTCCCACACCGTGCCGGTGTAGTAGGAGAGGCCGCGGATCACCGACAGGTCGATGCGGATGAGATGGTCGATGCCCAGGCTGGCGGCCAGCTCGAGCAGCTCGCGCAGCGCGACCAGTCCGGGGTTGTCGGCCGGCACCTGGGTCGCCAGCTGGTCGAGGCCGCGCACGTCGAGCAGGGCGAGGATGCGCGCCGCCTTGTCGGCATCGACCGCGATCTTGCCCAGTTCGGCGGTCAACTCGGCATCGCTGATCTTGCCGCGCTTGTCGATCAGCACGCACACCGCGGCGAAGAGCTCGCCATCGATGCCCATGCCGGCGAGGAAGTGGCCGAGGACCTGGCGGTTGGAGACGCGCCAGATGACCTCCGGCTCGGCGCCGGGGTCGAGTTTCAGCCCGATCCGGCGGCACAGCTCCGCCTGGGCGCTCATCAGCTCGGCCTCCGCCGCCACGCTGGCGATACCGACCGCATCCATGTTCCACTGGAAGTGTTCGCGCTTGCGCCCGCGCTGCGTCTCCTCGTAGCGGAAGCACTGCGGGATGGCGAACCAGCGCACCGGCAGGGCGAGGGCCGCGCCCTTGGCCATGACCATGCGGGCGAGCGACGGGGTCAGCTCCGGACGCAGGGTCAGATGCCGGTCGCCCTTGTCCTTGAAGTCGTAGAGCTGGCGGGTGATCTCGTCGCCGGCCTTGCGGATGTAGAGGTCGGCGTGCTCGAGCACGCAGGCGTCGTACTCCTCGTAGCCGAGCGACCGGGCGACCGCACGCATGTGGCCGAACAGCCAGGTGCGGAAGCGCAGGTCCTCGGGGTAGAAGTCGCGCGTACCCTTGACGGGCTCGAGTTCGATCTGGCTCATGGAGGCGCGGAAGGATGGCCGTCGCGGCGGCGGATCAACCGGACAGGCCCACCCCCCTGGCCATGCCCGCGTCTGCGCCGGCGTTGTTGCCATCGGCCCGGGATTCCGGACAGTGGCTCCGTGATGCGCGAACGGTCGAAGGTCCTGGTGCAGATCGAGTTCTCGGCCGAGCAGGCCTGGATTGGCCTAGGGCCGGGAGAATACATCGCCAGGGGCCCCCTGCTGGCCAGTCTCGCCCAGGCTCGGGTGGTCTTCGGCCACCTGCAGGAAGGCATCGCCGAAGCGGCCAGGCCCGAGATCGCAGCGCGCCGCATCGTCGTGGCCCGCGGACTGCCGGTCGCCACCGGCACTCCCGCCTCGCTCGATTACATCCTCGACCCGTTCCTCCTGCCTCGGCTGGAAGCCTTCGACGGCTTCGATTTCGCCGCCATGGTGCGCAGCCGCCGCGTACGGCCGGGCGATCCGCTGGTCTGCGTGCTGCCGGCGACGCCTGGGCAGGCTGGCATGGATGTCCACGGCCGGACCATGCACCCGCCCTCCACCCGCAGCATCGATATCGAGCGACTCAGCGGCCCAGGCACGCGCCTGAGCGAAGACGACGAGCACATGGTCGTAGCTGCGACCGACGGGATCGCGCATCGCGACGAGGTCGGCCGCATGCATGTGCTCCAGATCGCCGAGCTGCCGGGTGGCGTCGATCGGGCGCATGGCGACATCGACAGCCCGCTGCCGCTGCTCATCGACGGCGACATCGCCGACGGCATGCGGGTGAAGAGCGCCGGCGACATCATCGTCCTCGGTTCGGTCGGCGACGCCCGGGTTTCGGCCCGGGGCAACCTGCTGGTCCGCGACCACATCCGCCCTGGCGCGCAGCGGGTGAAGGCGCACGCCGACATACTCGCCGGTCACATCACCTCGCGCCAGGTCAAGGCCCGGCGCGTGGCGGTGCTGGGGGCTGCGAGCGGCTGCGACATCCAGGCCACCGACACGGTCTCGGCCCTGGAGGTGCGGGGTGGCAGCATCGTCGCGGCCAACGGCCTGCGCTGCGAGCACCTCGGCACCGGAGCGGACGGCACCGCGCGCATCGAGGTGGGCCGGGACCCGCTACTCGAACACCGCACCATGCAGGCGCGGGACAGCCTGCCGATGCTGGGGCGGCGCACGGCCGAACTCCGCCTGCGCTGCAACCAGGTCGCCCGCGAAATGGACGCCCACGCCCTCGACGAGCGCTACGACGGGTACGCCGCCGAACTGCGCGAACTGGTCGAGGAGTACCGCCTGGCCCTCAGGCAGCTGACCGAGGCACGCGCCATCCTCGGCCAGGCGCAGTCCGGGCAGCGGAACAACCCGCTCATCTCGGCCGCCATCGAGGTCGCCGACACCGTCCGCCCCGGCGTAACCGTGGTCTTCGGCCCGTTCAGCGAGACCATCACGGTCCCCCTCCGGCGGCCCCGCTTCGCCCTGCGCGGCCAGCGGATCGTGCGGTAGTCCGGCATGCGCATCGTCACCAAGTTCTGGCTGAGCATCGGCGCCATAGTGGCCGGCTACTGCGCCACCGTCGCGGTCGACGTGTGGCTCGCCCTGCGCAATGAGGAGCGCATGGACACCGCGACCCAGGCGCTGTTCCCAGCCACCATCCGCAGCCAGGAGGCACGCCATGCCTTCGAGACGCAGATGCGGCTCTACGAGGACGGGGTGGTCGAGGGCGAGGTCGAAGCCATCCGCCAAGCCGCTGTCAGCAGCGCGCGAGTGCAGGAGATGCTCGCCGAGATCTGCGCCCTGCAGCGGTTGGGCGTCGACGAGCAGGCCAAGGTATTCGCGCTGGCCAGGCGTCACCAGGCCTTCACCACTGCGGCGGCCGGGGTCTACCTGCGCATGGCCGACCCCGCGACCGCCGAATCGGTACGTAGCCTGGCCCCAGGGCTGCGCGACGAGTCGCACGCCATCCGGCATGCCCTCAACGCCCAGATGACCGCGATGTCCGGACAGCTGCGCCAACGGCTGGACGACGCCACCTTGGCGATGCACCAGCAGCGCATCGTCACCATCACCGCCTTCCTCGGCATCGTCACCTGCACGCTGCTGGTCGTAGCCCTGGTCCTGACCTTCTGGTCGCGCCGACTGCGCTCGCTGCTGCAGGCGAGCGACCGTCTGGCGGGTGGCGACTACGACGCCGTCCTGCCCGCTGAGCGCAACGACGAACTGGGCCGGCTCACCGCCTCGTTCGGCGCCATGCGCGGGGCGGTGCAGGCGCGGATCCATGAGCTGCGCGAACTCACCCTCGGTCTCGAGGAGACTGTCCGCGTCCGAACCGGCGAGCTGTCCGGGAAGAACGCGGCGCTGCGGGCCGAGATCGCCGACCGCGAACGCACCGAGCGCGTGCTGCGCCTGCTCGAGGCGGCGATCAACCAGATCAACGAGGCGGTGGTCGTCACCACCCCGGGAGCCACACCCGAAGAGGCCAGCATCGTCCACCTCAATCCCGCCTTCGCCCAGGTGACCGGGTGGCAGGAGGAGGAGGTGCGTGGCCGCAACCTCGCCCTGCTCGCCGGTCCCGCCACCGACCGCGCCCTGTTCGCCGGGCTCTTCGCCGCCGCCTCCAGCGGCAAGGACGGCGCTGCCGAGATCATCTGCCGGCGACGGGATGGCGTCGACTATCCGGCCGAGTGGCATGTCTCGCCGATCCGCGAGGCGGACGGCTCGGTCAGCAACCTGGTCGCCATCCAGCGCGACATCACCGAACGCCGGCGCAGCCAGGCCGAACTGGAGGACGCCAACCGCCAGGCCGGCATGGCGGAGATCGCTACCGGCGTGCTGCACAACGTCGGCAACGTGCTCAACAGCGTCAACATCTCGGCCAGCCAGATCGCCGAACGGCTGGACGACCCTCGCCTCGCCAATCTCGAACGCACTGCCCGGCTGCTGCAGGAAGGGGCCAGCGCCACCGACTTCCTGCGCACCGATCCGCGTGGGCGGGAGCTGCCGGAGTATCTCGTCCGGCTGAGCAGCCACATCGGCAAGGAGCACGCCGCCCTGCAGGCCGAGGCGCGCGGCCTGGTATCGGCGGTCGACCACATCAAGGCCATCGTCGGCATGCAGCAGACGTACGCCCGGGCCGGCGGGTCCACCGTGCTGGCGCCAACGCGCCTGGTCGACATCTGCGAGGATGCCCTGCGCCTAAACCAGTCGTCACTGCAGCGGGACGGGATCGACGTGGTCCGGGCCTACGACGATCTGCCAGCCATGCTGCTCGACCGCCACAAGATCCTGCAGATCCTGGTCAACCTGGTCGGCAACGCGCGCCAGGCCATCGTCGAGGCAGCTCCGGCGACGCGCCGCCTCGAGGTCGGCATCGCCATGTCCGGACACGACCAGCTGCGCGTCTGGGTGGCCGACAACGGCATCGGCATCACGCCCGAACATCTCGGCCGCATCTTCAGCCACGGCTTCACCACCAAGGCCCATGGCCACGGCTTCGGCCTGCACCGCTGCGCCAACGCCGCCTGCGAGATGAATGGACGCCTGAGCGTCCGCAGCGATGGCCCAGGCCTTGGCGCGCGTTTCGAACTCGCACTACCGATCGGAAGGACGCAGACATGAGGATCCCCGCCAATTACCCGGTGAACCGCCGGATCCTGGTGATCGATGACAACCCGGACATCCACGCCGACTTCCGCAAGATCCTCGCCGCACCGTCGCGGCGCGACAGCGCGATGGATGCAGCCGAGGCGCAGCTGTTCGGCCGCACCGATCCCATCCGTCCGGAGGCGGCCTTCACCCTGGACGACGCGTCCACCGGCCAGGACGGCCTGCGCATGGCGATGCAGGCGCGGGCCGAGGCGCAGCCATATGCCCTCGCCTTCATCGACATGCGCATGCCGCCGGGCTGGGACGGGCTGGAGACGATCACCAGGCTGTGGACCGCCGACCCCGAATTGCAGATGGTCATCTGCACCGCCTACTCGGACTACTCCTGGCAGGACATCTTCACCCGCGTCGGCGCCTCGGACCGCCTGCTCATCCTGAAGAAGCCCTTCGATGTGGTCGAAGTCCTGCAGATCGCCCACGCCATGACCGAGAAATGGTCGCTGGCCTGCGAGGTCGGCCGACAGGTCGAGCGTCTGGAGCATGCGGTCCAGGAGCGCACCCGGTCGCTCTCTGAAACGAACCTGCGCCTGGTCGAATCGATCACCGAACTCCAACGTTCCGGCGCCGTGCTCAGCCAGTCCGAAGAACGCTTCCGTTCGGTGGTCGACACGGCGAGGTCGGGCATCGCCATCCTCGATGCCGACGGCGGCATCGACGTATGGAATCCCGGAGCCGAGCGCCTCTTCGGCTGGACCGCGGTCGAAGCCGCCGGCCGGCCGCTGAGCCTGGTGCTGCCGGAACTGTCGGGCGAGGACCTTCGCGCGCGTCTCGAACGGTTCCTGACGGTTGATGATACGACCAGCACGACCATCAGCCTGCTCGGCCGGGATCGGACCGGTCGGGACTTTCCGGTCGAACTCAGCCTGTCGACGTGGACCTCGCAGCAGGGCAACGGCTTCAGTTGCATCCTGCGGGACATCGACCGGCGCCGCGGAAACCGCACGTCCGATTGACCCTGCGCAGCCGCGAACCTAGAGTGCGGGCCGATGAGCCGCCGATCAGCTCCGTACGACTTCCGCTGGCTCCTGCTCGGAGCCGCCATCGCCGGCACCTCGGCGGGCGAAGCGGGCGACGTCCAGATCCACGGCTTCATCGGCCAGGGCTACGTCCTGACCAGCGACAACGGCTATTACGATCCAGCCACCAGCGACGGCGGCAGCCTCGATTTCCGCGAAATCGGCCTGAACGTGGTGTGCCGACCCGAGGAGCGCTTGCGCCTGGGCATCCAGATCATGTCGCAGGACATGGGACGGGTATATAACAACGAGCTGGCGATCGACTGGGCCAACGCGGTCTACACCCTGCCGGTGCAGGACTGGGAGGCCGACCTCAAGGTCGGCCGCATCCGCACCGGGCATGGCCTGTACAACGACTTCCGCGATCTCGACCTGAGCCGGACCAGCGTCTTCCTGCCCGAATCGGTCTACTACAACTCGTGGCGCCGGCTCTACCTCGCCCTCGACGGCGTCGGCATCGAGGTGCGCTCGCCTGATACCGCCGTCGGCACGTTCAAGCTCGGCGCGGTCTACGGCACACAGCAGATCCCGACGGACGATCCCATCCTCGAAGTCTATCAGGAGACGGTCGGCTCGTCTGATCTGGAGTCGCAATGGGGCGTCCAGCTCTCGTGGATGCCCTTCGAGGGGCTGACGATCAAGCAGTCGCTCCTGGCGATGGAGGACTGGACGATCGATTTCGCTCCGGCCGACCCCACCGCAGAAGGCGCGCTGCTGTCCGATGATTCCCCCACCTACGAGGAGTGGATCACCTCGCTCGAATTCATCCGGGGGCGGTTCAGCCTCGCCTCGGAGTTCACCTACTGGAAGAATGCGGGAGTCTCCACCTACACCGGCGCCACCTCGGACGCGACCGAAACCGACGACTGGCAGCAGTCAGGATACGGCGGCTACCTTTCAGCTGGCTGGGAGTTCACCCCGGCCTGGAAAGCGCAGCTCATGGTCCAGTCCCACAACCTGCGCTACTCCGGCACATACCCGGAAACGTACGCCAATTCGGAACAGACCAGGGCTATCGGTGCAGCCGCCTGCTGGTCGATTACGCCGCACTGGCTGCTCAAGGCGGAGCTGCAGCGGATCAAGGGCATCTACTTCCTCCGCGCCGCCGACCAGCCCACACCTGGCGAGTACGAATCCGAGCATTGGACCATGCTCGCCCTGAAGACGGCATTCGATTTCTGAGCCGATGGCCATCCTCCTCAGGGTCCTGCTCGTGTCCGCGCTGCTGGCCGCCAGCGACGGGGCAGATGTCATCATCATGCACCCTCCGGGGTGCCCGACCGCAGCCACCGGCAGCGAGATCCGCGCCATGTTCATCGGTCGCAGAACGGTGTGGCCCGATGGCCGCAGCGTGATGGTGGTGGCTGCCATCGCCGGCCCTGGCCATGACCGCCTGATGGGCTTCCTCGGCAAGAGCAGCCAGCAATTCCTCAACGGCTGGAAGAAACTGATGTTCACCGGCAACGGCACCATGCCAAGGCTGGTGGCCGGCGACCAGGAGGTCGCCGCCTACGTCGCCCAGACGCCGGGCGCCATTGGCTTCATCACCGGTGCCCCGCCCGCCGGGGTGGTGGTCCTGCTGACCCTGGACGGCACCACCCCCGAGTGAACCCCCTTCAGGTCGAAGTCCGAAGCCTTCTCAGGGAAGGCCACCCCGTTGGTCTACGCCAGAATCTAGTCAATATTTCCAGACTGCCGCAGGGCCGTCGTCAGCTCCGCGGCAGCAGTCGAGCGGTTGAGCGCATAGACATGCAGACCGGGGGCGCCGGCGCGCAGCAGGCTCTGGCAGAAGCGGATGGTCCAGGCCATCCCAGCCTTGCGCACCGCCACCTTGTCATCGGCCAGCGGGGCGAGCAGGTCGCGCAGAGAGGCCGGCACCTCGGCGCCGCAACGCTCGCAGAAACGTACCAGTGCGTGCCAGTCGGTGATCGGCAGGAGGCCGGGGATGATGCGCGGCGTGCGCCCGAGAGCGCGCGTGAGATGGGCGAGCATGTCGGCGTAGGCCTGCACGTCGAAGAAGCATTGCGTGATCGCCCCGCTGGCGCCGCGACGCAGCTTCTCAGCCAGATGGTCCCAGTCGGCCTCACGGCTGGCGGCCTCCGGATGGCGTTCGGGGAAGGCTGCGCACAAGGTGCTGAAGCCGCCGCGGTCGCGGATCAGATCGATCAGATCGACGGCATGCGCGCAGCCGCCATCGGTGGGGGTGAAGCGCGCCTCACCTTTCGGCGGGTCGCCGCGTAGCGCGAGCAGGTTGCTGATGCCGGCCCCAGCATACTCATCGAGCAGCGCCAGCAGTTCACCGCGAGTGGCGTTGACGCAGGTGAGGTGGGCCATGGCCGTCACCCCGGTGCGGGTCTGGATGTGCTCGACCACCTCGCGGGTCTTGGCCCGCGTGCTGCCGCCGGCACCATAGGTCACCGAGACGAAGTCCGGACCGAGCTGCGCCAGCTGCTCGATGGTGTCCTCGAGCGTGTACCAGGCGCGCTCGTTCTTCGGCGGAAAGAACTCGAAGCTGAGAGTGCGGCTCTGGCGGGCGAACAGATCGTTGAGCGGCATCGTTTCATCACGATGAAGCGATGTCATGGAAAATCAAGGCCTGTCTGAAGCGGCCATCCACCGCTCGGCGACAGCACTGCAACGCCTTTCCCTTGCCCCACCACTCTGGCCCTCTATGTTTCCGCCCCCCAACGGCACCCCTCATGCGCATATTCAGCGGCAATGCGAACCGCCCATTGGCGGAAGCGATAGCGGCGGCCATCGGCTGCAAGCTGGGGGAACTCAACGTCGGGCGTTTCCCTGACGGCGAGGTCAAGGTCCAGATCATGGAAGACGTGCGCGGCGCCGACGTCTTCATCGTCCAGCCGACCACCAGCAACGACTTCCTGATGGAACTGCTGGTCATCGCCGACTGCATGCGAAGGGCTAGCGCCAAGCGCATCACTGCGGTGATCCCCTACTTCGGCTACGCCCGCCAGGACCGCAAGCACGAGGGCCGCGTCCCGATCACCGCCAAGCTGGTGGCCAACCTCATCGCCACCGCCGGCATCGACCGCGTTCTCACCGTCGATCTGCACGCCGAGCAGCTGCAGGGCTTCTTCGACATCCCGGTGGACCACCTCACCGCCCGCCCGGTGCTGATCGACTACCTGCGCTCGCTCAAGCTCAGCGACCCGGTCGTGGCCAGCCCCGACACCGGCTCGATCAAGCTGGCCGAGAAGATCGCCAAGGCTGTCGGTGCGCGCCTCGCCATCATCCACAAGCGCCGCCTCTCCGACACCTCGACCGAAGTGGCCAACGTCATCGGCGAGATCGGCCCGCGGCCGTGCATCATCGTCGATGACATGATCACCACCGCCGGTTCGATGACCAATGCGATCAAGACGGCGCGCCAGTTCGGCGCCATCCGCGTGATCCCGGCCAGCACCCACGGGGTGCTCTGCGGCGACGCCTTCGACCGGCTCACCGAGGTCAAGCTCGACGAGCTGGTCATCACCGACACCATCCCCCTCAAGCGGCGTTTCGCCGACCTCCCGATCCGCGTCCTCACGGTCGCGAACCTGCTCGGCGAGGCGATGAAGCGCATCCACACCAACCAGTCGGTCAGCGCCCTGTTCTCCGACGCGAAGAAGGTATCAGCACCATGAGCGCCATGCACACCTACGAAGCCGAAGCCCGCACCGCCGTCGGCACCACCGCCTCCATCAAGCAGCGCAAGGCCGGCCGCGTGCCGGTCACCATCAACAAGCGCGGCGCGCCCAGCCGGCACGCGACCATCGCCAAGGACCAGGCCGCCCACCTGATCAAGAACGTGGTCCACCTGTGCAAGGTCAAGATCGGCAAGGACGAGATCACCGCCCTCAAGGGCGCGGTCGCGACCCACTGCCTCGAAGACTACGTCGAGCACATCGACCTGCAGGAAGTCGACGCCAAGTCCGAGATCGCCGTCGAGGTCGCCCTGCTGCTCAAGTCCGATGACTGCCCGGGCGTCAAGTCCGGTGGCATCGTCGAGCAGCGTCTGCGCACCCTGAAGGTCCGCTGCCCGGCCAATGCCATCCCCGACGTCATCGAAGTCGACCTGTCCAAGGTCGAGGTCATGGCCTCGCTCTACGTCAAGGACATCGTGCTGCCCAAGGGCATCACCCTGGCGACCCGCAAGGACCTCACCGTCCTGTCGATCGTCATCCCGCGCTGGATGAAGAAGGACGAGGCCGAGGCCACCGCCGCCGCCGGAGCCGGAGCGGAAG
>JALHRW010000109.1 GCA_022841245.1 Planctomycetota bacterium
AGCCCCGAGCACGCCAGATGCAGCGCCACCAGCGAGGACGAACAGGCCGTATCGACCACCAGGCTCGGCCCATGCAGATCCAGCACATGGCTGACCCGGTTGGCCGCCACGCAGCCGGCGCCGCCGATGTTCGAGAACGCGTTCATGCTCGCCGGATGCGCCATGCCGATGTCGCCGTACTCGTCCCCGCACATGCCGACATAGACGCCGGTCTGGCTGCCGGCCAGGCGGCTGGGCTTCCAGCCCGCGTCCTCCAGCCCCTCCCAGGCCATCTCCAGCAGCAGGCGCTGGTGCGGACTCATCCGTTCGGCCTCGTGCGGCGAGATGCCGAAGAAGCTGGCGTCGAATCCGCTTAACGCTGACAATGGCAGGAACGCCCCCGCCTTGGTGTACGAGGTGCCGGGATGGGCCGGATCGGGATGGTAGAAGGCATCGGGATGCCAGCGCTCGGCCGGCACCTCGCCCACCGCATCGACCCCATCAGCAAGCAGCGACCACAGGCGGGCCGGGGTATCAGCACCACCCGGCAGGCGGCAGGCAAGACCGACGATGGCGATGGGCGGTTGGGTCATGTCACGCTGGGTGGGGAGACGGATGGGAGCGCTGCGCACGCGGTCCGATACAGTGCCGGGAACAGCTGCGGACAGGCCGAGAAATCGACGCTGTAGGGTGTGCGCTGGCCATGGAAGACGGTCGGGGTGCCGATCGGGATCAGCTGCACGCCGATGGCACGCGATCCCGCCGCGAGCCAGTCCTCCATCACCGCATAGATCGACTGGATGCCCACCTGCCGGGCCACGACCGCGCAGAACAGCCCCATGGCGATGGGCAGTACCGGCTGGGCCCGGTTCTCGGCCTCACTCAGGCTCTCGACATGATGGCGCCGGCACGCCCCGACGATGGCGTAGCGCGACAGTTCGGCGATGCCTCGACGGCTGGCCGCGTCCTCGGGAACTGCCCACGGATGCAGCGTATCGCTGCACGCCTCCTCGAAGGGCAGGGGCTCGGTCGGGGCGGCGGGATTGGTCAGCACCAGCCGCGACGTCGCCACCGGCGTCCCGTCGCTGCGCCTGGTGACCAGCATGTGCAGGCTGTGCGCATCCGACGGATTGCGCTCCAGATGATCCGGGAAACGGGCCTTGGGCTCGTAGCAGGTGAACTCCTCGCAGTACACCTGATAGCGCACCGCATAGGCCGCGGACCGCTGGGCTTCGCTCTCGGCCAACTCCAGACGATAGACGGCATCGAAGGCGGCGGCTTGCAACTCGGCCACATCCCGGTGGCCCAGGTCGTGGGGCGGGATGGTCATCGGGTTACTGCTGACCATCGTGCACCTCGATCATGGAAAACCGGCCCGTACAGGGACGCAGCCATGACGACACCGAACAACATGTCCGGGTTTCGGGCATGATCACGGTTCCGCATCCGCATGGGTGGCCGACATGACATCTTGTGCAGCACGCATATGAGGGGCTTCAGCCGAAGATGACGCAGCGGGTCAGCGGCAACGGCAAGGAACCCAGGCATCTGCGGACTCGCTGACGCCAGGTGTGTGACAGGGACTGAAATCGCCCAGGGGAGGTTCGCCGGACGCGGAGAATATCGCAGAATTCGATCGCGAGGGCCGTGGGTCGGGTTCACCGCGATGATCGCAGGCGTGGCGAGGAGCGGCAGATCATCAGTCGCGCGTGCAGCGCCGGGGTTCTGGCGAACGATCGAAAAGCATAAATAAGCACATTGTCCGCAAAAAAATCACATGATTCATCATGTACAGGGCATGACCCGCATGGCAGCCTCATTAGGCCGAGTGATTCGGCGCAAGGAGTCGCTGGTGGCCTTTCCTCCTCGGAACGAGCACGTGCCTGGTCAGCATCGCTGCCCGTGGTCTGGCCGAGTGAATGAAATGCCCCGACGTCCACTGCGACAAGCGCCCCATAGGCCGGCTGCCGCCTCGGTTCCTCCTCCGGGGAGGGTCGACGCTTGGTGAATGCAGAGACGGCCTCGAGTCCAGAAACCTGCGAGGCGCTGGCCATCCAGGCGCTGACGTGCGGGGAATCGTGCGCCGATATCATCCGCTGGCTGGGCACCGCCGCCACGGCCGGGCGAGCGAAGGCGCAATACCTGCTTGGGCTGCTACATATGCGAGGTCTGCATAGCGCGGCCTGCGATCCGTCCTTGGCGGCGCACTGGTGCTCGGCGGCCGCCGCTCAAGGGTATGGGCCGGCGCAGTTCAACCTCGGCCTACTCCATGTCTGCGGCCAAGGGGTGGCCATCGATGCGGCGGTGGCCGAACGCTGGTTCCGCATCGCTGCCGCCAGCGGCCTCGCCGATGCGGAAGTCTGCCTCGACCTGATCTACGATGCGGATGACGGCCACCCCCGGCCGCGGACTTGGGACGAGGCGGAAACGCGCGCCAGCGTCGTGCTGGAACGTTCCGATCCTGAGACCCGCAAGAGCCTGCGCTTTTCGGAGTATTATGTCGATCCCTGCATCAACCACCTGATCAACCGCTGCCATCTCGCCCGCGAGAAGAGCGAGGAGATCGTCCAGCAGTTCATGCTTGAGCTCGAGGAGCCTCTGACCAAGGGCGTACATCGCGGACGGGCATGGAAGGATTCGCTGCGCGAGCACTTCACCACCAGTGGAGATGCCAGGACAAAACGATTCCGCCCCTTCCTCGGCCGGGTGCTTGAGAATTTTGCGCGCGACTGCCTGCGGCGCGAGCGGGCTCCGGCGCGAACCGCACCCGTTGCGCAGCCATCACCGGATCCGTTGGTCGTCGTCGAGCATCACCGCGAGGCCTGGCAGGCGATCCTCGACCGCTTCGCTGTCGAGGCGGCAGCCAGCCATCCATCGGCGGAGCGGGTCTGCGCCGCGCTCATCCTGATGCTGACCGAGGATGCTGACCAGACCACGGTCATGCAGCGGTTGAACATCTCGGAGAGGACGGTGCGCAATCATCGCCGCCAGGCCGGCGAACTCCTTCTGGTGTGGCTGAAGCAGATCCTCAACGAGAGCGGATTGCACGATCCTGCCATCGACGAGGGCCTGGCGGTGCTGCCGCAGTGGCTGCACCGCATGACGCCGGCCGGACGCGCCCGGGCTCTGCTCTTCCTGGCACTGGTGCATCTCCGGCTGGAAAGCAGGCCGCCCGACTGAGTCGGCGGTCGAGCTACGCGACCGCCCGACAGATCCATTGCCGCTCGCTGGCGCGCGCAGGATCGGCGTTTGCTCCAACCATCCTTGTCCGGCAATCGGCATCATCCAGGAAGAACGCCCTGAACTGGCTGTCGTAGAGGCGCATGGACCGTACTTTCTCTTCCGCCTTGGTAATGGGCTGCAATTGCGGAATCCAACTCAGGCGGTCAGTGGCGCAGCCTGGCGGACGGCGGTGCCGGACGACCAGGCGATGGAGATACCACCCCACGGCCGGGTAGGCGACGATCCGCAGGGCCGCAGGGCGCAGGTTGCGCATCAGGGCGGTACGGCAGTAGTCGCTGATCAGGAGCCGCGACGCGCTGCATTCGCCGCGCAGAGCGAGGCCGGGGTCCCCATCATCGCCGGGATGCCGACCCAACTCGTTCAGGCGCAGGCGCGCAGCCTGCGCGATCCAGGCGTAGGGGACATCCTCGTAATAGGCGAGATCGGCACGCTCACGCCAGGCTTCGAATGCTTGATGGACGAGCATGTGATCGACGTGCCAGCCCACCGCCAACGGCACCAGCAGGCGATTCCAGGTGATCCCGGCGAGGATGCCGTGGAGGCGCTGCTGCAGGGTTGGCAGCCAGGCCTGGTCCGCTAGCACCGGGGGACGAAAAATGTTGCCGATGGAACGGTATTCGGGACGTCGGCATGACGCGTCCAATTCGTCGAGACAGAGCGACTCGAAACCGAGCTTGCGTGCAGCAACAGTCTCCTCCTTCGATCGCATGTCGCCCAGGATCACGCCGTGATGACGGACCTCGCCGGTGAAGCGGCTGAACACGTTGATCACGAGCACCGGCCCCAGCATCCGGGCTGCGGCGATGGCGGCCGAACAGGAGAACACCGCATCGTCCAGATGCGGCGATACGACGACGAGGGCGTAATGCCGTCGGGTTGATGCAGCGATCTGGTCAGCGGGCATAGTGGCGCGAGGCCTGTCTGCCGGCAGATCCCTCGATGGTCGCGTGGTAGAGGCGCTCCAGCTCGTCGATGATCGGGCCCTCGCGGTAGACCGAGGCACGCGCCTTGCCGGCGGTTCCCATCTGCATGCGCAGGCCGGGGTCGGTGGCCAGCCGACGCAGGCGGTCGGCCAAGTCGTCCGGCTTTATCGCATCCACGATGTAGCCATTGATCCCGTGTTCAACGAGTTCACGGGCGCAGACGATCCGGTCGGTGACGATCAGCGGCTTGCCGAACCACATCGCTTCGACCGCCACCAAGCCGAGCGTCTCCATCACCGACGGGAGGACGAAGATATCGCACGCCTCATAGGCGCGCGCCAGGGCCTCGGGAGCCAGCTGACCGAGGAACTCCACCCGCCCGGCCAGATCCGGCTTGTCGCAGCGGCGCTCCAGTTCGCCCCGCAACGAGCCATCACCTGCCAGCCACAGGCGCGCCTCCGAACGCTCACGGGCCAGGATGGAGAAGGCCTCCAGCAACAGGGGGATGTTCTTCTCAGGCGCCAGCCGCCCAGCGAACATGACGATGAGGCCTGGTGGACGTCCGCCTGGTGCCGCTTCGCCCAGATGCTCCAGCGGGATCGGGCAGGGGATGTACCGGATGGCGCTGGTGATCCCCTTGCCGGGCAGGCAGTCCGCCATCGATCGCGATACGGTTACCACCGACGAGCACTGGTTGCATGCGGCGGCAATGCTCCGCCGGATCACGCCGCGGACGGGACGCATGAACCAGGGCTGGGTCAGGACCTCGTCGCTGAAATGGTAGGTCGCCAGTTGGGGCAGTTTGCGAGCGATGGCAACCCGGATGGTGCGCTGCATCAATAGGCCGAAGTAGTGGTGGTGGATCACATCCGGCGCTTCCCGGTCGATGAGGCGCCTGATCGTGCTGGAGGCGGGCATGGCCTGGTAGAATCCCATTATCTTCATCGTCCAGCAGCGGTGCAGGCGGACACCATCCCAGGTTTCGCTCTCCGCCTGGCCCACACGGCGCGAGGTCAGTATCGACACCCGATGTCCACGAGCGACCAGCGCGCGTGCGATCTGCTGCACATGCACGCCGACTCCGGTCATCGCTGGCAGCAGGTCGTCTGTGGTCATACAGATGGACAGGCGGGAAGCGCACAGGTCCGTGGACATGAAACCATCCCCCCGCCTACATGACGTTGCCCCAGAACTGGATCGGCAACCGCTATGCCCTGCAGACCGGCAGCACCGCTGGCGAAATTCCTGAGGTATTGGACGTCTGTCCGAATCGGACCAGGAGTGAAGACTGGTGGTGAGCAACCTTGGCGCCTAACTCGCAGCCGCCCGGGCAGAGCAGGACCTGGTCACAGGTGCGAAAAGGAAAGAAATGTACATCGGCAGCAAAAAAAGCACATCACTCGCCATGTACAGGAAATGATCGCATGGCAGCCTTGTCGAACCGAGCGATTCGGTGCAAGGAGCCGCGCATGGTCTTTCTTTCCCGGAACGACCCTGCGCAATGCACGAGCAGCTTCGTTGCGTGCCCATTTCGGCACGTACACGAGAAAAGGATAAAAAGGGATGAATGCTCAACCGAATAGGCGGTTTTTTTGGGTACTATTCTTGGCTGTTGGCATGATGGGATTGAGTATGGCTGCGGAGCCAGCGCCTGATTGCACGAATTTGCGGCACAAGCCGCGCACGCGGGCCGAGGTTGAGCGAATTCTGGAGAATAAGGATCCGTCGCCGGTTTCCAAGAAACCGCTCAATATCCTGTTGGTGGCTGGACCGAACGATCACGGATACGCTGCGCATGAGTATAAAGTGTGGCAGAGGACGTGGGGTGAAATGCTGTCGAGTGCTCCGGGCGTGACGGTCGATACTGCGATGAACTGGCCTAGTCCCAAGCAGATTGCCGCCGCTGACGTGATTGCCATATACCAACATGGAACATGGAACCCAGATCGAGCGCAGGCAATCGATGCGCATCTGGCGAAGGGCGGCGGTCTAGTCTACTATCACTATGCTGTAGAGTGCGGCTCTGGCGACCCCGCTTCGTTCGCTCAGCGCATTGGGCTGGCCAAGCAGACCAAATGGCGTATAGGGCAGGTCGGGATATCCTTTGATCAGCAGGGGGATGGATCTGGGAAAAATCATCCGATTGGCCGTAACTTTGACAGCCTTCATCTGAATGACGAGACTTACTGGGGGCTGACAGGGGATCAGTCGAAGATCAAAATCATTGCCTCGGAAGGTGCAAATCCGCAAGTGTGGACCTATGAGCCAGTTGTCGCGAACGCCAAGGAGCAGGGTCGTGTATTTGTGACGGTGCTAGGTCACAACTGGGCGTCTTTCAATGATCCGCTGTTTCGCATTCTGCTTTTGCGCGGAATTGCATGGGTTGCGAAGGAGCCGGTGGATCGATTCAATGAGTTGGCGACAGCCGGATTGACCTTGCTGGATTCCGAGACATCGCCAGTTGCACCGAGATTCGTGCAGGGTTTCCATGCGAAAGACAATGTACGTGGTCTTAGGAATATCATTAACCGTGCGAATGTCCTGCATGACGATTGCTTGATGGTTGGCAGCGGTTGGAATCTCATCAGCGCCATCAGGCGGGATTCGCAGAGCGGAATTTTCTCCTGTACGGATGAAATTCAGCCTCTTATCGCATTTCAGAAGATAAACCCCAAGATAAAGGGGGAATGGATCGCTCTCCACATGGCCTCTGGCGCAAAGAATGTGCTTTACGTCAATGGCACAAAGGGGACTGACAATGACGCCAGTCCGGGCATGGCTTGGTATCGGATTGATCCGATTACCGGTAAAAATACGCTGCTTGGCGCGCAGAAATGTGATTCCGGATGTCTGGTGACGTCTGCGAACAAGAAGGGATTGTATCTGATTACCCAGAATCCACCTGCCATACAGGTTTACAGGATCCAAGACGACGGAACTCCGACGAGAGCCGACACCATTGCGGGTAAGGGTCTGGGCAGTCTAGGTGCAGCAAAACTGCCTTCGCAATCGGGCGATACGCCGTTCGTTTTTTCTCCTGATGGGCTCTTTCTCTATAACTTCAGCGACGCGGATAAATCCATCGGTTGGTGTAAGGTGAGCGGAGATGGGTCGTTGGCGTACGTGGGTAGTTGCGATGTGGAAAAAACGCTTCGTTTGTCGGATGTGAAAATCTGGAATGCGAACGCGCCTGTTTCAATGAGGATTTCCCCGGATGGGAAGCATCTGTATACATTGACGACGAGTGGAGGGATGGGGCTGTTTCAACGAGACATCGCAACTGGTGCGATCACCTACGTGCCGAATGTCATTAAGGAAGTCTTCGAACTGTTTCCGACGGATTTCGTTATTACGGCTGACGGGAAGACCGCCTATTTCATCGCGAGGGGCATAGGCGATAAGAATGAGCAGTCCCTCTGGTGGTGGTCTCGGGATCCTGGCAGTGGCCTGTTGACTCTGCAAGGCAAGGCGGCTCTTCTCGAAGGAACGAAGCCCTATTACTTGCTGCTCAACGATGTCTTGGGCACGCTTTATGTGATCGGACAAGACACAGTGCGGATCTTCAGCACCCGTTGAGCGATCTGTGGAAAGGATGAAGGGGATAGCATCCATGGAAGCCAACATAGCCACCCCCCAGTCCGACGAGGTAGATGACCTTTCCCTGGTCAAGCAGTACCGAGCCAGCGGCGACCCCGAAATCCTAGGATTGCTTTTTTATCGTCACTCCGACGCGGCATACCGCATTGCAGTTCGTCAGGCTCGCGGAAACCGAGCCGATGCCGAAGAGGCGGTGCAGTGCACTTTTGCCAAATTCCTGGAAAATGACGCCAGCAACTTGGCCGTGAGCAGCAACGTCCGGAGCTACATCGTCGGCGCCGTAATCAATAACTGCCGGCAGTTGCAGCGCGAAGAAATCGGTCGCCGCCATCGTCAGGAGAAATTTGGCCTTGGACTGCCTGAAGCCGACCAGGATGGCAAAGACGCCTACGAACGCCGCGAGCAGGAGCAGAAGCTCAAAGAAGCCCTCGATTCGCTCCCCGAAGAGCTTCGCCTGCCTATCTGGATGCACTACTACGAAGAAATGTCCTTCCACGAGATGTCTGAGGCGCTCAAGACCAAGGAGATTACCTTGCGCCATCGCGTGGATCGTGGCCTCAAGCTCCTACGTGTCCGGCTCAAGAATGGGGGATATGCGCATGCTGCGCTGATTCCCATTCCCGATCTCCTGGGCAACCTGCCTGTAGAACGCTGTAGCGCGAGTGCCGGCTTTGCGAGCCCTGACCTTGCCAGCATTGCGAAAGGGGGCCGCCCTCCCTCCTCGCACGCGAGAATGGCCATCCTGCTCGTAACGATGGCCGCCGTGCTTGGCGTCTGTGCCTATATCTGGATGCCCCGCTTCCGGCTGCCAGCGCCTGTCGATGTCCAGAAGCCAGCCCCCAGCCAAGGACTCATCTACGCCGATGACTTCTCCAGTCGGGAACTGTGCGATTTCTGGCGCTTCCTCGTGAATGGCAAAGAAGGATCCGCCGTCGGTGTGGATGGTCCTGGGCGCCTTCGTCTCTCGATAGCCAATTCCGCTACGGATAGGGCACTTGAGGTCGAACTGATTTCCCAAAGCCTCCCCATGGGGGCGACCCCACTCTACTGGGACTTTCGCACTTCCCGGCCAAGCGGATCCGGATCATTCACCTGTGGCATCGAGCTGGTGCATGGAGGCGTCGTTTACTGCTCCAACCGCCTCGAAGCCCGCCGGGCGATTGACCAAGAGACGTACACCATGCGATCACTTGCGTTTACCGGTGGTACGGAGGCCGTCGGGGACGGCGCCAGTAGTCAGAACCGACCCCTATTGCCACAGGTCGATCTGATAGGCAGCTATCCGGCACGGACGCCCCTGGCAGAGGTCGACCAAGAGCATGCAGCTGTTCCGGAAGGACGCTTTCGTATCTACCTGCGCCTAGAACCGGGCAGCAAGGTGGAATGGATCATCAGAAGAGTCGCAATTGCCCGGGATCAAGCCAGCCTGGACGCTGCCTTCGCCAGTCCAGTGCAGCTTGAGCATTGACAAGGCTGGTCCATTCCCATCGGGCGCCACCAACTCTGGCGACGAGCCGGATGATTTCTTTATATAGTTTCTGATACTACGCTTACGTGGAACGCGGAGCGCCTAGTGCGAGTGCGCGAATGGTCCTGATCGCATGCGCTCGGAAGCTGCTTGGGCCCGGTCCAGCCCACCCCTGGAATCCGGTATAAAATAGGGAGAGCACTGCAACCACCCCATAAGTGGCGATAGGGAACCATCGCATGCCAAGCATATGGTCCTGAGCGGCTCCGTGTCACGACGACGGGAGCTCGCCGCCGCTTTTGCGATAATGGCCAGCTCCGATACTCTGCCACCAGTCGTGGCGCGGGCGGCGTCACTGCCAGAACGCTTGCATCAGGCTTCCATCCTGACCGCCGGCGGCCTGCGCGGCCAATACTCAGGTCAGACCTGGAGCGGTTATGAGATTGGCGATCTACTCGGCAGCGGTGGGATGGGGGCGGTCTACCGTGCCCGCCAGCTCTCCGTCGGCCGGCTCGTAGCGCTCAAGATCCTGCCGCACGATGTTGCCGATCCAGCACGCCGCAAACGCTTCGCTGCCGAGGTACGGGCTGTGGCGCGAGTTCGTTCACCCCACGTCGTCACTGTTTACGATAGCGGGGACTGCAATGGCCAACCCTGGCTAGCCATGGAGCTTGTCGAAGGCGGTACGCTGGCTGACAGCATACGCCAGCGCTCGCGGTCCGGCAACTCGTTCAGCGTAGGCGAAGCGATCGCGCTGACCCTGCAGGTGGCGCGGGGACTCGCCGACGCGCATCATGAATGCTTGGTGCATCGCGATATCAAACCCGCCAATTTGCTCCTCGGCTGCGACGGGGTTCTGCATATCGCCGACTTCGGGCTCGTGCGCATACTGGACGAACATTCGCTGACTGCCATCGGTACCGTACTGGGCACGCCTCAATACCTCTCCCCAGAACAAGGGCGGGGGATCACGGCCGACGCTCGAGGGGACATCTACAGTCTCGGAGTGGTGATGTATGAACTGCTCACCATGCGCCTACCCTTCTCTGGCAGTACGGTCGAGGAGTTGATCGCGCAGCACAACTTCACCGAACCGGCCGCGCCCTCGACCCTGGCGCCTGGCATTTCCCAGGCGGTGGACGCGGTGTGCCTGACCTGTCTGCAGAAGAATCCAGCCAGGCGCTATCGGGATGCCTTGGCCCTAGCCAGCGATCTGCAGCGGGTAACCCAGGGTCTCGCTCCGGTGTCGGTGATCCGCCCATCGGGGCGGCTGACCACCGGCGCCGACATGGCGGTTGCGCGCCTAGCAGGAGGCCACCGGCCGTGGCTGGGCGCCGCCGGCCTGCTGGCGACTGTCGCTCTGATCCTGGCCGGGTGGTGGTGGTGGTGGGATGAGCGCAAGACCGAGATCGCGGTCCTGCGCGACCGCCTTGCTCCGGTGCTGATCGCAGGCCCGGTACCGCCAACCGCCGCGGCCGACCTGGCCCGACTTGCGGAGATGACAAGTGACACCGATGCGCTGGTAGCAGTCGGGCGTGCCAAGCTGGCCAAGGTTGAACAGGCGAGCTTGGTGCTGACTGAATTCGCCCGACAGGCAACCCCGGATCAGATGGCCATCGCTGCCAGCGAGGCTGCGCTGGATAGCCTGATTGCTGCGACTGGTCCGCATGGTCATCCGCAAATCAGCCGTTGGCGGCAGAGGCTGCGCGATGCCGACCGCCTGTTTCATCGAGAGCCGGTGCATCAGCGCCTGCGTCGGTGGATAGTACGCCTCATGGCCGATGCCGGAGACCCCGGAAAGTATCGCTGCAAGCTGACTCGGATCATCGAGTCGAGCATATCGAATCCGACCGAGGCAGATGCGGCACGATCGAAAGGAAGCGATGCCGAAGCCGAATTGGCCAGCCTGCGATTGCGCCTAGAGTTCCTTGAGACGCCACGCATCCTGCCGGAGTGGATCGACGTACAGCTCAGTCGTTACGAGAGCTTGGCGGGTTCCCGCGATCCAAGGGCTATCGCTTGGAGAAAGCGCTACGAAGCGATTCGAGCCCTGGAATCCACTCGCGAGCAGCCGTCGGTTCTGAAAAACTGATCCCCAGGCTACTCGTGCCATAGGGACCATCACAAGCATTCATTTCCGAGATCGAGTTCGTGACGACCAACTGGCGCTGACCGCGGAGGTTGGAACTGGGGAATATCCTGCGTGCCAGAACAGGAATACAGGCGGATAGACTCCGTCTCCATGGCGGTGGTGGCATCATGCCTATATGCTCCGATGCATGGGAGCATCGGCATATGCCACGTGTCGTTAAGGTTTCTTCCAACCGCCGCCTGACTCTGATGGAGCGGAGCGATGTTCCGCTGGAGCCCCAGCAGGTCCGGATTGCCGTCTCCTTCGCCTCACCGAAGAACGGCACTCTCCAGCATCTTCTCAGCGGCGTATCGCCATTCGAGGGGCGGCGATTCGATTCCCAGTTACGGCTGTTCGTAGATGATGGCGCTTCCCAACCTCTGGTCGGTGCGTGCTTTGGCACCATGGTGACAGGGAGAATCAGCGCAGTCGGTGCCCAGATTGATCCAGCTCGCGTTGGCGACAGGGTTTATGCCTGGGCCGAGATTGCCGAAACCGTCGTGGTCGATGGATCGCAGGCAAAGGCGCTACCGAAGGAACTTGAAGATGCTGACGGAGTCTGCCTTGATCCGGCCCTATACGCCTACGCGGCTATCCGTGATGGCCGGGCGGGTTTGGGCGACCGGGTTGCGGTCTTCGGCTTGGGTGCCATCGGTCTCTGCGTTGTGAGTCTGTTGCGGGCTGCCGGATGCGAGCAGGTGATCGCCGTCGATCCGGTGGCGAGCCGCCGCCAAGCCGCCATACGCGCCGGAGCAGATGCCGTCATCGATCCCCGGATTGAGGATGTCGGCCTCGCCCTGCGTCAGCTGTGCGGCCCCGGACCGGACCTCGCGGTGGAGGCCAGCGGCAACTACAACGGCTTGGCGGGGGCTATTCGCGGTGTGCGTCAATGTGGCCGCATTGTCACACTCGGCTACTATCAGGGCCAGGCCAATGCGATAGCTCTCGGTGCCGAATGGCTGCACAATCGCCTAGAACTGATCTGCAGCATGCCGGAATGGGGGAACCCTAGTCGCGAATACCCGCGATGGGACTTCGCGCGGCTGGAACGGGCCGTACTCAGCAGCTTCGCTCGCCGCGTCCTCGACGGTCGGAGGCTCATAGACCGCATCATAGACCTCGATGAGCTGCCGCAGGCATGGGACGCCATCACCAAGGATCCGGCCTGGGCGATCAAAATCGGGGTGCGTATGCCCGCGACGTCACTCCCCAATACGTGAACGGACCTCCATCATGCTCCGAGATGCCACCGCCATACCAACCATTCCATACGCCGCTTGTCATGGGGGAATAGGGGCTTTCGATTGCTGGGAACTACTCGTTGCCAAGGACGGCATACCCGGTCTTCTCTACATCCACGACGACATTCTGCTGCCGGGCGTATCGATCGGACTTCACCTGCATCAGCATGCCGAGGTCTACTATATTCAGGAGGGTATGGGACTACTTCTCTGGGATGACGAGAAGATTGCAGTTGCTGCCCCGCATGTGTCGGTGATACGCGCCGGCCACCGGCACGGCTTGATGAACATCGGGACGCAGCGGATTCGCCTGGTGGTGATCGGGCTCAGGGAAGGTTGAGCCAATCCGCCTGCTGTCTGCGCATGGTGCTGGGTGATCGTCCGAAACATTGCCGGAAGCGACGACTGAAGTAGAAGGGGTCGGCGAAACCAACCCGATGGGCAATGTCCGCCACGCTTGCCGGTGTGGTCAACAATAATTCCTGGGCCCGCTCCAGCCGGCGGCGTTCGATCCAGGCCATGGGGGCGCAACCCATGGACTGCTGGAAGACAACTGACAGCCGCGTCTCTGACAGGCCAGCCGTCCGGGCCAACTCGGTCCGGCGCAGAGTGCGGTGCAGGTTCCGCTCGACCAGTTCCAATACCACCATGACCGCCGGATGCATGGCCGTGCCGCGCCCGCTGTCGCGAGGATGGCTTACTGACAGCATTGTCTGGATGATCGCCATGGCGTATTGTTGCGTCTGCGCCAATCGCAGCAGTCGCTCGTCAGGGAGCCAGGGCCCGCGCCAAGCGGCCTCGAACCGTTCCAGCGCTAGGCCGATCTCGCGGGAGGCTTCGCCGTCGATCGTGCGTGCCACTGCCACCTGATCGAAGATGTCAGCCACCGGCCCGACCCGAAAGCGGGTGTGGGTATAGACCAGCTCGCAACCAGCGGCACTGGCGACTCGGTTGCGTAGATGGCTGGGCAGCACCAGAGTCTGGCCCGTCCCCGTTACCACCTCTGGTTCATGGTCGATCTGGGTGTGGAACAATCCAGAGTAGACATGGACGAGAACGGGGAAGGGAAACTGTCGCCAATGCGTCCAGTCGTGCCGCACGTGCCGACGGACGTGGCCGCCGAATCGTTCTATGACGATCTGTCGCATCTCGGCGGGAGCATCCATGCGTTTTCTCCAGCAAGGAATCCGTTGTATCGGAATACGGTGCTGCCCCGGTTTGACGGGGCCGTGGCTTCATGATTCGTAGGGGTTGGATGCTGATGGAAGACAGGCCATTGGGAAGGAGGAGGACCGCATGTTGAAGTCTGCGCTGCAAAGTTCCAGGGAACCAGGCACGGTTTGCGACCTGAACTATGCCGTCGCCGGTGGATCCGATGGCGATCGCTTGCGGTAGCCGATGCACAACGCGGTGCCGACCAGGACCGCGGCGATCGCAAGGAGGCGCATCATGCCCATGGACTCGCCAAAGATCACGCCGGCCCCGGCTGCCACAACCAGATTGGCCATCGCGAGTTGGACCGGGACGACAAAGCTGGCGCGACCGTGTGCGAAGGCGATCTGGAGGAGGATCAGGCCGACCGCATTCGCGGCAATGACAGCGAGGAGAATCGCGACGCCCAGCAAGATGCCCTTGGCATCCCATGACCAGGAGATCGATACGAGCGCCTTGGTGAGTAGGGCGCCAGTGCCGAATGCGAGGCCGACCCGCACCGCTGCGATGCCATCGCGATGCAGGTTGCGCAGCAGGGATGCAGCGCAACCGGCCATCACCGTCAGCGCCAATATGCCGATCAGCATATTCCAGGCGATCGTCTGGACGGCTAGGCTCGGTTCGCGAGCCAGGATGCCCGCTCCGGCGAGCACCAGGGCGATGCCGCACCATTCTCCAAGCGATGGTCGCTCACGCAGCCACACCACGGCAGCCAGCACCAAGAGCAGGTCCCCCGTCGACATCATGGGCTGGACGATGCTGATGTCGCCAGCCCATGTCGCCGCCACGAACAGCACCCATCCAGCCATGGTGGCAGCGGCTCCGGTCCACCACAGTCGTTCCCGAAGCAGACTGCGCAGGCCGCAAGCCCGGGCCTGCCGACGATCAGCCGACACCTTCCAACATAGATAGCCGACCTGGATGATGGCTGTGGCCAGAAGCGCGAGTATGGCTGGATGCGGTAGGTCTAGCCTGGTCATGGATTGCCTTCCGCCAGCAGCTTGACGCTGACCATCAAGCCATCCGGCAACCCGATCGCCTGCCGCTTCGTCCTATGTGCAGCGTCATCACTACTGCATGACCACCGCGATCACGAGCCCTGATTGCACTGCTAGCGCCGATGCGGCGCGGGAGCGTGTCCTTGACCTCGCTCGCTGGGCGCCAAGCGGGGATAACACCCAGGTGTGGCGCTTCCAGCACGATGCGGACGGAGGTTTCACTGTCCTCGGCCACGATACCCGTGATGAGGTGGTCTACGACCATAACGGCCGCGCCAGCCAGTTCGCCCTTGGCGCCCTGCTTGAGACGATCCGCATCGCGGCGACCACGGTCGGCAGACAAGCGGTGATCGAACGTCTGGATGTCGGCGACACCCGGTCGCCGCGCTGGCATGTCGCACTGATCGCTGCACCCGGAATCATCCCTGACCATCTTGCCGCTCAGATCGAGCGTCGTACCACCAATCGCCTGCCTTTCTCGACCCGCCAGCCCAATGCCTGTGAATGGCTGGCCTTGGCCCATGCGCTAGGGGGGCATCGCCTCCGGGCGTTTACCTCGCTGGCCGATCGCTGGCGCATGGCCCGCCTGCTCACCGGTTTCGGCTGGGTACGCTACAGTTGCCCGGAATGCTGGGAGGTGCATCGCAAGATACTCGACTTCGACCACGTACGCAGTGCCGATCGCGTCCCGGTGCGCTCGCTGGGCGCTGATCCTCTGACCGAAGCCGTGATGCGCTGGTCAATGCCAGCATGGGCCCGCCTGCGCTTCCTCAACCGTTGGCTGGGCGGCACGATCGCCCCATGCCTGCGCTTCGATCTGTTGCCTGCCTTGCGCTGTGCGGGAGTGGTGGCCATCGTCGCTCCGGGACCGATCGATGATCTCGACAGCCAGATTGCTGCCGGAGCTGCGGTACAGCGCCTGTGGCTAACCGCGACATCGCTGGGACTCAGCCTGCAGCCGGCCTACACGCCGATATCCTTCGCTGGAATGGTCCGCGACCAGAGGCGATTCACCCACGCCCCGGGGGTATGGGAGCGGGCCACGCATCTGGTGGCAGCGTGGAACGGACAACTCGGATTCGATGCCGAGCGTACGGTGTTCGCCGCTCGCATCGGATTCGCTCGTGCTCCCTACGCTCGATCTGTCCGTCGCAAGATCAACGAGTTGATGGTCATGTGAATGCGCCGGCCTTCGTGGCCTGCCTAATCTACTCTGATATGGCACGGATTCATAGGCCGGCTGCCGCCGAAGCAGCCCGGAGACGGCTGGTCTGTCCTGGTGCTGTCTTGAAAACTGAACACGATTGGCACTTGTAATACCTATCGGTGCACCTATTAAGTGGCGTCATATGTCTCGATTCCATGCCAAACTTATAGCAAACAGGGCTGCTCGAGCAGGAAATCACGGGTTATTCATGACATGTAGGGGATTTGCGACGGTAACGGCAGTCGTCTGCGTCTTCGCCGCATGCAGCCACCAACCCCGATCGGCGGGAGCCCCCGCGGCACCGATCCCTCAGTCGGAATCGCAGGCATTGGCCGGTCCAGACCCGTCTGCCGAACCCACGATCGTCGCTGTCGCCCCGTCGCCTCGCGGTGTGGGCGTG
>JALHRW010000110.1 GCA_022841245.1 Planctomycetota bacterium
GCGCGACAGCGCTTCGGCCATGCCAGGCAGCAGGCCGACGCCGCCGGTCAGCGCGACCGGGTCGGCGAGCAGGCGTCCGGCCAGCGCCGCGACCCGCGAGGCGATCGAGGCGATGATGCCGGCGGCGATGTCGGCCGGCGCGGTGCCGGCGGCGACCAGGCCGACGATCTCGCTCTCGGCGAAGACCACGCACATGGCGCTGATCGGCGTCGCCGTGCCGCCGGCGGCGAGCCGGCCGAAGCCGGCCGGATCATGGCCGAGCCGGGTCGAGATGACTTCCAGGAAGCGGCCGGTGCCGGCGGCGCAGCGATCATTCATGGCGAAGTCGGCGACCTGGCCGTGCTGGTCGAGACGCAGCACCTTGCTGTCCTGGCCGCCGATCTCGATCGCGCTGCGCGCCTGCGGCAGCACGTGCGCCACACCACGGGCGTGGCAGGTGATCTCGGTGACGCGGTGGTCGGCGCCCGGCACGGTGGCGCGGCCGTAGCCGGTGGCGCAGAGCACGTCCGGCCGAGGTCCACCGGCGCAGGCTGCTTCGAGCGCCTGTCGCGCGCTGCTGGCGACGTCGAGGCCGCTGTCGACCAGTGCCCGGCCGACGACGCGGGAGCCGTCCCACAGCACGCATTTGACGGCACGTGACCCGGAATCGATGCCTGCGGCGATCATCGGCGGCTCCTGGCGATTTCGAAGGCGGCTTGTAGCCGGGTGGTCATCGCCGGACGGACTCCGTCGATCAATGGCGGCACCTCGATCTCGACCACTGGCAGTCCGGGTAGTTGAGCAAGAGCCAGCGACTCGGATGGGCAATGGCTGGCACCGGGGATGCGCGCGAGCACGACGACTTCGGCAGCGACCGTGGTGGCGTCGAGGGCGATGCGCGTGACGCGTTCGTCGGCGCTGCCGACCATCGGGTCGGCGAGGGCGGCACGGGCCAGGGCGGTCAGCGGCGGGACATCGGTGGGCAGCAGATCGACAGCGTGCGGGAACATGAACTCGGATCCGACCAGACGGCCGCCCAGTTCCTCGATCAGGTTCATCGCCGCGAGATCCGCCACCGGGTTGACCCAGTAGACCCGCACCGCGCCGGCGTCGATCGCGTCGTGGTGCGCGGCGATGCGCTGCTCGCAGGTGCTGATGAGCTGGTCGAGCACCGCCACGGTGGCGGCGCGGTCGGAGCAGTAGTGCACCGCCAGCATCTCAGCGACCTGCAATTCCAACGCCGGCATGGGCGCGCGCGCGCCGGCATTGAGTCCGCGCAGGCGCAACAGGCGCGAGCGCACCGCGTTGGCGTGGGCGATGGCGTCCACCAGGTCAGGGGAGCAGCCGGCGCGTTGCGTCAGCAGATCGTTGATCAAGGCCAGCTCGCGCTCGACGTGGCGCACCAGCCGGGCCGGAGCATGACCGCCGCCTGGCAGCGGCTCGACCGTCTCGCCCGGCTCGGCGGCGCGGCGGTGCGGCAGGTTCCACCAGTGGATGCTGCGGCCGAGGCCGACCAGGCGTTGCGCCACCGCCGAGAGATCGTCGCAGGTCGCACCGACCGCGCAGATGATCAGGTCGGGTTCGGGGAAGTCGCTGCCGAGAGCGAACGAACCGAGCAGGGCGCGCACGGGGCAGAGCCGCTCCGAGGCGCCGAGCGCATCGGCTGCCGCCAGCTGCCCGCCGCCGAGCTGCTGCACGCAGGGCAGCCACCAGGCCCCGTCCGGGTAGAAGGCGCGGGTGCGCGGCAGGCCGTAGACCATCACCGGCACCGTGCCGAGGTCCTTCATCGTGCCGACGATCAGCTCGCCATCGGCTTTGGCGGCGCGCAAACGGTCCTCCTCGGTCAGCAGCAGATTCCATAGCGCCAGCGCCGCCGGCGAGTCGTCGAAGCGCAGGCGGTCGAGACGGGTGTCGCCGGCATCGCGATGCCGCTGCAGCGGCCCGCCCCACGGCGCTTCGGCCAGGCCGGCGGCGCGCAGCTCAGCGTAGCGCGGTCCCCATTCGGCGAGAGTCAGCATGCCAGCATCTCGGCGAAGGCTTCGAGCCGGGTGGCGCGGCGAGCCGGGTGTTCGCCGCTTTCGACCACCAGCAGCGGAGCCCAGTGGCGCAGGCGGTCGGCCTGCAGCTGCCACTGGTCGCAGAACGGGTCGCAGCGCACGATGATCCCGCGCAGGCCGCGGTCGGCTACCGCTGCCGCGACCCATTCGTGCAGGGCGGTATCCGGACGCCGGCCGGGATCGGGCATCGCGAGATGGGCCTCGGCGATGGCCTGCAGGGGGTCTTCATGCAGCAGGCGGCGATCGAGCGGCGGCGCCAGCCCGCGTTCGCCGGCCTCGCTGCCGTCGAGGGCGACACGCAGTCCGGCAGCAGCGCAGGCCGCGAACCAGCCGTCGCCGCCACGTGGCAGCGGACCGCCGAGCACGGCGATGGGGATGCCCCCTGTGGTCGGCGCAGGTGCCGCGTCCTCGCGGCCGTCGCATAGCCAGGCGGCAATGCGCTCGGGCCGCGGATTGGTGCGTAGGTCTGAACGTACACGGTCGTGGTGGTCAGCCGTGGCAACGAGCTTGGCGCGATCCGGGGCGCTGCCACCCTGACGGACCAGCCAGCGTGACAGTCGCTCCAGTTCTTCGCGCCACAGCCGCAGGGCCGAGGGCGATTGCCAGGCAGCCGGAACGTCGAGCAGGAACCCGTCGTGCTGCGATCGGCGCAACTGGTCGCATTGCGTGGTCACGATCAGCGGCCCAGCGGGCAGCTGCGCAGCGACCTGGCACGCTCCAGCGGCGCAGTGGCAGCCCTCATCGGCCGACGGTAGGACGCGCTCGGGTTGCAGCCCGTGCGCGGCGATCCATTCGGTCGGGACGTGTAAACCAGCGAAGCGCATCAGCGTGCGGCGACCTGCTCGAACAGAGCCTCGACCCGCACCTGGATGCGGGCGCTGTCGCCGCTGCCGTAATCGGTGCTCAGACGCAGGTAGGGCAGGTGCAGGTCGTTCTCGCAGCAGCGGCGCACCAGCGCGCTCTCGACCTCGTAGGTGGTGCAGGCGTGCCAGGCCAGGTCGATGACGCACTCGGCGCGGAAGCGCTTGGCCAGCTCGCGCAGCAGGTCGAGGCGTGCGCTGTTCTTCGTCATCACCGCGCAAGGCAGATGCAGGTAGGCGTCGGCGATGGCGGCCAGCGGATCGGGTGCGTCGGCATCGATGCGCAGCTGCAGCGGCTTCACCCCGGTGCAGTTCTCCTGCGCCACGACCAGGCCGCCGCTGCCTTCGATCAGGTCGAGGACGCGCTCGGCGCCGTGCGGCATCGGCACGCCGGTGAGCAGCACGCGTACGCCGCGTCTGCCCGGCTTGCCGGGCAGCTCGGCGAGCAACCGCTCGTACTCGGCGAGATCGCAGGGGATGCCGCTGGCCAGCGACTTGAGGTCGAGCAGCTGCCGCCCGCTCAGCGGCGGAGCATCGGCCTCCATCAGGCCGGCGAGGCGGCGGCGCAGATCACGCTCGCGCTCCATCGTGCGGATGGCGCCGCGCAGCGCTGCGTCATCAAGCGGCACGCGGAAGCGCTCGCGCAGCAGTTGCGCCAGCTTGGCCACTTCGGCCCGCCAGTGCGTGACGGCCTCGGGCTGGTCCGGCTTCTGCGGCAGCTCCAGCACGTGCACCGGACGACGCTCGGCCATCAGTTCGTACATCTTCTTCTTGCCGTCGCAGGTCGTCTCGGCGACCACCAGGTCGAGCAGTTCGAGGAACGGGTTGCCGCCGGTCAGTTCGTAGCCATAGGTCGATTTGATCAGTGGGCAGAGGTTGGCGGGTAGTTCCTCCTCGGCCGCCGGGATGGTGGCGGCCGATCCGCCGCACAGGCACACCGGCACCCCGCCGGCGGCGAGGATGACTTCGCGCGGCGTGTATTCGCAGAGGATGCCGACGACCGGGCGACCCTGCGCCTTGGCGGCGCGGGCGTGAGCCAGGGCGTGCTCGACCATATGGGCGAAGCGCGGCGAGATCGGCAGAGCGCTGGTGGCGGGACGCGGCTGGCCCTGCTGCCGCGGATCGCAGCAGGGGGTCGGCGGCGGCGGTGTGCCGCAGCAGTCCATGTCAGGGCTTCCGCGCCACGAAGATGGCCTGGACGAGCTTGCCAGCCTTGGCCAGGTCGCGGACGAAAACCATTTCACCGGCCACCGCCTGCAGCATCGCCTGGTCGAAGCCGAGGGTACGTAGCGCATCGTAACCGAGCTGCCCGCCGAGCATGCCGAGGTAGAGGTCGACGTGCGGGGAGAAGCGGCCGGTGTCCTCGGCCAGCTCGACCTTCAGTCCAGCGGTTCCAAGCATGTCGCGCCATTCGCTGATCGAGGGGAAGGAGGGGAACTTCATGAAAGCCATGAAGCGCTGCGCCTCGGCCGCGCTGAGGCCGGTCGGGCCCTCGACCCAGTCGGTGAAGGCGACGGTGCCACCGCTACGCACCAGGCGGGCTGCCTCGCGCGCCAGAGCCGGCTTGTCGGTCACGTAGCACCAGGCGTCCTCGCCCCAGCAGAAGTCGAAGCCGGCGCTGGGCAGTCCGGTGCCGGTGACCTGTGCCTGCAGGTGGGCGATCCGGCCGGACACGCCGTCGCGCACGTCGCGCTGCCGACCCAGGGCCAGCATCTCCGGGGTCATGTCGACGCCGGTCATGCGTGCGACGCCGCGCAGCTTGACCAGGAAGCGGCAGCCGGCTCCGGTGCAGCTGCACAGATCGACACCCGTGGCACCGGCAGCGATCCCGGCGCGGGTGGCGAGATCCAGCGACGAGGCGAGGCCGCCGATGTGGATCTGCTCGCCCATGGCGAGTTCCCACAGGCGCCCTTCGGCGCCGGCGTACACCGCCTGGACGGTGGTGGTCGAAATGGAGGAGAGGACGTGCATGACGATGCCGTTCGGCGCGCCCTTGCCGGGCGGGTATGGATGGCGGGTTCCCATCCGGCGCCACGCGCCAGGCCGATGCCGGCGAACCGCAGAGCGGCTGCGTCCAGACGGGTGGTGACAGGCTAGGCAACCCGGGGCTGGGTTCCAGTGGTCGGGCCGTATGCCGTTTCCCGGTTCCTCGGCACGGCTATGGTCGGCGGCCATGCCCATCGATCATGCCAAACGCCAGGCGGTGATGCGCCGCTCGATCGCCCTCGGCCACTGCATCTGCGATCCCGGCAAGGGCTGCCCCTGCGACACGCTGAAGAACCACGATCGCTGCCCCTGCGCCGGCGAGGCCGCGCCGGTGCAAGCCGCCGATGGGCCGCTGCTGCTGACCCGCCATGTGCGTAGCGCCGGCTGCTCCTCGAAGATCGGCAAAGCGCAGCTGCACGAGCTGCTCGCCGGCCTGCCCGAACCGCTCGACCCGCGCGTGCTGATCGGCTCGGCGGCGGGCGACGACGCCGGCGTGGTGCGGCTGGATGGCTGCGGCCGCGACCTGGTGCTGACCGTCGACGTGTTCACCCCGCCGGTCGATGATCCCTACGCCTTCGGCCGCATCGCCGCCGCCAACTCGCTCTCCGACGTCTGGGCCATGGGCGGCAAGGCCGAGTGCGCCCTGTCGGTGATCGGCTGGCCGATGCATGACCTGCCGGCGTCCGCACTGCGCGAAGTCGTGCGCGGCGGGCTCGACGCCATGGCCGAGGCCGGCGTGCCGGTAGTCGGCGGACACAGCATCAACGCGCCCGAACCGCTCTGCGGCTACGCCGTGGTCGGCAGCGCTGCGCCGGGCGTGGCGGTGCGCAACCAGGGCGCGCGGCCGGGCGACGTGCTGGTGCTGAGCAAGGCGTTGGGTGGCGGCATCCTCGCCTTCGCGCAGCAGATCGGCCGCTGCCCGCCGGAATCGCTGGCGGCGTGGACGGCGCAGATGTGCGCGCTGAATCGCAGCGCCGGCGAGGCGATGGCCCGCCATGGCGCCAGCGCCGGCACCGACATCACCGGCTTCGGCCTGCTCGGCCATCTGCTCGAGATCGCCCGGCGCAGTCCGGTGGCGATCGAACTCGACGTCGACGCCCTGCCGCTGCATCCCGGGGTCCAGGAGCTGGCGCGCGCCGAGGTCTGGCCCGGTGCGCTGGAGCGCAATCGCGAGGCGGTGCCGGCGCAGCACCTCGACCTCGTCGGCCTCGCCCCAGCCCAGGTCGCGCTGCTGTTCTGTCCCGAGACCTCTGGTGGCATCCTGGCCTGCCTGCCCGCCGCGCGGGCCGAGGCCTATCGCACCGAGTGCGCTGCCGCCGGCGTGGCCACGACGGTCATCGGCCGCGTCACAGCAGCGCATGCCACCGGGCTGATCCGTGCCGTCACCCGTCGGGCAGAGGCCTGGTCGCCTGTGGCGCCGGTGAAGGCCCCAGTACCAGTGCCAGCTGCCGAGGCTCCAGCCTGCTGCGTGGCCCCACCGGTGCCGACTGCCCCGTCCGTGAGCAGCGACCTGCCGCCCTCGGCCGGCGCCGCCGCCTTCGCCACCTACATGAAGGCGGTCAGCGCGCCGGGGGCGCTCGATGCGAAGACCAAGAAGCTGATCGCCCTCGCCCTGTCGGTGGCGCAGCGCTGCGAACCCTGCGTCGAGATCAACGCCCGTGGCGCCCGCGAGGCCGGCGCCAGCGACGAGCAGCTCGGGGAGGCCGTCGCGCTCGGCATCGCCTTCGGCGGCGCGCCGTCGGCGATGGCCTACAACAAACTGCGTCGCTGAATCGCGCAGCAGCCTTCAACCGTCGGCGGCGCGGGCATTGAGCCGATGTACCGGTTGGGTAGGGTGGCCCCATGGTCGCCATCCGCATCGCCGCCGTGTGTGCCGTCCTTGCCATCCTCGCCTGGGGCGTGTTCGGCGAGCGGCATGAGGTCCGCTCGTTCGCGGATGCCACGACTCGGATGGTGCCCGGCGGCAGCCTGAGCGAGGGTGACGGTCAGCCGTGGTGGCCGGCCTCGATGTGCGAGGCTGCTGCCACTGACGCCTTCGTCCGCCGTGAGGACGGGCTCTACCACCTCGCCACCCTGGCACCGGGACGGGCCTCGCTGAAAGACTGCGCGACATGACAGTGACGCGGACGGTCCGCCGGTGGCGGCCGTGAAGATCAGACTCTGGCAGCGGTCGCGGTTCTACGCCACGCTGATCAGCACGTGGGTGCTCAGCCTGCGGCCCTTCGTCTCATTGCGCGGGGTGTGCGGGCCGGGGCTGCACTGTCACGGCTGCGGTCTTGCCACCACCACGTGTCCGGTCGGCGCCATCGCCTACGGCGGGGCGATGCATACGATCCCGGCCTTCGCCATCGGCTCGGTGCTGGCCGTCGGCATGCTCAGCGGCCGGCTGGTCTGCGCCTTCGTCTGCCCGTTCGGGCTGCTGCAGGATCTGCTGCACCGCATCCCCGGACCGAAGCTGCGACTGCCGCGCTGGTGGCGCTGGGGCAAATACCTCGCCCTGGCCCTGACCGTGGTCCTGCTGCCGGTCATCCTCGGCATGGCGGTGCCGGGCTTCATCGCCCTGGACAAGCCGACGGTCACCAAGGCTGAAGACAACAAACTGGATGTGACGATCACGGCGCGGAACCACGGGGATGCCCCGGTCGCTGATCCGGCGATCGCGCTGGTCTACCGCGATGCGCAGGGGGCCGAGGTTGCCCGTACCGCCCACGCTTGGAGCGGCATCACGCTGGCGCCAGGCGAGCGTCGCCAGCTGCCCGTCGTCAGCATCGACAACCATCTGGGCGAGGCGGATCTCGCAGTCGAACCAGCGGAACTGCGTCCGGTCCTGGAGCCAGGCCTGACCTATTTCTGCCGCTTCTGCCCGGCCGGTACGCTGGAGGCGTCGGTGCCGGCGATGATCGAGAGCGGCAGCTGGAACCCGACCTGGATCACCTGGGTCCGCCTCGGCGTTCTCGCGGCCTTCCTCGCGTTGATGTGGCTGGCGAGCCGGCCGTTCTGCCGCGGCCTGTGCCCGCTCGGCGCGAGCTACGCCCTGACCACGCGCGTGTCGTTGGCGCGCATCGAGATCGATCACAGCCAGTGCATCCAGTGCGGCGCCTGCGACCGCGTCTGTCCGGCCGAACTCGACGTCCGGCGCGAGGTCGGTGGCATGGAGTGCATCGCCTGCGGTGATTGCATCTCGGCCTGCAGCCAATCCGGCATCCGGCGGCGCTTCAGCCTGCGCTGAGGCGTCGGCGCCAGCGCTCCGGAGTGGTGCCGGTGACCCGGCGGAACCAGCGGTGAAAGCTCGGCAGATTGCCGAAACCGTTAGCGAAGGCGATGGCGGCGACCTCGGCCGTCCCGCCCGCGAGATCCTGGCAGCACAAACCGATGCGCAGTCGAGCGAGGTACTCGCCCGCGGTGGTGCCGAAGGCGGAGCGGAACGAGCGCGACAGGGCCGGCGGCAGCATGCTGACCCGCGTAGCCAACGCCGACAATTCGATCGGCTCACGGGCGTGCTGGTGGAGGAAGGCGACCGCGCGGTCGAGCCGCGGGTCATGCCGGCGTGTGCGCGGCGGAGTACGCGCGAGGGGCTGCCAAGCGGTTGCGCAGACCAGCGCCTCCAGCAGGCGGGAGACGCGCAACACCGGATCGCCGGCCGCATGCACGGCACGAACCAGCGCGGCGGCCTCCGGCGGTCCACGCAGACCGAGGCGTGCCCGTTCGAGGATGCCGGCGAGACGCTCCGCCTCCGGCAGGGTGGCGAGCAGGACGGGTGGGAACTGCACCACCACCGAGTGGACGCCGCCGGCCGCCCCCGGGCGGCTCGACCAGCTGTGCGGCACGCCGCCACCGACCAGCACGACGTCGCCCGGGCCGTAGGGCTCCACCGATTCGCCCACGGCGCGCACCCCGCTGCCGCGCTCGATCAGGGTCAACTCGATCTCGGGATGGTGGTGCCAGGTGAATGGCCAGTGGTCGCCGATGTAGTCGTGCGAGCGCAGGCTGCTGCCGGGATCGGCGACGACCTGCTCGCGGTGGCCCTTGCCCCGGACCTTGATGAGCATCTGGCGACCTCCAGCTCATCCAAAAGGTTAATTGGAGACATTCGTTCGTGAAGCAGCGAGTCGCAGGCCTGCCGCTGGGTGGCGATCATGACCGGCATGAGCACCGCCACCTGCCCTGCCCCCGCCACCGAGCTGCTCGATCAGCCGTTCGCCATCAGCGCGGCGCACATCGCCCGCTACCGTCGCGACGGCTGCATCAAGCTGAAGGGTGTGCTCGATGCCGATACGCTGGCACATTACGGCCGGCTGATCGCCGACTACGTTGCGGCGAAGGCCAAGGATCTGCCGCCTCTGGAGAATCGCGGCACCTACGGCAAGGCCTTCCAGCAGATCGGCAACATCTGGCCGCATGACGAGGCGATCCGCCGCTTCGTCTTCTCCAAGCGGCTGGCGCGCATTGCTGCCGAACTGATGGAATGCAGCGGCGTGCGCATGTACCACGACCAAGCCTTGTTCAAGGAACCTGGCGGCGGCTTCACCCCGTGGCATGCCGATCAGCAGTATTGGCCGCTCGCCAGCGATCGTAGCGTCACCGCCTGGATCCCGCTGCAGGCCACGCCGCTGGAGATGGGGCCGTTGCAGTTCGCGCTTGGCAGCCAGCGCCTGCCCATCGGCCGCGATCTCGAGATCAGCGACGAGAGCGAGCGGCTCATCGGCACCAAGCTCACCGACCTGCCCAAGGACGAGACGCCTTTCGATCTCGGCGAGGTCAGCTTCCATGCCGGTTGGTCGATGCATCGCGCCGGTCCGAACCAGACTGGGCGGATGCGCGGGGTGATGACCGTCATCTACATCGATGCCGGCATGCGCTTGTCGGTGCCGGCCAACCGCAACCAGGAGGCCGATGCGCGCGGCTGGTGCCCAGGGATCGAGCCCGGCGAGGTCATCGCCAGCCCGCTCAACCCGGTGATGTGGGAGGCGTGAATCAGGCCTGAGGCGGGGCGTGCTCGAGCGCGGTGTCGTCGCTTGGCAGCACCGCCAGGGCGAGCACGGTCAGGTCGTCGCCGACCCCGCGCTCCTCGACGTACGCGCGCACGTCCTCGGCTACGCCATCGACCAGTTCCTGGGCGCTCGACTCGTAGCGGCTCAGGACGCTGGCAAGGTAGCGCGATTCGCCGAACTGGACGTCCTCGCCGTTCATCGCCTCCAGCGCCCCGTCGGTCGACTGGACGATGATATCGCCAGCTTCCAGCTGCATCGAGACCTGGTGCAGCGACTGGGCGAAGACCGCACCAGTGGCCAGGCCGATGGCCATACCGCGGCGGCCAAGGCGGCGCATCACGTCGTCGCGCGCGAGGTTGACCAGGATCGCCGGCTGGTGGCCGGCGCGCAGGCAGCTGAACACGCGGTTTTCAGGGTCGAGCACCGCGGCGAACAGGGTGATGAACTGGCCGGGCATGAGGTCCGGCTTGATCTCATCGTTGAAGCGGCAGACCAGCTCGGTGAGGTCGCTGGTCGAGCGGGCGACGAAGCGGATGGTCTTGAGTGCAGTCGCCACCACCAGAGCGGCCTGCATGCCGTGGCCGCTGACGTCGCCCAGGGCGATGAATATGCGCCCGTCGCGCAGCGACGTCACCTCGTAGAAGTCGCCGGCGACGCCGGCATGCGGGCTCAGATGCACCGCCAGCTCATAGCCTGGCGGCTTGGGCATCTCCGAGAGCATGTGCTGCTGCACCGACTGCGCCTGGGCCATGTCCTCGCTGAGCGCCTGCTGCTCGGCGCGCGGGGTCGGCGGCGGCTCCTGAGCTGCCTGAGCCGCCCCGTAGGCGCGGCCGCGGTTGAGCAGCTCCTGCATGTCATACATGCGTCCAGCACGGGCGTGCGGGCACACCGCGAGCTTCTGCGACATCTGCCACAACGTGCGCGGTGTCAGCTTGCCGTCAGGGCGTTCGACGCCCTGCACGACCTCGCCGCTGAACGGGTTCATCCAGCCGCGATTGTCCTTGAGGAAGATGCGCAGGCGCGGTTCGGTGGGCAGCAGACGGGTGAGGTCGAGACGCCAGCGCTCGGTCTCCAGCTGGCCGAGTGGCAACGCATTGCCGTTGCGCCAGCCGCCGGATTCGGCGAGGTGGACGCGGGCCGCCGAGGCGCGGCCTTGCGGTCCGATCGCTACCGGCTCGCCGCTGAACGGGTCGATCCACTGCGTTCCATCAAGCGTCACGACCATGAACAGCGGGTCATTCTCGATCCGCCGCAACAGGTCGGGGGGCAGCGGCCGAGGTACGGCCTTGACCGCATGCATCGCCGTGTGGTTGCCGGTGCCCGGTCGCGGCTTCTGACCACGCTGCGTGCCGGCGCGCGACAATCCGGCGCGGAAGCCGGTACCCGTACGTTGCTGCCGCCGCGTATCCATGGGATCAGCGGTCGGCGATCGGCCGTTCGACAGCGAAGTGCCAGGTCTTGTCGCCGCTGGCGCGCTCGGCCAGGGTCAGGTCGATAGCGAAGTAGGTCGCGGCGGCACCTTCGGCGGTCGTCCCCTTGCTGGCCGCGATGACGCCGCCGAGCACATAGTCGCTGCTCTCTGCTCCAGCAGCCAGCTTGTCTCCACCACTGGAGGACAAGGCGGCGACGATGGCCTTGGCCAGTCCATCAACCGGAACGGCCTGGCCACTGCGATCGGCGATCTCACCAACGGCAATGGTGGCGGCACGGCCATTGCGGTCGCGGAATTGGCTGGTCCACGCATCGCGGGCGGCTGAGTCGACCAGCTGCGCTGCGACTTCCGCTGAATCGGCGTCGCCCCAGATGCTGACCGGGGCAGCTGGCGGTGGCGGCGGCGGCGGAGCCTCCTGCCGCCGGCAGGCCGGGGCCAGGGCCAGGGAGGGCAGGGCGAGGATGGCGAGGGCGAGCGGCGCGAGACGCATGGGCCGGAGCATGCGGACCGTCCAGGGACCGGCAAGGCCCGGACTCAGCTTCTACGGGACAGCGCCTGCGTCACCGCCGTCAAGGATGCGCGCATGCGCAGTCCGGACCTGCCGGGGCCATAGTAGTCGGGCAGACGGGCCGTCTCGATGAAGCCGATGGCGCAGTAGAGGCCGACGGCGGCTCCGTTGTCGCTGCGCACCTCGAGACCGAGGGTGTCGACTCGGCGGGGCAGTTTGCGCAACGACTCCGCGACCAGTCGCCGGCCCAGTCCGCGACCGCGGGCGTCGGGATGGACGGCGAGCGAATACATGCGGGCGAGCGACGACGTGCTGCGCAGGAGCCAGGCGATGGAGGCTATGACCTTGCGCTCGTCGACGACGAGGCAGAGCGCGCTGGGCGTGACCAGCAGTCTGCGCCAGGACCGTCGCGGGAAGCAGTCCTCCGGTGGAAACGCGGCCTGTTCGAGGGCGAGGATGCCATCCAGATCGCCAGCTTTGGCGACGCGCAGATGGCCTGCTGCCGCGTTCAGATCCAGCCTTCCCACGGCTCGCCGGCGAGGTAACGCACGACGTTGCGGTAGACTTCGGGGTTGTTCGAGTCCTCGTTGCCCGCATCGATGTTCGGGTTGTCGTTGACCTCGATGACCATGAAGCCGTCGTCGAATTCCTTGACGTCAACCCCGTAGAGGCTGCGGCCGATGGCATTGCCCGCCTTCAGTGCGACCTGGACCAGCTGCGGATTGACCTGGTTCGACTGGATGCCTTCGACCGTGCAGAGGTTGTCGCGGCCGTCCTCGTCCTTGTCGTGGATGCGCCATGCGCCTTCCGCCATGACGTATTTGACCACCGAGAGGACCTTGCCGTCGAGCATGGTGACGCGCCAGTCGAAGGCGCTGGGCAGGTACTGCTGCACCACCAGGCGGTCGGCGCGGCGCAGGAAGCGCTTGCCCACCTTGACGAAGCTGGCGGCGTCGTGGACCTTCTCGACGTAGGCGGAGAACGAGGAGTTCGGCGCCTTCAGCACCAGTGGCGTGCCGTAGCTCTCGAACAGCTCGTGCGCCTGCTCCGGCGTCACCTGATCGTCGGTGAGGAAGCAGGTGTCGGGCATAGGTACGCCAGCACGCATCAGGTGCTGGTACATGTTGACCTTGTCGCAGCACACCAGGATCGAGTCGGGCTCGTCGATCACGCGCAGGCCCGAGACCTGGGCCAGGCGGGCGGCGACGTAGCTGGTGTTCAGCGGATCGGTGAGCGCGCGGATGAGCAGCCCATCGTAGCGCGGGATGCTCATGATCTCGGAGCGGAAGAGGAAGTCGCAGTCGTGGCCGAGCTTGCCGGCGGCGATGCGGAAGTTGGTCAGCGCAGTCAGTTCGACCGACCGGCGGATGGTGTAGCGTTCGGTGAAGATGGCTAAGCGCGCCATAAGCCAGCTTCCTTCACGAATGCCTGCTCACCGAGGGTCAACTCGTCCTCTGGCAGCGGGGCGATGGCCGAGAAGAGGTATTGGCTTTCGGTCACGATCACCTTCACCCGCGCCAGCGGCAGGTGGAAGGTCTGCCACAGCTGCTCGGCGAGCTGCTTGAATTCCGGCTTGGTGCAGCGGCCGAGCACCAGGCGCAGGGTGTCGACGCGGCTGTCGGGCGGCATGCGCTGGCAGACCACGGCATACTTGCCGGTCATGGTCAGGCTCTTGATGCCCTCGGCGAGGCCGGCCACGTCGGTGATGACCTGCCCCTCGTCCTGGAAGGGATTCACCGGATAGGCGATCAGCGGCGGACGGATGGTGGTCGAGGTGTCGTTGGCGATCTCCCACTCCGGCGTCGGGATGCCGGCTGCCTTGGCCTTGGCCAGGGCGAGCGGCACGACGTACGCGTCGAGCGCCTCTTCACAGGTCGGCAAAGGGCGGCTGCCCTCGTGCTCGGCCTCCATGCTCCGATAGTAGCCATCGGAGAGGTAGGAATAATCGCCTTCGAGGTTGACGAAGACGGCGTCCGCGCGGAGGTCGGACGGCAAGGGAGCCGCGTCGAAGCGGGGTTGTCTCATGGAGGTGCGAGGCGCGGGACGCTAAGCGTCCGCTGGAGAAGTCACGAGGCGACCAGGCGGGAGGCCAACAGGCGGATCTCGCACGCCTGGAGGGCCCTCAGCGCCTCGGCCGAAAGGCTGCCCCGGCAGCAGGCCCGGGTCATCGCCTTGGCCTCGATCGCCTCATCCGCCCCGCACAGTCCGGCCAGGCCCAGGCGACGGGCCTCGGCTCCCAGCTCGGCGGCGAGGGGGTGCGCGCCGACTCGCGCCCACCAATAGCAGCTGTTGCCCTCGTCCGGCTCGCGCCGGTGCATGATGGCGTGGAGGGTGTCGGCCATCCGGTCGCCCTCCTGGCGCTGGACGATGGCGTGGGCGGCCTCCAGCCGGTCGTGCCAGAGCAGCAGGCAGGCATGCAGCAGGTCCGGCTGGCCCTGTGCCAGGCGGGCGACCGCGGCCTCGTCCAGGGCCTCCGGGCGGACTTCGGGACCGAGTCCGGGGACGGGATCGGACAGTTCAAGCATGAACGGACTATTGCGGCTCGTCGGCAACCCGAAACGCGAAACCCGAAAGCCGAAACCCAGGCCCGAGCGGGTGCCACGGTCCGATGCCGACCGCGCCGGCGCACCTTGCGGGTAAGCCGTGGAACCGTAAGGACGTAGGTTCGGAGAACACATGGCTGGACGCAAGTTCATCGGCGAGATCCTGGTCGAGATGGAATCCGTCACCGACGCGCAGGTGAAGGAGGCTCTGTCCAAGCAGATGGCGGGCGACAAGCGCCTGATCGGCGAGATCCTGGTCGAGATGCAGGCCTGTCAGCCGGAGGACATCGCCCGGGCCCAGGCCGAGCAGCTGGGCCTGCGCTTCTACGACCTCGAGACCACCGAGATCCCACCCAAGGTCACCGAGCTGATCCCCGGCGAGGTCGCGCGCGAGCGCAAGGTCTGCCCGGTCATGCTCTCGGGCAAGACCCTGACCGTGGTGATGTGCAACCCGATGGATCTCGAGACGGTCGATACGCTGCGCTTCCAGACCTCGCTCTCGATCGATGTCGCGGTGGCCAGCGAGCGCCAGATCATCGCCGCGCTGGAGAAGGCGCACGGCTTCTCCGAGCAGAAGGTCGAGAACATGCTCGGCGCGATGGGCGACGCGCTCGACGTGCGGCGCAAGGACGGCGACGAAGACGAGAAGGGCGACGACGCGCTGATCGTCAAGTACGTCACCCAGATCATCCAGAACGCCATCTCCTCGCGCGCCTCCGACATCCACGTCGAGCCGATGGACGACCATCTGCGCATCCGCTATCGCATCGACGGCGTGTGCCTGACCATGGATCCGGCGCCCAAGCGCCTGCAGGGTCCGGTGATCCAGCGCCTCAAGATCATGGCCGGCATGCAGATCGAAGAGAAGCGCAAGCCGCAGGACGGACGCATCAAGGTCAAGCTCGCCGACAAGCGTATCGACCTGCGCGTCAGCAGCCTGCCCTCGGTGCACGGCGAAGCCTTCGTCATGCGTATCCTCGATTCGGACAGCCTGCGGCTGAACCTCGAGGACATGGGTTTCGATCCGGGCGACTACAAGAACTACATGGGCCTGATCCGCCGACCCAACGGCATCGTCCTGGTCACCGGCCCGACCGGCTCGGGCAAGACCACCACGCTCTACGCCACCCTCAACACCCTCAACACCATCGACCGCAAGATCATCACTGCTGAGGATCCGGTCGAATACCACCTTGCCGGCATCAACCAGTGCCAGGTGCAGCATAAGATCGGCCTCGATTTCCCGCGCATCCTCCGCTCGATGCTGCGCCAGGCGCCGAACGTCATCCTGGTCGGTGAGATCCGCGACGCCGAGACGGCGCAGATCGCCATCCAGGCGTCGCTGACCGGCCACCTGGTGTTCTCGACCCTGCACACCAACGACGCGCCGAGCGCCATCACCCGTCTGATCGACATGGGCGTGCAGCCGTTCCTCGTCGCCACCTCGATCCAGGCGGTGCTCGCCCAGCGCCTCATCCGCGTCAACTGCCCGAAGTGCCAGGAAAAGTACAAGCCGGATACCAAGACCCTGCTGTCGTTGAATCTGCGTCCCGAACAGTACCCCGACGCGGAGTTCGTCCGCGGCAAGGGCTGCGAATACTGCAAGGGCACCGGCTTCCGCGGGCGCAAGGGCATTTTCGAGATGATGGTGATGAACCGCCAGTTGCGCGACCTCGCCTTCGAAAAGGCGCCGACCAACGAGGTGCGCAAGGCCGCCATCGCCAACGGCATGAGCAGCCTGGCGGTCGACGGCGTGCGCAAGGTGCTCAGCGGGCTGACCGCGCCGGACGAGGTCGTCCGGATGGCGAAGATGGACGACTGAAGCCCGGGGGCTCTGCCCCCGAGCCCCCGCCGGGGGACTTCTCCCCCGGATCCCCCGCTCGACACGCCGCGCATACGCGCGTCGATTTGGTGTAGCGCGGTCGTTCGTTCCAGTCTCGCTGCGGACTCGCGACATCTACCACACGGTGCCGCTCTGATCGTTCGTCGCTCGCCC
>JALHRW010000111.1 GCA_022841245.1 Planctomycetota bacterium
GCGGCCGCATCCTCGAGGCCGCCCATGCCGCCGACCCGGCCGACCCGTGGGCCGCGATCGAGCTCGCCATGCTTGCCGAGAAGGCCGGCGACAAGGAGCGCTGCCGCAGCCTGCTCGAACCCTGCGCCGATAAGCTGGGCGACGGCGAAGGGGCGCGCATCCTCGGTGCGATCTACGCCGGCCTCGGCCGCATCGAAGATTCGCATCGGCTGCTCCGTCCGTATGTCATGACCCGGCTGAAGCAGCTGCAGAGCGCGACGGAGGCCTACGAGCAGGCCCAGACCGCGGCGCTCAAGGCCGCCTACGAGGCGCTCAACAGTCAGGCTGCAGGTCGTGACTGGTACGCCGCCTACCAGGTGAAGGACGAGGCGGGTCAGGAGCAGATGGTACAGGAGTGGCTGCGACAGCGGATCGGCGCCGATCCCGCCATCGCCGCCGCAGAAGGCCGGCTGCGCACGGTTGCGCCAGTGGTGCCGGTGGCTCTCGATCTCGGCATCGTCACCATCCAGCGGGCGCAGAGCCTTGCCGATCCGGCGCTGCGCAAGGCCGAGCTTGAGGAGGCCGAACGCATCTTCCTCGCCATCCGCGGCATTGCCGGGGAAACCGATGCCTACCGCCAGTGGCTGGCCCAGGTCGACTACTGGCTCGGCAAGCCGGAGGAGGGGCGCAAGCTGCTCGACGAGCTGCTCGCGGCCAAGAAGCGCGATGTCGCCACCCTGCTGGCGGTGTCCGAGGTCCTGCGCGAAGTTGGCGACCGGCATGGTGCCAGCCTCCTTGCCGAGGAGTCGTACAAGGCGGCCAAGACCGACGAAGATCGGCATCACGCGGCGCTGCAGCGTTCGCTGCTGTTCACCGATGGCGACGATCACATCGCCTGGCTGGAGCGTTGCGACCAGAGCAGCCCCTATGTCACCGCCGAGCTGCCCGCCGCGCGCGGAACCAGGGCGCATCGCGATGGACGGGACCAGGAGGCGATCAGCGAGCTGACACGCTCGCTCGCCGCGTGGACCGCGATGCCACGCTCGGCCAGCACGCTCAACAACGGCGCCACGGTGGCGCAGCGGCTGTATTCCATCAGCGGCGATCCCGAGCATCTGCGGATCGCCTGCAGCCGGCTGGAGGAGGCGTTCCTGCTTCTGCCCAGCCACACCGTGTTGCTGCAGAACCTGCTCGGTTCGCGCCTGCAGCTCGCCGGCGCCGAGTGCGTCCGCGACACGCTCGACGCCCGGGCCATCGGGCAGGCACTCGATGTCAGCCAGCTTGGCCACTGCTATCGCGATACCGCCGGACGGCGGGCGCTGATCGCGCGCTACCTCGGCGCTGCGGCGCATCAGAGCGTCGCCGCCGATGCCGAACGGCTGATGCTGATGGCGCCGCGTTCGGCCCACGGCTACGCCACGCTCTACGGCGACCTGGTGCTGGCCCGTGACGCCAAGGCGTTGGCTGTGCTCGCCGCTCGCGTCGGATCGGCGGATCTCGACCACACCGAATCGTGGAAGGAGATGCGCGAGTACCTGGCTGGCAGCAAGGATGCGCAGCGGATCGCCGAGTCGGCCGCCTCCTCCGCCCGGCTCGAGGCGCGGGTGAAAGCACTGCGCGGGGTCGGCAAGGACGCCACCCTGGCCTTGGCCCTCGATGCCCTGGCCGCGGCCAAGCTCGGTGCCGCCTCTCTCGGCCAGGCGGTGGACTACGACGCCTGCGTAGCGTTGGCCGAGGACGCGAACAAGCTGCATCCCTGCCGGGGGACCGACGCCACCCTGGTCGCCGCCCTGATCCACCGAGCTGCGGTGCGCCAGGCGCAGAAGGACGCCGTACTGGCTGGGCTGATCGCGGACCATCGACGCATGCTCAGCTTGGCGCAGGTGCTGCTGTATCCCGCCAGCGATGGTCGCTGGCGCGGAGCGCTGTCCGCCGACCCCGACCTGGTCCGGGCCGCCCAGCTGACCGTCGCCAGCCTGCAAGCCGACCCCGAAGGCTGCGGATTGTGGGACTGGGCGCTGCTCGCCGCCATCGGCGATCCGGCCCAGGCCACCGCCGCTGAACTGCTGCGCGCTGATCCGCTGCAGCCGCTTGAGGCCGCCATCGGACCGCGGCTTATCCCGACTGGTGCATCGGAAGCCCTGCAGGCCGCGCTCTACCACCGCTTGCTCGGCGACGCTGCCCAGGCCTCCAGCGAACTCGAGGCGGCGCGCAAGCGGGGGCTTCCCTTCGCCGCTGGGCTGTAGGGTCAGACGTCCTTGCCGAGGATGCCGAACTCGCGCAGCACGTCGCGCAGCTTCACCGGATCGACCGGCTTCATGAGATAGGCCTCGGCTTGGCCGCGGAAGGCGCTCATCACCTGCTTGCGGTCCTCCAGGCAGGTGGTCATCACCACCTTGACGCAGTCGAGGCCGTTGATGCCGCGCTTGGCCTCCAGTGCACGCACCTTGCGCAGCACCTCCTGGCCGTCGCCCTCGGGCATGAGGATGTCGAGGAAGATCAGGCTATAGGGTTTGCGTTCATCGTGAGCCGTGTGCACGGCATCCACCGCCTGGCGGCCGGTGCCGGCGACATCGACCTCGCCGAGCAGCGACAGGTACATCACCAGGGCCTGGCAGCAGACATGGTCATCATCGGCGATCAGGATGCGCATGGGGACTCCGGTTGGGCAGTACGTTGCAGGGCACGGGCGATGCGGACGGGGATGTCGTTCAGGGGCGCGACTTCGACGGCAGCGCCAGCTTCGATGGCGGCCTTGGGCATGCCGAAGACCACCGAGCTGGACTCGTCCTGAGCGATGGTCCATGCGCCACGGGCGCGCATGGCCAGCAGGCCGTCGGCACCATCGCAGCCCATGCCGGTGAGGATGGCGCCAAGCGCATTGACCCCGGCGCAGCGCGCCACGCTGTTGAACAGCACGTCGACCGCGGGTTTCTGGTAGTGGACCTGCGGGCCATCGCGCAGCGCGAGGAGGTAGCGCGCGCCGCTGCGTTCGACCACCAGGTGCTTGCCGCCAGGGGCGAGGAAGGCGAGGCCGGGCAGCAGTTCTTCGCCGCCCCTGGCCTCGGCCACGCGCATGCGGCTGGACTCGTCGAGGCGCTTGGCGAACGCGGTGGTGAACAGCTGCGGCATGTGCTGCACGATCACCGTCCCGGGAGTGTCGCCGGACAGCTGCGACATCACTGAGCGCAGCGCTTCGGTGCCGCCCGTCGAGGCGCCGATGGCGAGGATCTTGTTGGTCGTACGCAAGCATGGTGGCGGCTTCTCAACGCCGCTCAGCGGGATCAGGCGCGGGCTGAAGATGCGGGCCGCGGCGGCGGAACGGATGGCGCGGGCCAGGGCCGGCATCGCCTCGGCGATGGAGTAGGCGGTGTTCGGCTTGCACATCACCTCGACCGCGCCGAGTTCGAAGGCGCGCATCGCTTCATGGCTGCCTTTGGGCGTCAGCGACGACACCACCACCACCGGCATCGGATGGTGGTGCATCAGCTTGGCGAGGAAGCTGAGGCCATCCATGCGTGGCATTTCGATGTCGAGGGTGAGCACGTCGGGTCGTAGCTGAGCGATCTTGTCGCGTGCGACGTACGGGTCCGGTGCCACGCCGACGACTTCGATGCCCTGGAACGCCGCGAGCCCGTCGAGCAGAGCACGACGCACGGTGGCGCTGTCATCGATGACCAGCACGCGGATCACGGGAGCAGCTCCCGAAACCCGAAACGCGAAACCCGAAACCCGGTGGCAATGGATATCGTCATGTGCGGTCGACCGCCCGCCGCAGGATGCGGCTGTTGTCGGGCACGGCCTCCGTGGCCACGGTCAGCTGGCCTTCCAGGAACTGCACCGCCGCTTCGCGCCGGCCGCCGGGATCGAGGGGGGGAAGCAGATAGGGGGACTGCAGGTGGAACTCATGATCGGTGCCATAGAGCGCCGGCAGCAGGTTGCCGGAGATGACGTTGGCCAACTCGGTCACCGTGCCGTCGATGTCCTCGTCGTTAACCGTCTCGCCAGGCAAGCGGCCGAGCAGGTTGCCGGCCAGCGCCTCGCACAAGCCTTGGTCGAGACAGATGAAGACGCCGCCACAGGTGCCGTCGGGTCCGATCCAGTCGACCTTGACCACCCGGGCGCATTGGATCGCAGCGTCGGCGGGCAGCTCGCCCGTGGGCATGAGGAAGCCGAGGTTCTCGGCCACGGCAGCGACAGCGGCATTGCCGCGCAGGATGGGTTCGTTCATGGCAGGTCCTCAGCCATCTCCCGTGGGGCATCGAGCAGCAGGCGCACGGCCGCGACCAACTCTTCGGGCTTGAATGGCTTGTGCACGAAGCCGGCGCCGAGGGCGCGCAGCCGGGCGATGCGCGGTTGGGAGCTCTCGGTCGAGACCACCACCACCAGGGTGTCGCGCAGGACGACGTCGCCGCGCAGAGCGACGAGGAACTGCTCTCCGGTCATCACCGGCATGTTGACGTCGAGCAGCACGAGGTCGAACCAGGTGGCCCGCAGCTTCTCCAGCGCCTGCTTCCCGTCGCCGGCGGTGTCGATGCCGGCGATGTCGAGACCCGACATGAGCACCGCCTTGGCCACCATGTCGCGCATGATGCGGCTATCATCGACCACCAGGACATTGTAGGCCATGGTTGCGTCCTCAGAGGGTGTGTCGCTTGCCCTGCGACTCGATCTGGGTCGAGCCGCTGGCGAAGTCGAAGGTCATGGTGCGCGGCTGGCCGCCCCCGGTGTCCTCGCCGGCGACGAGGATGCCCTGCTGCCAGAATATCTTGCGCATCACGGTCAGGTTGCGGTTGGCGATGTCGAACTGGTCGGCGATCGAACCCGTCATGTTGGCCCCGCCGGCGACGACCACCCGCAGCTTGCGCTTGTCGGCGCCCAGGGCGACCACCGCCTTGAACAGCAGGGCGATGCCGAGATCGACGAACAGCGACGGCGAGTCCTTGGCTCGCTCGGGGCTCAGTTGGCCGAGCGGCAGCTGGGCGTGCAGCATGCCGCCAACCTGGCTGTATCTGTCGTGCACGACGATGCCCAGGCACGAACCCAGGGCGTGCGTCACCAGCGATCCGGCGGCGGCGCGTCGGGCGGCGAGCCCGCCGATGCCGAGGACGACCCGGCCGGCGTCGGCAGCGAGCGGTTCAGCGGACATAGGTCGCGGCTCCGGCGGATCGCAGCGGGTGGGTGATGGCGGACAGGCTCTCGCTGTGGCCGACGTACAGCGTGCCGCCCGGGGCGAGCAGCCGGGCGAGGCGGTTGACCAGGCGCTCCTGGGTCGGCTGGTCGAAGTAGATCATCACGTTGCGGCAGAAGATGACGTCGAAGGGGCCGCGCATCGGCCAGTCGTTCATCAGATTCAGCCGGGCGAAGGTCAGCAGGCGGCGCAGCTCGGGCTTCACCACCCAGGTGCGTTCGCCGTCGTCGGCCTTCTCCACCGCCACGCTGCGTTCGATGGCGTTGAGCGAGACGATGCGCTCTTCGCTGTAGCGTCCGTTGCGCGCGACGTCGAGGGCGCGGGTCGAGATGTCCGTGGCGAGGATGGCGGCGTCCCATTGCGCCAGGTCGGGGATGGCCTGGTGCACGGTCAGGGCGATGGTCCACGGCTCCTCGCCGGTGGCGGCGGCGGCGCACCAGATGCGCAGCCGACGGCTCTGGATCTCCGGCAGCACGCGCCGGGCGAGGTCGTCGAAATGCACCGGCTCGCGCTTCCATGCCGTGTGGTTGGTGGTCATCAGGTCGAGGCAGCGGATGATCTCGTCGTCGTCGCGATGCAGCCGCGCGGCATAGGCCTTGAGGTCGCAGCCGAGCTGGCGCAGTCGCTTGCCCAGTCGCGCCTCGACCATGGAGCGCTTGTTGTCGCCGAGCTTGATCCCGGCGACGTCGTAGACCACGGCCATGATGTCGCTGATGGCGTCCATGTCGGTCCTGGGCCTCCTGCTCAGCGCTTCCCGGCGCCGCCGCCGTCGCTCACGGTGCCCCGCGGCGCAGCCGAGGTCCTCCTCACGGCGGCTGCCCGGTGCGTTCCGTCAAGGAGGTCGGAGCGTCCGCGAACCATGACCTCCAGCTGGGCGACGAGCATGTTCAGGCTCTGGCTCTGGGCCGACAGCTCTTCTCCGACCGCGCTGTTCTCCTCGGCGGCAGCAGCGTTCCCCTGGGTCACCGCGTCCATCGAGCGCACCGCGGTGGTCACCTGGGCGATGCCCGAGGAGACTTCGCGTGCGGAATTGGCGACTTCGGTGATGAGGTCATTGATCTTGCGGCTGGATGCCGTTGTCTGGTTGACGATCTCATTGACGTTCTTCGACAGGCCGACGCCGTGCTCGGACGCCTTGACCGACTGCTCGATGAGGTGGGCCGTGTTGCGCGCGGCCTCGCCGGCGCGTTGCGCCAGGTTGCGCACCTCCTCGGCGACCACCGCGAAGCCCTTGCCGGCGTCGCCGGCACGGGCTGCCTCGACTGCGGCGTTGAGCGCCAGCAGATTGGTCTGGAAGGCGATCTCGTCGATCGTCTTGACGATCTTGGCCGTCTGGTCGGCATTGGCCTTGATGTCGGAGATGGCCTTGGCCAGATCCCCCATGGCCGCAGCGCCGCGTTCACCGGCCTGCTGGCCCTCGCCGGCGAGCTGGGCAGCGGAGGCGGTGTTGGCCGCAGTCTGCTTGACCATGGTGTTCATCTCCTCGAGGCTGGCCCCGGTCTCCTCGAGCGAGGCGGCATTCTTCGACGTCCCCTCGGCGAGCGACTGCGCACCGCTGGCCACCTGGTTGGCAGCGCTCGCCGTCTCGTCCGAACAGGCGGTCAGGTCGGTGACCGCACGCAGGAGCGAGCTGGTGATGGTGCGGGTGATGAAGAAGAAGCCGATCAGCACACCGGCCAGGATGAACAGTCCGACGAGCGTGACACGCAGGGCGGCGGCGTTCGCCTCGGCATAGTCGATCGGCTTGGACAGCACGAAGGCGCCTTTGAGGTCGCCGACCTTCATGTTCTCCATCGGCAATCCGGTCAGGTCCTTGCCGTCCCTGGTCGCGCTGTTGGCCGGATCGCCGTGGCAGAACAGGCAGCTCTGGGTCAGGGCGACCGGCCGGGCATAGGTGATGACCCCATCCTCGGCGGAGAAGTAGTCCTTCTCGCCGCGACCGAATGCGTCGAAGGCCGGCTTGTCGGCGTCGGAGTACTCGTTGGCCGGGCTGCGCGCCTTGATCTTCGGCGCGCTCGGAGTTCTGAAGCTGAAGTGCGAGGCCTCGGCCACCGGGGCGATCGACTGCCAGGCCGCCACCACCGGGATAGTTTGGTAGAGGTCGCTCTCGCGCAGCGCGCGCCCCTGCAGGTGCGCGGTCATCGATGCGACGTCGAAGGCCTGGTTGCTGTGGAGACGGTCGAAGTTCTCCCGTACCGTCTCCGCCTGCATGATCATCGAGCGCATCACATCGTGAGTCTGGTGGATCTGCCTCTCGCGCAGGATCAGGAATGTGACGATGATGCTGCCGATGGTCGCCGTCATCACGGCGACCGCGGCGGAAATCATGATTTTGGTGCTGATGATCATGCGGGTTCTGGCGGTGATGGATGGTCGGACGCCGTTGTCGTATGCTCAGGTCTTGGCGGCGATCATCGCCTCGGTCGCGCCCAGCACGCGCTGGATGTCGAGCAGGATGCGGATCCGGCCCTGCGACTTGCCGATTGCCGCCACCATCGTGGTGTCCACCGCGAGGCCGTAGGACGGCGGCGGTTCGGTATCGGCCTCGGTGAAGTTGGCGACCTCCTTGACCCGGTCGGCGTACAGCCCGATCGGGCCACTGCGGCCGTCGACCACCAGGATGACGTTCTGCGGATGCAACTCGCCCGGCGGGATGCCGAAGCGCACGCGCATGCTTACCACCGGGATGACCTTGCCGCGCAGGTTGACCACGCCCATCATCTCGGGGGGCGATCCCGGGACGGGTGTGATCGGCAGGGTGCCGATGATCTCGCGCACCGAGTTGATGCCGATGCCGTACTCCTCGTCGGCAACCTGGAAGGTGAGGAACTTGCCGGACACGCCGGCGATGGCTTTGTCCTGGGTGCTCATGGCAGACCTCAGAACTTGCCCAGGTTGTGCTGGTTCTTGTCCTCGTCGAACGGCACCAGCTTCTTCCCCTCCTCGCTGCCTCCATGCACCGGGCCCATGTCCATGCGGCTGGCAGTCTGGGTCTTGCGCTTCTCCGGCAGGCTCTGGGTCTGGTGGGTCACCTGCGTCTTGTGCACGGCGGCGTGGGCGGTGTGGCCACTTCCGCTGTTGCGCAGCTCGGACTGCCCGCGCACCATGATCTCGAGCTGGGCGACCAGTCCATTGAGGTTCTGGCTCTGGGCTGCGAGTTCCTCGCCGACCGCGCTGTTTTCCTCGGCGGCGGCGGCGTTGCTCTGCGTCACTTTGTCCATCTGGCGGACCGCGGTGGTGACCTGTTCGATGCCCGAGGCGACTTCCTTGGCGCTGTTGGCGACTTCGCCGACCAGGTCGTTGATCTTGCGGCTTGCCTGGGTGGTCTGGTTGACGATCTCGGTGACGTTCTTCGACAGGTTGACGCCGTTTTCGGCCGCCTTGACCGACTGCTCGATCAGCTGGGCGGTGTTGCGGGCGGCTTCGCCGGCGCGTTGCGCCAGATTGCGCACCTCCTCGGCGACAACCGCGAAGCCTTTGCCGGCGTCGCCGGCGCGGGCTGCCTCGACCGCGGCGTTCAGTGCCAGCAGGTTGGTCTGGAAGGCGATCTCGTCGATGGTCTTGACGATCTTGGCGGTCTGGTCGGCGTTGCCCTTGATATCGCCGATCGCTTTGGCCAGTTCGCCCATGGCGCTGGCGCCGCGTTCGCCTGCCTGCCGCCCTTCGCTGGCGAGCTGGGCAGCTGAAGAGGTGTTGGCCGCGGTCTGCTTGACCATGCTGCTCATTTCCTCAAGCGAGGCGCTGGTCTCCTCCAGAGCAGCGGCGTTCTTGCTGGTGCCGTCGGCTAATGACTGCGCACCCGAGGCGACCTGATTGGCGGCGCTGGAGGTCTGATCGCTGCACGAGGCCATGTCGCCGACTATGGCGATCAGCGCACGGGTGATGCCGCGGGTGATGAAGAACGCCGAGCCGATGCCGAGCAGGATGAGCAGGATGAGCCCGGTCAGCATGATGGTCGAGGCCCGCGACAGGTCGGTGTTCATGGTCGAGGCGGCCTTGGCGGTCATATCGACGTTGCGCGCTGCCGCGTCCTGCGCCGCCTTGAGCACGGCGTCGGCAGCGATGCCACGCTCTCCGGCCAGCTTGCGCAGGGCGCGCATGCTGGCGAGATGGCGTTCGACGAGCTCGCGGTAGTCGCTGGCGGCCTTCGCTATGCCGTTCAGCTGGTCGATGTTGACCTGCTGGCGCGTGGTTGCGCGCAGGCTTTTCAGCAGGTCGGCGATCTTGTCGAAATTCGGCAGGATCGCCAGCATGGGCTCCTCGTTGTCCTCGGCCTGGAAGCGGAAGGCGGCGATGCGGATCTCGTTGCCGCGGTCGATCAGGTCAGCGATGTCCTTGGTCTTCTGGTAGCGTTCGAGAACCTTCTCCGGCGCTACGTCGGCCAGAACCTCCTTGCGCATCAGCTCATCCTGGGATTCGTAGAAGGCATAGGCCCCCTTCACGAAACGGTTCCCGGCCTCTCCGCGCTGGCTGACCAGGCTGTTGACCGCGTTCATGGTCTCGAACGTCGTCGCCAGGAGGGAGGCATAGGTCTTGGCCTTGGTGTCCGCCTCGGCGGCGGCCTCGGCCAGGACCGGCATCTTCTGCTCTGCCGCGAGCTTCTCGGCTGCGACGATGCGCTCCTGCGTCGTCTTGAGGAACTGCAGACCCTCGTCGTACATCGCCCGGTTGTTCGACATGGTGTAGCCACGGATGTTGAACATCGTTTGCAGGGTGTTGCGTTCGATCTCGTTGCTGACCATGACGGCCGGCACCTGCTTGCTGTCGAGATTCTGGGCCTGGTTGGAGGCGGCCGACATGTTGACCACGGCGAGGGCGCCGAGGGAGACGGCCAGGGCCATGACGATGGCGAAGCCGAGTGAGATTTTGCTGCCGAGTTTCATGTGTGTTCCTTGAAAGAGGGGGGGTCAGGATTGGTCGTCGCACGACCCGCCAAGCAGGCGGGCCGGGTTGAGGATCAGCGCCACGCGGCCGTCGCCGAGGATGGCGCTGCCGCTGACGCCCTGGTGGTGGGCGAGGCTGTGGTCGAAGGGCTTGATCACGACCTGGCGCTGGCCGAGGACCTCGTCGACCTGCAGGGCGAAGTCCTTGCCGCGGTTCTCGACCACCAGCAGCAGGCTCTGCTGCGGCTCGGCCTGATGGCCGGGGATGGCGAAGAATGCGCCGAGGGTGACCACCGGCAGTTCGCGTCCGCGCACGTTGAGCACCCGGCCGTTGGTCAGTACGCTCTCCACCTGGCCGGCAGCTGGACGCAGCATGCTGACCACCGATGACACCGGGATGAGGAACCGTTCGCTGCCCACCCGCAGCAGCATGGTGTCCATGATCGCGGTGGTCAGCGGCAGACGGATGGTGAAGACGCTGCCCTTGCCGGGTGCCGACTGGATGTGCACCGCGCCGTTGGCGTTCCTGACCTGGCGGCGGACCACATCCATGCCGACGCCGCGGCCGCTGACGTCGGTGACCTGGGCGGCGGTGGAGAAGCCGGGCAGGAAGACGAGGTCGAAGCACTCGGCGTCGGTCATCGGCTTGTCCGCCGGGACCAGCCCCTTCTCGATCGCCTTCTTGCGCAGGCGCTGCGGGTCCATGCCGGCGCCGTCGTCGGTCAGCTGGATGACGACGTTGTCGCCGGCGTGGAAGGCTTCCAATTTCACCGTCCCGGTCGTGGCCTTGCCCTGGGCGGTGCGGGCGGCGCCCTGCTCGATGCCATGGTCGACCGCGTTCCTGACCATGTGCATGAGCGGGTCGGCCATCGCCTCGGCCAGCGTGCGGTCGATCTCGGTGTCCTCGCCGGCGGTCTGGTAGTCGATGGTCTTTCCCAGCTTGCGCGCGGTGTCGTGCACGGCGCGGGCCATCTTCTGGAAGGTGGCGCGCAGCGGGACCATGCGCAGCGAGAGGGACAGGACCTGGAGGTTGCGCAGGATGCGGCTCTGCCGCTGCACCGCGGCGGAAAGGTTGGCGAAGCGGTTCAGTTCCGGGTCGCTGGTGACCATGGCTTGGGCGATGAGCAGCTCGCCGACCATGTTGACCATCTCCTCCAGCTTGCTGGTGGCGACGCGCGAGAAGCCGTCGCCGCTGCGCGCTGCGTTCTGCTGCTGCACCGCTTGATCGACCACCTTGCGGGAGACCTTGCCGCTTTCGACCAGCTTGTCGCCGAGGCGTTCGTCTGGCTTGAGCAGCCTGGCCGTCTCTTCGATGACTTCGCGCGGCACGCCCATGTCGACCAGCAGGTCGCCGATGCGCGGCACCTCGGGCGGGGTCTCGGCGCTGGCTTCGGCGTTGGCATGGAGTCCACCGAGCAGGCCGCGGATGCGGTCGACGCCGGAGAGGACGCACTGCACGAAGGTGGTGTCGGCCGGCTTGACTCCGTCGCGCACCGGCAGCAGGCGGTCCTCGACCGCGTGGGCGGCGTCCAGGATGCCCGGCTGCTGCAAGTAGGCGGCCATGCCCTTGATGGTGTGGAAGCTGCGGAAGGCGGCGTTGACCTGCTCGCTGTCGAAGGCGGTCTTGTCGAGCACCGTGCTTTCTGCGAGGGCGAGGAGCTCCAGGCTCTCGCTGACGAAGTCCTGCAGCAGGTCTCGCGCCTTGCCCGCGTCGCCACCAGCCATGGCTGGCATGGCATAGGTCTCGGGCTTGGCTGCCGGCCGGGCCGGAGTCGGCGGGGGGCCTTGGCGGTTGCACAGGTCCTGCAGGGCCTGGACGTGGACGTAGAGGTCGGACAGCGCCGTTTCGCCGCCGCCATCGAGCCGGGCCGCGGTGTCGAGCAGGGTGCGCAGGGCGTCGCTGCGCTCGCCATTCCAGGACTGCTGCCGCGCAATCTCCTCGATGCGCCCGATCTGGTGGCGGATCTCGGCCAGATCGCCGGAGCCGCACGAGATGATCCCGGCAATGCACGCGTCTACACACGGTCCAGGTGAACGGATCCGGCTCCGCTCGACCGCCGAGTCCGCTTCGCTTCCATGCGAGGGATCGGGCGCCGGGGTGATCAGCACTGCCTCCAAGGCGGCGATCACGTCGTGATCGTTGCCGGCGGGTTCCAGCTGCGTCGTCTCCAGCGCCTGGACCAGCTCCTCCAGGCGGGTGACGGTGGCGAGGAGGATGTCCCAGGTCGCCGGGGTCCCGAGCAGGGTACCGCTGCGCAATGCGTCGAGCACCTGTTCACCGGCATGGGCGAGGCCCTTGATGCGATGGAGATCGAGGAAGCCGGCGCAGCCCTTGACCGTGTGCAGGGCGCGGAAGCAGGCGTTGACCTGCTCGGCATCCACCGCCGGCGTCTTTGCCAGGGCAAGGAGCAGGCCCGCCGCGTTGGCGAGGTGCTCGGAGGCCTCATGGACGAACTCGCCGAGCATCTCATCGGGCATGGGGGCCATCCGCAGTCGCTGCCAGCGGGATTGCCGGCCCGGGTGGTATTGCACGGATCGTGCCAGCGGTGGTGGTGCAGGATCCCGCGTAATGGCGAGATTGGCTGAGGATTTGTCGCCTGCGGGCGACAGGAGCGTTCAGGAGGCGCCCGCGTCGAAATTCTTAGGCTGTTGCAGCATCGGCACTTACGAGATGTCTTCGGCGGGCGACTAGGCCCTGCGCGGATCACCCGCGCGGCGTTGCGCATTCACCAGAACCATAGCATACTGAACGGACGATGCCTCTGGTCCTCCTCATCACCTGCGCGCTGCTGCTGGCCGGGTGCATCGCTGGCCTGTTCTGGCGTATCCGGGCGCTGCAGCGCGAACTGGCCGAATTGCGGCGGACTGAGGCGGCGCTGATCGCGGCAGAGCGCGATGCGGTGATCGGCCGGCTCGCAGCGCGCGTGGCGCACGAGGTCAACAACCCGCTGGAGGCGATCAAGATCTACATCGAACCGCTGCGTTCGCGGGTCCAGGATCGGCCGGAGGTCGATCGTGGCCTGCAGGTCATCGACCAGCAGGTCGACCGCATCGCCCGGCTGGTGCGCGGCCTGCTCGACTTCGTGCGGCAGCGCTCGCTGCAGCGCTCCAATGTGCAGGTCTGCGAGGTCATCCGCACCGTCGCCGACCTGCTGCAGCCGCGCTTCGCCAAGCATGGCAAGCGCCTGGATGTGGTCATGCCGGATCCGCCGGGACGCGGTGCGATCGATATCGACGGCGTGCAGCAGGTGCTGCTCAATCTGCTGGAGAACGCACTCGCTGCCGTACCGGCTGGCGGCTGGGTACGCCTCGAGGTCGACGGCAGCGGCGACGGCTGGCTGCGCCTGCGTCTGCGCGACAACGGGCCCGGTCTGGGCAGCGATCCCGAGTCGCTGTTCCGCCCGTTCGTCTCGACCAAGGCGAATGGCACCGGTTTGGGCCTGAGCGTCGCCCGGCGCATCTGCGAAGCCCACGACGGCTGGCTGCGCGGCGGCAACCATCCCGAGGGCGGAGCGCAATTCGACGTCGCGCTGCGTCTGCAGCCCAAGGCGTTGGCCGCATGATCATCTCGCTGATCGAGGACGATGTTGCGCTGCGCGAAGGCCTGGCCTTCGCCCTGAAGGACGCGGGCCACGAGATCCTCCAGGGCGAGACCAAGGCGTTGGCGCTGCGCCACGCCGAACGCGCCGATATCGTCCTGACCGACGTCTGCCTGCCCGAGGCCGAGGATGCCGGCATCGCCATCGTCCGCGAGGTCAAGCGGCGCTGGCCGATGGTCGAGGTGGTGGTGATGACCGGACAGGGCTCGATTCCGCAGGCGGTCGAGGCGATGCGCCTGGGCGCGCGCACCTACCTGCAGAAGCCCTTTCCCACTCCGTCGCTGATGCGCCTGCTGAGCGAGATCGAGCAGCTCAAGGGCCTGCGCCAGGGCATCTCCGGCCGCGGTGGTCTGATCGGCGCCAGTCGCGCCATGCGCCGGGTCTACGCCCAGATCGACATGGCGGCGGCCTGCGAGTTGCCGGTGCTCATCCGCGGCGAGACCGGTACCGGCAAGGAACTGGCAGCGCACGCCATCCATGCCCTGAGCAAGCGCCAGGGGAAGCCGTTCATCGCCATCAACTGTTCGGCGATTCCGAGGGATCTCGCTGAAAGCGAATTGTTCGGTCACGAGGCCGGCGCCTTCACCGGGGCCACCGCCAAGCGCGCCGGCTGCTTCGTCCAGGCAAACGGCGGCACCTTGTTCCTCGACGAGATCAACTCGCTGCCGGTCGAGCTGCAGCCCAAGCTGCTGCGTGTGCTGGAGAGCGGCGAGGTCCGTCCGGTCGGCTCCAACTCCACCCAGAAGAGCGATGCCCGCATTGTCGCAGCCTGCAATGTCGATCTCGAACAGATGATCGACGAACGCAGGTTTCGCGAGGACCTGTTCTTCCGGCTCGACGGCATGCCGGTGGTGATGCCAGCTCTGCGCGAGCATCCCGAGGACATCCCGGCGATCGCCGCGATCATCCTCGAACGCATGCCGGCGGCGCGTACCTGCACCCTGGGCATGGATGCGATGGCGGCGCTGCTCGGGCATGCGTGGTCCGGCAACGTGCGCGAGTTGATGAATCTGGTCCGGCGGGCCGCCATCGTCGCCGCTGCGGACCAGCCTGATGGTGAGCAGGTGACCATCCAGGCGGCGCACCTCGACCTGCCCGATGCCGTGCCTGCCCTCCCGTTCAAGGAGGCGCAGGAGCTGGCGGCGGACGCCTGGGCCCGGCTGACGGTGCAGGCGGCGCTGGTCCGGGCCGGCGGCTCGATGACCAAGGCCGCCGGTCTGCTGCAGATGCATCGCGGAGCGATCTACAAGCTGGTGAAGCGGCTGGGCGTCGCCATCCCGGCTGGCGAGGCCGAGGCGTGAGGTGTTGTCTCCGTCTGGCGACAGGCCCGCTGTGAGCGCAGACGTCAGCCTGCCTGGACTTCGCCATTGCCCCGGCAGGCTGAAGCCCGCGCCCCCAGGCCGTTGGCATGCCTGCCGCTATTATGGATGATCCCCACCATGAACACCCTGAGCATGTCGGTACTGCTGGTCGAAGACGATGAGGTGGTGCGTACCAGCATGTGCTTCGCCCTGGAGTCGTCGCATATCCGTGTGATCGAGGCCGGCACGGTGGCCGAGGGGCTGCGGCGCTTCCATGAGGGGGCAGTCGACGTTGTGGTCATCGATCTCCACCTGCCGGACGGCACTGGTTATGACCTCGCGAGATGGCTGTGGCAGCAGCGACCGCAGCTGCCGATGGTGATGATCAGCACCGATCCCGAGGCCGCCGGAGCGGGGCCGCAACGCTCGGCCCACGGCCGCAGCACGGTGCTGGCCAAGCCATTTTCGGCCAGCGCCCTGATGGATGCGATCAGCGTGGTGGCGGCGGATCCGCCTGGACCGGCACGTGGCTGACCCTGCTCCACTGGTGCTGGTCGTCGATGACACTCCGATCAATTGCACGGTGGCCGGCATGCTCTTGGGCCGGCTTGGCTGCCGGATTGCAGCGGCCGGCAGCGGTGAGGCAGCGATCGAAGCGATTCAATCGCAGCCTATCGACCTCGTCCTGATGGATTGCGAGATGCCTGGCATGGACGGCTACCAGGCGACGCAACGCATCCGCCAGCTCCTGCCCGCCGGCCGCCGCCTGCCGATCATCTCCTTGTCGGGATATGATGGTGACGATGAGCGTCGGCGGTGTCGCGAGGCCGGCATGGACGACCACCTGGTCAAGCCGCTGCTTCTGGCCGTCCTGCGCGAGAAGCTCGAGCGATGGCTCGGGGCCGGTCGGACCCACGACGTGTCCGCCATTCCGGCCGGCGAAGCTGACGCCATCCTCGATCCGGCAGCGCTGGCCAACTTCGAGCGCATGCGTCCTGGCAGTCCGGCCACCCTGCTGGGCGTCTACATCAAGGATCTGGGGGTGGTCGAGCGTGATCTGGCCCAGGCGGTGGCGGATGGCGACCTGGCGGCGGTCGGCCGGTTGACCCACAAGCTCAAGGGGTCATCGCTGACCGTCGGCGCGCGTGCCCTGGCCTCGGCGATGCGCGAACTCGGCCAGCTTGCGCGCAGCGGCTCGCTGCTGCCCTGCCGGGCCGGCTGGCAGCACGCCCAAACGGTGCTGGCGCAGACCCGCGCCGCCATCGGCACCTGCATCGCCGCGGCCGCACCGGC
>JALHRW010000112.1 GCA_022841245.1 Planctomycetota bacterium
CCCCGGCGGCGCAGCGCGACGCCCGCGGCGCCATCGCCGCCGGCGCCGGCATCGGCCACGCCGCCATGGTCGAGGCCTGCCTCGCCCGGCTGCGGCGCGAGACCCGCATCGATCGCGTCATGGTCACCGGCGGGGGCGCCGATGCGCTGGATCTGCCGGACGCCGAACCGCGGCCGTGGCTGGTGCTGGAGGGGATGGAACGGCTGGGTTGAGCGTACACCCCATGGGGTGCGGAAGATCTAGCGCGAGCCATGCCCCCATGGGCAACTGCGGCACCCTGTCTCGCAGCAGTAGCCCCGCGCCAGGCATCGATCGCGGCCCGCATCAGCCGGGTCTGGGCGTCCTTCGTCCACCCGGATACGGGCGGCCCTGCATTCGGAGAGTGTGGGCTGTGGCTTGCCGAATGCCCGCTTCAATGCCGACTTGATGACCTGCTTCGCGATCCGGAGGCGGCTTGGCATGGGCATCATGCTCGGCCGTCAGGAGTGTCGGCAAGCAGTGCGGGTTACGATCCAGACGGAGGACGTTGGATGAGGCGCCAGGTCCGCCAAGCCAGGGGTGTCCTGCACGTAGGACGCATGTTGCAGTTGCAGGCAATCGCCATCGGTCGAGAGTGTCCGCATGTTGATTCCGCTGCGTTGTGACGCGCCGCTGTACCATGGGCCGTGGGGCACCATCGGGGTCATCATACTGTGCTTCCTGCTGCATATCGCGGTCGGCATGACGGATGCGGTCGAGGCATGGTTGCTGATCTACGGCGAGTGGAACCCGTTGCAGTGGCTGTCTTCGGCCGTGGTGCACGAAGGCTGGATCCATCTCATCGGCAACATGGTGTTCTTCTGGGTCTTCGGCCTGATCGTCGAAGGCAAGATCGGCTGGCTGCGCTTCGTCGGATTGCTGGCTTCCATAGCCGCGCTCTCCGGTTGCGTCGAGCAGACGGTCATGCTCGGTTCCGATGGCGCTTCGCTGGGTCTGAGCGGGGTGATCTACGGCCTCATCGCCATCGCCTGGATATGGGCTCCGGACAACGAGGTTGATGTCCTCCTGCTGTTCCTTCCGTTCATTCGCCATTTCGATGTGCGCGTCCGCACGCTTGGCCTGATCTACATCGCCCTGGAGGTGCTCGGCGCGGCTGTGAACAGCTTTGCCATGAGTACGCCGGTACTGCACCTCCTCGGTGCAGCGGCGGGCCTGCCCATCGGTATAGTCATGTTGAAGAAGGGTTGGGTTGACTGCGAAGGCTGGGACTGGTTCTCACGCCGTGCCGGAGCCGCACCGCCGCCATCCCCGGCGAAGCGCCTGCCCAAGGTTGCCGTACCTGCCGTGCCTGCCGTATCGGAGCCACCGCCGGATATCGACGCCTTGCTCCGCGCCGGTGGCTCGGCCGCCGGGTTCGCCGCCTGGTCACGTTGTTCGGCCGATGTTCCACCGGCTGCCGCCTTCCGCCTTGCTGCTCGCTTGGTCGATGAGCAACGCTGGGAGGACGCCGAGGCTGTGGCTGGTCGGCTCTCCGCTGCCCCATCGCCCGGCAACACGGTGCGTCTGCTCCACGCCTGGGTGCTGGTCCAGCGCGATCGGCCGGGGGCGGCGCTGGATCAGCTTGCCCTGCTCGTCAATCCGACTCCAGCAGAGGCTGGCAAGGCGGAATACATCCGGGCCGAGGCCGAACGCCGCCGTGCCGCGTTGTCCTACGAACTGGCTTGAACGACCAGGGATTCCCAGCCTGAACCGGAGCGGCTTGTGGTGTTCGCACCGCGCAGGTCGTCGTCAGGACGTCGCCGGCACAGTCCTTGACTTCCGGTCCTTAACTTCCGGCGCTTACGGCCGTGTTTCCCGGACGTCCGCCAACCCCGCCTCCAGTTCGGCGAACCCGGCCAATGCCGATTCGACGTCTTCGATGATGGCGCGGGCGATGCATGCCGGATCGGTGCCGGCCCCGTCGTCACCCTCGCCCTCCTCGGCCAGCCACGTCACGTCGAGGTTGCACTTGTCGCGGGCGGCAAGTTCGTCGTAGCCGTAGGACCGCCAGCGGCCTGTGGGGGCCTTCTCGCTCCAGGTCGGCTTGCGGGCGGCGCGGTCATCGGCCTTGTAGCAGGCGACGAACTCATCGAGATGAGCGCGGCGCAGCGGGTTCTGCTTCGGGGTGAAGTTCGAGCCGGTGCGGAGGTCGTAGAACCAGACCTTCTTCGTCCACGCCGTCTCGGCCGCTGGTTTGCGGTCGAAGAAGAGGTACGTTACGTTAAGGACAGTCCTAACTTCCGCCGACCTGTTGCTGGGCCGCGACGCCCGGCGGCTGGTCAGACGCTCTGCATCAGGTCGTCGCACTGCAGCGGGAAGGTCGCCGGCGGGCGGGTATCGGCCCAGGCGGCGGCGGCGGCGTTGAGGGGGCTGCGGATGTTGAAGCTCTGGTAGCACAGCATCTCGGCGATGTGCACGACCAGGCGGGCGAGCGACTGCCCTGCGCTCCAATGGTCGCCGATGCAGATCTTCTGCGGGTCGATGTTGGGATGATGCACCGGGGTGACCATCCTGCAGAACGGCGGACGTCGCGGGTAGTCCAACGGCAGGAATATCTCGGCGCGGTGGCGTTCGCCGATCAGCGGTTCGGCACCGGCGGCCGGAGGCAGCGGGCTGCGCACGCGGAACTCGACCAGATAGCGCTCGGGTGGGCTGCCTTCGGATGAGACCATGCCTATCCACGGATGGGCGGCAAAGGCGCCCTGCATGCTGGCGTAATCGGCGGTGAGGCGGCGCAAGCGGACGGACATGTCAGGGCTCGGGTGTGCTGGTGGTCTTGGCGATGATCAGGGCGACGACCAGGCCGATGCACATCAGCCAGGCGAGTGCGACGCCAACCACCGCCAGGGTGCGGTGCAGCGAACCGAGCCTGGCGATGGCACGCCATTGGAGCAGCAGCCAGATCGTCGCCGGGATGATCGCCAGCGGAGCCAGCGGTGGGATGACGCACACGGCGAATACCCACAGGCAACGTCGGCGCAGGGGTTCACGATGGGCGATCTCGGCGCGTTCGGCGCGCCAATCCTTGTCCGACAACTCGGCGCCGGAGGACATCTCGGCTCCACAATGGCGGCAGCGAACAGCCATGGCCTGGATATCGCGCCCGCAGCGCGGGCATGGCTTGCTCTCCTTGCCCCAGTATCCGGCGGGGATCTCCAGCTCGCTGCGCTTCTCGGTCGGTGGAACATGGGAACAGCCGTAGACGCCGCAGCCACCGACCTCCTGCCAGCATTCGCCATGATGGACCGCGGCGCAGCCAGGGCATGCGGTGATCGCCTCGCCCTCGGCGATCGGGCTTTGGCACACCGGGCAGACCTCGTGAGCCACGGTTCAGCCTCCCCGCTGCTGGTAGACGAAGATGGTGCGGCCGATGCCGATGCGGTCGCCGTGGCGCAGGCGCGCCTGGCGCACTGGCCGATCGTTGACCAGCACCTGCTTCCGCTGGTCGGCGCTCTCGATCTCGATCGCCTCGCCCGAGGCTCGCAGAGTGGCGTGGTGGTCGAGCACCAGCGGATCGTTGAACAGGTAGATGTCGGACCGGGCCGATCCGCCGATGCGCATGACGTCCTTGAACACCAGGAACTCCTTGCCGGCAAGTGGGCCTTGTTCCATGCGCAGCCAGGCGTCTCGTGCCAGCAGCTCGACGATGCCGATCATCGCCCCGACGGCCAGGCCGATGACGGTGATGCCGACCATGCGGCTGATGTGGGAGCTGGGTGCGCTGGCACTGTCACGCAGCAGGTCGATGGGATCGAACAACAGTCCACCGAGGACGCCGCCAGCTATCCCGCCGATCAGGCCGAAGGTGAGCAGGCGGTTCGAGCGCAGGGCGATGCCTTGCCCGAGGCCCATGGCCACCCCGACCAGGCCCCAGGCGAAGGAGCGTCCGAGGACCTGTACGGCGAAGCCGAGTGCATTCATGCCGCCAGCGAGTCCGCCTTCCTGCCCGACTGCGAAGGCAGACAGGGGGGCGTAGACCATGTTGGCGACCAGCGAGAGGACCAGGCCGCCGATGGAACCGACTGCCAGGCCCACCATCCCCGAGATGGCAGCACGGCGCCAGATCCGGCAGATCACGCCATCGACGGCGCCAATGGCCAGGCCGATGCACGCCGCGGTCAGGGCGAAGAGCAGCAGCCCGATGGTCTGGTTGCGCCGTAGGAGCTGCTCTTGGCTCAGGTCGCTGTCCGGCGTCTGCGGCAGGGGCTTGAGATCGATCGCGCCGGCCACCCACAGGACCTTGCCGGCCGGAGTCGTGATCGGCTCCGTGTAGGCCATGACCGCATCGCCGTCCTTGAGCTTCCCCGGGTCGAGCGGCCGCTGGGTCGCCAGATCGGTGGTGCCGGCGCTGATCGAGACGGTCTCGCCGCGGATCGTCGCCGTCGCCAGGATCGGCAGTTGAGTCGTCTTCTTCACGTCGTTCTGGCGTGGGACGATGATCGTTTCGATCAGCAGCGGATCATGCAGTTCGACCTTGCCGAGGTTCCCGCGCAGTTCGACCGAATCGGAATAGAACGGTTCGATGATCGCCCATGAGAGGAAGGCGGCGAGGCCACCGGAGAGCATGAGCACGAACCAGCTCTGGTAGAACCAGCGGCCATGGTGGTCACGCGAGATGCCGGTGTCGCCGCGCATGTTGGCCTGGCGTCGCAACAGGTCGTCCACATGGGCGCCCTCGGCCTCGGCCGGGGTGATGCGGATGACGTCTTCGTCGCTGGGGTTGCTCATGGATCGTGCTCAGGGCTTGTTGACAGGGGGTGCGGCAGGCTGGGCGTCCTTCGCATCGTCCGCCGCCTTCGCGTCGCTGGCCGCCTTGGCTTCCAGCTCAGCCTTGACCGCCGCCTCGGCCTGGGCGCGAAGCTGCTCCTGCAGCAGGACGTTGAGGCCGTCTGGCACCTTCCAGCCATAGATCCGCGCCAGCATCATCACCTGCTGGTCTCCGACCTGGATGGGGATCGAGACTTCATTGATGACTTCAGGTGGCTCATAGCGGTTCCGCCAAGCCATCCACATCTGCCAGCCGACGTACAGCATCAGGGACATCACCACGCACATGCCGACGATGAGGTAGTACGACCAGATGCGGTTGCGCATGTCGTCCAGTGCTCCGACCAGATGGCCGACGCGGGCTTCGAGCGCGTCGATGCGGGCCTGACCTGAGCCGTTGCCACCGGCTGCCGGCTGTGCAGCGGTGGCCGAACCTTCGAGACGGCGCTCGCGCCCATCGACCCAGCAGCGGTCGAGATAGGCGATCCCGCCGACGCCATTGATGCAGATGGCCTCGCGTCCGGCCACCGGATCGACGACCATGGCGAGCTGGGCCGGACCGGCGAAGAAGTTGCGGTGGATGAAGGCGTCCATCTCCGAGAACTCGACCCCGAAGCCAGGATGGGAGTGGTACCAGCCGACGATCATCAGGCGCGGAAAGCGCTTCTCGCGTTCGCTGTGGATGCGTTCCCAGGTCTCATGGGTGAAGGTGACGTGGGCCTGGCCGTTGGCGGCGGCATGGCCGCGGATGGCGGCACTGACCTCGACCCACAGCCCCTGGTCGTCGACGCAGACCAGCCCGACCAGTACGCCGCACACCTCGGCTTCGAGCGACTCGCGGGCGTGCTGCACAACGTCGGCCCATGCCTGCTTGGCGAAATCGGTGCGCACCTCCGCCCGGGCTTCGACCGGGCCGGTAAAGCGTTTCCTCGCCGGTTGAGCTGCATCGTTCCAGGCTCCGGCCGAGACGGCGGGCTTGCTGACGGGTTCGTTCATGCGACCTGACCTCCGGGTGCCGGTGCGTCGGCGCCCATCTCGATGCCGAGGGAACGCTCGCCGCAGCGCGCGAAGATGATGTCGAAGCGTGGCAGTCCGATGCCGCCGAGGGTCCGGCCGGGGACGATGCTGCCGGCGGCGATGCTGTGGTAGGCGCGCGGTGCGCGCTCGGCGCCGCAGCCGGGGCACTGTACCGCTGCGGCATCGAGGGCTTCCAATGGGCGATTGCATGCGTCGCTGCGTCCGCAGGCGGCGCACGTCAACGTCTCGACCAGTTCGCGCGGCAGATCGATGGCATCGAGGCCGCCGAGGACGTTGCGCGCATACTCGGCGACGGCGGTCAGCGTGGTTTCATGGCCGCACCACGCCGGGGCATGGACCTCGGGCACCGGTTCGTGCCACGGGCAGTCGGGAAGCAGCTGGTATTCGCAACGATAGGAGGCGTGGCCGAGGCCCTCGAAGATCCAGCCGGCGCCACGCAGATGCTCCAGTCCATGCAGCAGCTTGATCGCCTCCTGCGCCTGCATCGCTCCGATCACCGAGCCCGTGGTTGGAGTGGTCGGGGTTCCTCGGGCGGCGAGCGCCTGCCGTGCCAGCATCGAGCAGGATCGCCGCTGATTGAGCACCGACCAGTCGGCGGCCGTCATGGTGCACTCGTAGCACGGCGTATGGGGCGGATGGAAGCCGCGGACGATGCCGTTGAGCACCTCGATGCCGCCATCGAACCACGGCCTGCCGAGGCGGGCGCAGGCCTGGTTGACGAAGACCCGGGCCTCGCGGTTGTCGAGCGCGCCGATCACCACGTCGGCGCGGCGGAACCAGCCCAGGCCGACGTCGGCGAGCACGTTGCCGACCAGCGCCGTGGCCTGGGTGTCGGGGCACATCGCGCGCATCCGCGCTGCCGCAACCTCCGCCTTGGGCCGACCGGTGTCGGCGGCGCTGAACAGCACTGAGCGGGTGAGGTTGCTCGCCTCGACCCGGTCGAGGTCGGCCACCACCACATCGCCAACGCCGAGCAGGGCGAAGTTCTTGAGCACCTCGTTGCCCAGCGCCCCGGCGCCGATGACGAGCACGCGGGCGCTGCGCAGACGGTCCTGCCGCCACCACGAGATGGCGGCGAAGCGGGCGTAACGGTCCTCCGACAACGAGATCGCGGCCTCGGCCATTCAGCGCGACCGCATGCCACCGGCGGTGATCTCCGGCTGCATGCGCAGCTCGTCTCCGCTGCGCACCCCCGCTTCGGCGAATGTCTGGGTCTCAAGCAGCTGGCGGCCGCTGCGCCGGTGGTGCAGCTTGTAGCTCATCAACTGGCCATCCGGGCTGTTGATCGGTAGGCCCATCTTCTCGACCAGCAGGACGAGGATGCGACCGACGTGGATGTCGTCCGGCGCCTCTGCCTCGCGCACGCGGCTGCCGGAGATGTCGCTGACCGAGATGCGGATGGAAGCCATGGGGGCCTATCGATTGAGGGTGCCGATGAGCGAGGTGACCAGGACCACCGCGGTCACCAGCGAGCTGATTGCCGCAGAAATCCACAACAGCGCGCTGTTGCCGAGGCGGCGATCGATCGCCGACAGGCTGCAGGCGAAGGCTCCCATGATCGGCAGCAGTATCATGTAGCCGGTGACCATGGGGTTCAGCTGGCTGAAAGCACCGGTGACCAGGGCGCCCCACATGGCCATCCCGACCACGGCCAGGGCGATGCCGGTGATCGAGAGGATGGTGCGCCTGGGGGCGATCCCCGGTGGCGGGGCGCTGACGCAGACCGGGCACACATGGATGTGTCCAGGGAAGGCGAAGTCGCAGACCTCGCACATGGTCTTCTTGCACATGTCGCAGCGTCCGACGCTTTCGGCTGCAGCATGGATCGCGCATGGCGGCTTGGGCGGTTTTGCCGATTTCGCAGCTGGTGGAGGGGCCGGGCTGCCGTGGTCCATCTCGGGCAGGGGGGCTGGCTGGGGGACCTGGTCCATGGTCAGGCCTTGCTCATGAGATTGAGGACGAAGAGGAACAGGTCGCTGGCGCCGATGCCGATCGCAGCGAGCGCCATCCCGCCTCCGCACATGCGCGGGTTGCGGCCGATCTCGCCGAGCGCCTTGAAGCCCAGGATCATCGCAACCACGCCGCAGATGTGGGTGAACAGCACCACCCCGAGCAGTCCGATCCACATGCCGGTACGCGCCTGTGAACAGGTCTCCATGCGGGCGGGGATCACTGGCGGTCGCTTGACCGCCATGCTCTTGCAGGCTTTGCAGTAGGCTGCCCCGGCCACCTCGACGTGGCAGTCGGGGCATAGGGCTTCGGCGCAGCCGGTGCAGCGTGCGCTGGCCTCGCGTTCGGGATGGTGGATGCACGGCATGCCGGGAATGATCCTGTGCTGGACCCGCGCGCCGCGGGGATGCTCATGCTACGGAACGCGGGCGTCCTCGACAAGCCTCCGCAGTGTCCTGTTTGCAGGACAGTGCGATGGCTGTTTCACGAGTCGGAGCTGCCTGCGGCCCGCCAAGCCCTCGGACCGCGGCACATCGCATCAAGCAAACAAAAAACCCCCGGCTTTCACCGAGGGTTCCTGCTTGGAGGCGCTGTCCAGATTCGAACTGGAGTACACGGATTTGCAATCCGCTGCGTAGCCGCTCCGCCACAGCGCCATCGACCCGCGCGGTCGCGCGGGTTGGTCGGGTCAGACGGCCTTGGCGACCTTGACCTTCATCGGCTTCACCACCAGACCCTGGCGCATGGCCTTGGTCGAGACGTAGACGCTCTGCACCTTGCCGTCGAGCACGATGCGCAGCTTCTTGAGGTTCGGCTTGACCAGGCGCTTGGTGCGGCCCTTGATCTTGTTGCCGACGCCGCCGTCACGGCGGGCGCCCTTCTGGGCCTTGGTCCAGCCGCCACAGGCACGGCGTTGGGTGAATACACATTCGCGGGGCATGGAAACCTCTGTCGTTAGGAGGGCGGGAAGAATAACGCCCCGCTGGGCGGATCAAGACGTAGACGGCGGGTTGACCGGACGCCACATCGCCACCTCGTCGCAATCGAGGAAGCGGTGGCAGCGTACGCACTCGCCCCACACCTTGTCGGGCAGGCGGGCGCGGTCGACGCGGGTGAAGCCGAGCTTGGCGAAGAAGTCGACCTGGTAGGTCAGGCAGAAGACGCGTTCGAGGCCGAGATCGCGGGCTGCCGCCATCGCTGCCTCGACCAGGCCGCGGCCGATGCCGTGGCCGTGGGCAGCGGCGGCGACCGCCAGGGCCTTGACCTCGGCGATGCGCTCGGTGTCGATGTGCAGGGCGGTGCAGCCGCAGACCCCGCCCGGCTCGGCCTCGGCAACGATGAAATCACGGATGTTCTCGTACAGCTCCGAGGTCGGACGAGGCAGCATCAACTGCTTCTCGGCGAAGTCCGCGATGATCGCGGCCATCGCCGGCACGTCGGCGAGGCGGGCCTGCCGGTAGCGGACCTCCATCAGAAGCGCTTCAGGCCGGCCGATTTGCCGCCCGCGCCCGGCACCGGCGCCTTGATCTCGGCCTGCTTGGGGATGACCGCGTCGAGCCGTTCGATCAGCGCGATGAGGTACTGCCGCCGCTTCTCCTTCGCCTCGGCCTCGGGCTTCTTGGCCCGCATCTCCTTCACCTCGGGCTGGTCGCCGAGATACTGGGCGATGAAGTCGGCTTCAGCGCAGGCGGTGAGGATGTCGGTCAGCTCGCTTTCGACCTTGGTGAGATCATCCTGGTAGCGCTCACGGGCGCGCTTGAGCGCCTCGATCTTCTGCCAATCGGTCAGGGTCACGGCAAGGGGAGGCTGCGGCATGGTTTGATGCTAGCCGGCCGGTCCCGTTTTCCAGACGTCAGGGCGTGACGACGAAGCGGAAGCCGAGGTCGCGGCTGCGGTAGTCGGGCTTTTCGGCCAGGCGTGATCCCGGGGCCACGCGCGCGGCCTTGTCGAGGAAGCCGCCGCCGCGCATGACGCGCTTGCCGGCTTCGTCGTCGGCGCACCACTCCCAGACGTTGCCGAGCGTGTCGTGCAGGCCGAAAGCGTTGGCCTTGGCGGTGCGCACCTCCTGCGGGTTGGTGATGCCGCTGCCGCGGGTCCAGGCATGGCCGTCGAGGTTGGCGGGCGGTTCCGCGCCACCGGTGGCCAGCCACGCCCATTCGGCCTCGCTCGGCAGGCGGGCCTGCAGCCCGGGGACCATGGCGTTGAGCTTGGCGAGGAAGGCCTGCGCCTCGTTCCAGCTGACCATCTCGACCGGCAGGGGCAGGGCCTGCGGTACGCTGCCGGTGCCATGGAGCAGTTCCTTCAGCCGCGTCTGCCCGGTCCAGGTCGAGGGATTGGTGCCCATCACCGCCTGCCACAGGCGCTGGGTGCACTCGCTGTCGGCGACCCACAGCTGGCCGACGCCGCCGCCGGCCGGCACCAGGCGCAGGCGTTGGCCGGCGTTGCCGACCGCGATCTCGGCCCAGCTGCCGGTCGCGTCGCTGCCGCTCTGCGCCGCCCACTGCACCGTGCCGGCTGCGGTCAGCACGGCACTGGTCTTCTTGATCTTGAGCGATTCGAGCAGGTCGGCGGTGCTGGGCTCGGGCACCTTCGTGGCGCGGGAGTTCTCGAACACCACGTCGCCCTTATTCAGTCCGGACTGCTCGCTGATGCCGGCCTGCGGCGTCTGCCGGCCGCCGGCGGCGGCACGCCGGCCCATGACCTGCTGGCGCAGGTGCAGGGCGAGTTCGCTGCCCGTGGTCCAGCCGTCCTTGTTCACGTCGGCCACGCCCTCGGTCAGCGCAGCGACGAACTCCTCGCGGAACACCGAGGCGTCCGGCACCTGCTCGTCGGCCGAGCCGCTGGTGATGAACATGCGCACCGGCTCGGCGGCCTGCTGCAGGATGGCCTCGTTGCCGCCGCGCAGGGGGGCGAACAACGCACCGGAGAAGCAGGCGTCGAACACCGCCAGGGCGTGGCGGCAGCCGAGTTCCTGGGCCGCGATCTTGATGCGCTGGATCGGGTAGGCCCTGGCGATGAAGGCGGGACGCGTCGCCTCGGTCGGCACCGGAGCGTCGACCGGCACGAGATAGCCGTTCTCCTGGCCCTGGTTGTTCTTCAGGGTCTGGCCGTGGCCGGCGTAATAGAAGACGATGCGGCCGTTGGGATCCTGGCCCTTCTCGGCGACGAAGGTGGAGATGCGCTCATCCATCTGCGTGCGGTTGAGGTCGTTCGCCACCTCGACGGCGAAGCCCTGCCTTTCCAGGGCGCCGCGCACGGCGGCGACGTCGGCCGCGACTCCGGCCAGCGGTGGCCAGCCGGCGCTGTAACGGCTGTTGCCGATGATCAGCGCGTGGTGGCTGGTGAAGCGGGTGATCTCGCGGCCATCAGCGGCCTTGACCACCAGCGGCTTCAGCCCGCGCGATTCCTCGGCGGCGAGCAGGGACAGGCACAGCAGACAGAAAAGGAAGCGCGGCATGTCGGGAATGTGCCGACGGCGTGGCGGCGGGCCAGCGTCGGTTTACCGGCGCTTTCGCCAGGCGCGCGGGGTGAAGCCGGTGAGGCGGCGGAAGGCGGTGGCGAAGTACTGGCTGGTGGAGAAACCGGTGTCGAGCGCGATGCGGGTGATGCTGCGGTCGGTGGTGACGAGCAGGTCCTTGGCCCGTTCGACGCGCAGTCGAGCGAGGTGCTCCTGCGGGGCGAAGCCGGTCTCGGCGCGGAACACGGCGCGGAATTGGCTGGCGCGCAGGCCGACCTCGGCGGCGATGGCGTCGAGGGCGATCGGCTCGGCGAGGTGGCCAGCCATCCATGCCTTGGCCCGTTCGATGCGCGGCGAGCAGCGCCGGACCGCGCCGGCGGCGGCGTGCAGGTAGGCCTCGCGTACCTCGGCCAGCAGCAGAGCGAGGCTGCTGCGCACCACCGCAGGAGTGAACGGGTCGGGCGAGCCGAGGGCGGCGAGCATGCGTTCGAAGTGGCCGGCGATGCTGTCCGGACCCGGACAGACGCGCAGCCGGCTGGTGCGCAGGCAGCGGTCGAGCAGCGCGCCTTCGGCCGGGGCCAGACCGCAGCCGCGGCGGTCGAGACTGAACGAGGCCCAGAACAGTTCGCAACGGTCCATCACCCCGTTGCGGCCGCCGTGCAACTCGTCTGGCAGGGTCAGAAACAGGTCACCGGGACCGACCGCGAAGCTGCGCTCGCCGACCTGCCACTGCAGGCTGCCGCGGCGGATCCAGCACACCTCGAAGGCGCCGCTGTGACGGTGCGGCTGCAGGCCAGCGGGCTTGGCGTCGGCGAAGACATCGTAGCCGATGTGGCGCAGCCCCGGGACGATCACCGGTTCGTGGTATTCGATGCGCGGGCGCAGGACCGGTTGTTTGGCCATCGCCGGAAATGTTCACTCGTCGCCGGCGGAGGCAACCGAACGAGGTGTGATTCCAGACAGGTACACTGCCGGCTGGAGTCCACCGCATGGCCACCGTTCCCGCCGGTCACAACGTCGACTGGTACCGCGTCCCGCTGCCTGCCGGACGCCTCGACGAACTCAACCGCCGCAGCGACCTGCTCGGGTTGGCGCAATCGCTCGGCTACCTCGCCGTCGTCACCGCTACCGGCGGAACGGCGGTGTGGGCGGCACTGCACCAGCACTGGTGGCTGCTGGCCGCGGCCCTGATCGCGCACGGCAACGTCAGTGCCTTCATGATCAATGGGGTGCATGAGCTGGTCCACGGCACGGTGTTCAACACGCGCTGGCTGAACACCGTGTTCGTGCACCTGTTCGCCTTCGTCGGCTGGATCAACCATCGCATGTTCTGGGCCAGCCATGCCGAGCATCATCTGCACACCATGCACTTCCCCTACGACCAGGAGAACGTCTTCCCGATCCGCTACCGCTTTCGCGACTTCGTGCGCGAGGCGACGGTCAATCCCATGGGTATCTGCCGGATGATCATGCACCATTGGCGCATCGGGCGGGGACGCCTGGCGGGCGATTGGGAGAAGCACCTGGTCGAAGGCCAGCCGCGTCACGCCGCCATCGCCGCCTGGTCGCGCTGGATCCTCATCGGCCACGCCGCCATCGCCGGCGTGTCGCTGGCCTACGGTCTGTGGATCATCCCGGTGGTGGTGTCGCTGACCCCGCTGTACTGCAAGGGGGTGTTCTGGCTGCTCAACAACGCGCAGCACGTCGGCTTGGTGGAATCGGTGCCCGACTTCCGCCTCAACTGCCGCACCATCATCGTCAATCCGGTGTTCCGCTTCCTCTACTGGCACATGAACTGGCACATCGAGCACCACATGTACGCAGCGGTGCCGTGCTACCGCCTCGGCGCCCTCCACCGCGCCATCGCCCACGAACTGCCGCACTGCCCGCGCGGGCTGGTCGAGACCTGGTGGCACATCATCGGCGTGATGTGGCGGCAGCAGCAGGAGCCGGGTTGGACGTACCGGCCGCGCCTGCCGGGCGAGGTGCAGGCCGCCGAGGCGAAGACGGCGATGGACGTTGCGCCGGCACCGGCCTCGACGAAAGCCCAACCGCGCAAGGTCTGGCAGTGCGCGGTCTGCGGCATGATCTACGACGAGCAGCGTGGCCGGCCCAGCGAAGGCATCCCGGCCGGCACCGCCTGGGCCGACGTGCCGGAATCCTGGCGCTGTCCGGCTTGCGGGGTCGGCAAGTCCGACTTCCGCATGATCGAGATCACCCCAGGCGTGCGTCCGCCGCGGCCGGCCAAGGCTGCGTAACCGATCAGACAGGGGGTTGCACCCGGGGATGCCGCGCGGTGAATGGTCCGCCATGCGCATCGCCCTCGCCTGCCTCGTCCTTTTCCCGTCACTCGTCCTGGCGGCTGATGTCGCCGCCCTGCCAGTGGCGATCCCCGCCAGCGACCAGCGGCTGCACTACAGCGGGCGCTGGGACCGTCAGGACCAGGCCGGACCGCGTTGCGAGTGGCCGGCCGGACAGGTCCGCTTCAACTTCGAGGGCACCGCCGCCAACATCGTCCTCGGCGGCGGCAAGGATCACGCCTTCCAAGTCGTCATCGACGGCAAGCCGACCTCGGTCATCACCCTGGTCCCCGGCCAGTCGGTCTATCCGATCGCCGCCGACCTGCCGCCCGGCAGGCATGCGGTCGAGCTGTGCAAGCGCACCGAATGCTGGGGCGGCCCGGTGCAGGTGAAGGGCATCCAGCTGTCCGCCGAAGCCAAGCTGCTCGACCCGCCGACCTTCAAGCGCCGCATCGAGTTCCTCGGCGATTCGATCACCTGCGGCTACGGCAACGAGGCGGCCAGCAAGGACGAGCACTTCTCCTATAAGACCGAGAACGCCTGGCTGGCCTGGGGCGCGGTCGCCGCGCGGGCGCTGGACGCCGAATTCTCATGCGAGGCGATCTCCGGCATCTGGCTGCAGGACAACGGCCAGAAGAAGCCGTTGCCGGCGCTATGGGGCAACACCATGCCGTTCACCACGCCGAAGCCGTGGGACTTCTCGACCTGGCAGGCCGATGCGGTGGTGGTCAACCTGGGCACCAACGATTCCGGCAAGCCGATCGATGAGAAGTCGTGGCATGACGCGTACGTCGCCTTCATCGGCGCGATCCGCACCGCTTACCCCAAGGCCCACATCTTCCTGACCATCGGCTCGATGGGCCATGGCAAGAAGAACGAGATCCCCGGCTTCAATACCGCCATCGCCGCCGAGTTCGCCAGCAAGGGCGACGCCCTGGTGCACGCCCTCGCCATCGCCAACCAGAAGATGGAGAACGGCATCGGCGCCGACTGGCACCCCAGCGCCAAGACCCATCAGTTGATGGCAGACCAGATCGTGGTTGCGATCCGCAAGGAACTCGGCTGGTGATGTGCAGTGGCGGGGGTTTCCGCCGCTCGTTTGACGGGTCGTTTCCAGAGTGATGCTTGCCGCAGCAGTCGCCGGCTGCTGCGCGGGGATACAATCCGACCATGGGTATCAGCGAGACTGCCTTCAATGAGATGCGCGAGGGCACGGCGGTCAGGCCATCGTATGCCGCCCTCGACCGCTGGTTAGCGGAAGTCCCGGCTGAACGCCTGGCTCAGCGCCGCGATGAGGCGGACCGGCACTTCCGCCGCCGTGGCATCACCTTTGCCGTGTATGGCGACACCAGCGGGGCCGAGCGCCTCATCCCCTTCGATGTCATCCCGCGCATCCTCGCTCGCGGCGAATGGAACCGTCTGAGCGCCGGCTGCATCCAGCGCGTGCGGGCGCTCAACATGTTCCTCGAGGACGTCTACGGGAAGCAGGAGATCCTGCGCGCGGGCAAGATCCCGGCCCAGGAGATCCTCGGCAACCCGCTGTTCCTCAAGGAGGCGGTCGGCCTGGCGTGCCAGCACGGCGTGCACAGCCATATCGCCGGCATCGACGTGGTCCGCACCTCCCCCGACCAGTGGTTCGTGCTGGAGGACAACCTGCGCACGCCCTCCGGCGTCAGCTACATGATCGAGAACCGGACCGCGATGCAGCGGCTGTTCCCCGAGCTGTTCCGCCGCCATCGCGTCGCCCCGGTGCTGCACTACCCCGACCTGCTGCTGGAGACCCTGCGCAGCGTGGCGCCGGCCGGCGTCGACCAGCCGAACGTCGTCGTGCTGACGCCCGGTGCGCTCAACAGCGCCTACTTCGAGCACGGTTTCCTCGCTGCGCGCATGGGCGCCAAGCTGGTCGAGGGCCAGGACCTCTACGTCGAGGACGACCGCGTGTTCATGAAGGACACCACCGGTCCGATCCCGGTGCACGTGATCTACCGCCGCATCGATGACGACTTCCTCGACCCCGAGGTGTTCGTACCGGAGAGCGTGCTGGGGGTGAAGGGCCTGCTGCGGGCGATGCGCGCCGGCAACGTCACCGTCACCAACGCCATCGGCAACGGCGTCGCCGACGACAAGGCGACCTACTTCCACGTCCCGGCCATGATCCGCTTCTATCTCGGCGAGGAGCCCATCCTCTCCAACGTGCCGACCTGGCGCTGCCGCGACAAGCCCGACCTCGCCTACGTGCTCGAACACCTCGGCGACCTGGTGGTCAAGGAGGTGCATGGCAGCGGCGGTTACGGCATGCTGGTCGGTCCGGCCTCGACCCGCGAGCAGATCGAGACCTTCCGCGACAAGCTGCGCGACAAGCCCGAAGGCTACATCGCCCAGCCGACCCTGGCCCTGTCGACCTGCCCGACCTTCGTCGAGCAGGGCATCGCCCCGCGCCACGTCGACTTGCGGCCCTACCTGCTGTCGGGCAAGACGGTCGAACTGGTCCCCGGCGCGCTGACCCGTGTGGCGCTGAAGCAAGGCAGCTTGGTGGTCAATTCGTCACAGGGGGGCGGAACAAAGGATACGTGGGTGGTGGAGTCATGATGCCGATCCTATCTGTTCGTGGTTCGTGGTTCGTGGTTCGTGGTTCCGCATGGGACTTCGCACGACCCCAGTGGCGCGGTAGCGCCAAAC
>JALHRW010000113.1 GCA_022841245.1 Planctomycetota bacterium
CCCGCCGTGCCGGCGCCGGCCGCCGGAGCGGAGACCGCGTTCGACTTCGAGGCCATGCCGGTCGGAGCGCCGCCAGCCGGGTTCCTCTGCGCCTGGCCGGGTCCGCCCGAGGCGAAGCCGGCGCGCTGGGAGGTCATCGCCGACGGCGCGGGCCAGGTGCTGCAGCAGAGCGACGGCGACGAGACCAATCACCGCTATCCGGTGGCGCTGTGGCCGCAGGCGCGCCTGACCGACGTGCGCGCCGCAGTACGGGCGCGCGCCATCAGCGGCGGGCGCGACCGGTCCTTCGGCGTGGTGGTGCGGGCGGTCGACGAGCGCAACTACTACGTCGCGCGCGCCAACACCTCGGGCTGGGGCGAGAACATCCGCCTCTACCGCTTCGTCGATGGCAAGCGCAGCGAACTGGCCGAGTGGGAGGGTCCGGTGGAGCGCGACGCGTGGCACGAACTGGCGGTGGAGGCGGTCGGTGCGCAGCTCACCGTCATGCTTGATGGGCGCACCATCATCCGCCACCAGGATGCCACCTTCGCCGGTCCCGGCATGTGCGGGGTATGGACCAAGGCCGAGGCGGTGAGCCGCTTCGACGATCTGCGCATCACGCCGATCGGAGCCGCACCATGAAGACGCTCCTGCTGCTCGCCTGCGTGGTCAGCGCCGGCGCCGCTGAACTGCCGACCAAGCCCCAGGTGCTGGCGCTGATCGACCGCGCCCAGGCCTGGCTGACCGCGCGCGCCCAGCCCGACGGCGCGCTCGCCGAGGGCGGCGTGTTCACGCCGGGCATCACCGCCCTGGTCGCCGAGGCTCTGAGCCAGGAGCCGCACGCCTTGCCAGCCGAGCATCCCGCCATCGCCGGCGCCATCCGTCACCTCGCTGCATTGCGTCAAGCCGACGGCGGGGTCTACGCCCCCGACGAGGGCATCGCCAACTACACCACCGCCTGCGCGCTGCGCTTCGTCGTCCTGCTGCCGGATCCGCTGGCCCTCGGCTTCGACGTGCCGAAGATGCAGGATTTTCTGCTCGGCCGTCAGAACCGCGACCTCGCCAGCCCAGGCTCCGGCGGCATCGGCTACGGCCCGGACAAGCCGGCTGGCAGCGAGGACCTGTCGAATACCGCCTACGCGGTCGACGCGCTGCGCGCCTCGGGCATGTCGCCGACCGATCCGCGCCTGCAGGCCGCCCTCGCCTTCGTCCAACGCTGCCAAGACCTCCGGTCGACCAACAGTTCGGAGTGGGTCGGCGACAGCGGCGGCGGCGTGTACGGGCCGCAGGACGCGGCGCGCAGCTGGGAGAACCGCAGCCTCGGTTCGGTGCCGCGCCACGTGCCGACCGCCTCGATGACCTACGCGCTGATCTCGACCTACCTGCTGCTCGATCTCAAGCGCGACGATCCGCGGGTGCAGGCGGCGGTCGGCTGGCTGACGCGCAACTACGGCTTCGACGCCAACCCCGGCCTCGGCGCCGGACGCGAACGGCAGGGCCTGTTCCACAGCCAGGCGCTGGCGGCGCGCGCCCTCGACCTGCTCGCCATGCCCACGGTCACCCTGCCCGATGGCCGCACCGCCGACTGGCGCGCCGACCTCTTCGCCGCGGTCAACGCCCGGGCGCACGAGGCCAAGCTGGCGGACGGCACGATCGCCGCCTACTGGCTCAACGACGAGCAGCGCTGGGCCGAGGGCATCCCGCACCTGTGCACCGCCTACGCTGTGCGCGCGCTCAAGGCTATCGCGCGCAACCTCGACCGCTGATCGGACAACATGGATATCCCGCTCCCGCCGCCCAGCGAACACCTCGATGGCATCGCCATCTGGAACGGCCTGCCCATCCGCCGGATCGGCGCGTGGACGCAGACCGTCGACGTCTACGCGCCTCCCGGCCGTCGCGCGCGGCCGGCCCTGCTCTGCCTGCACGGCGGCGGCTGGCGAAACGGCACGCCGGCTGGCTATCGCGACCTCGCCCTGCGCTTGGCCGCGAACTACGATGTGGTGGTGGTGTCGGCGAGCTACCGCCTGATCGACCGCGCCCGCTTCCCGACGCAGATCCAGGATGCCGCCAATGCAGTGCGCTGGGTGCGCGCCAATGCCGCCTCGTGGGCCATCGATGGCAAACGCATTGCCGTGTGCGGCAGCTCCGCTGGCGGCTACCTCTCCGCGATGATCGCCCTGACCCACGCCGATCCGGCCCTCGCCGGCGGCGATCCGATCAATGGCCACAGCGCCGCGGTGCAGGCCCTGGTGGTGCAGTGGGGCCCGCTCGACTTCATCGCCCGCTGGTACGGCAACGGCGGCCGCGCCGGCGCCGAGGAGGGCATGCTGGGCACCGACTTCCTGCACGACCCGACCCTCTACCACCACGCCAGCGCCCTGGCCCACGCCGGGCCGCACGCGCCACCGGCGCTGTTCGTGCAGGGCCGGCTCGACCCCGTGGTGCATCAGCAGCAGGCCGAGCTGGCGCACGCCGCGTGGCAGCGCCATGGCCGACCGAGCGAACTGTTCCTGCGCGACCGCATCGGCCACGTCGAGGCGGATCCGGTCGATCAGGCGGCGGCGCAGGACGCCGTCGTCGCGTTCCTGGCGAAGACGCTGCGGCTACGCCAGCGCTGACCCGACTACAGCCTGGAACCCACCTGCCAGATGGCGAAGCCGACGATCCAGGCCAGGCCGTTCATGCCGGCCAGCTGGATGAGCGGCCACTTCCAGCCGCCGGTCTCGCGCACCATCACCGCGACGGTGCTGAGGCACTGCATGGCGAGGACGAACCACACCAGCGCGACGACCGCGAGCAGCGGCGTCCACAGCGGCGTGCCGTCGGGACGCTTCGCCTCCTGCATGCGCTGCGCCAACGGGGCGGTGTCCTCGTCGTCGCCGCCGACGCCGTGTACCACGCCGAGGGTCGAGACGAAGACTTCGCGCGCAGCGAAGGCACCGACCAGGCCGATGCCGATCTGCCAGTCCATGCCCAGCGGCGCGATCACCGGCTCGATCAGCTTGCCGGCACGGCCGGCGAGCGAGTGCTGCAGCGCGGCCTGCGCGACGTGCTGCTCGTCCAGCCCGGCGACGCGCTCCTCGGGCAGGCGCGGGAAGGTCATCGCCGCCCACAGCAGCACGCTGAGGGCCAGGATGATGGTGCCGGCGCGCACGACGAAGGCGCGCACGCCGCGGCCGGTGACGCGCGCCACCTCGCCCAGGCTGGGCAGGCGGTAGGGCGGCAGCTCGATCAGGAAGGAGGACGACGGGCCCTTCAGCGCGGTGCGGCGCAGGGCCCAGGCGACGGCGCCGGCGGCGACGATGCCGCCGAGGTAGAGGCCGGCCATGATCGTGCCCTGCTGCCAGGCGGCGAGGTGCCCGAAGAACACGCCGATGAGCAGGCCGTAGACCGGCAGCCGCGCCGAGCAGCTCATGAAGGGAGCCACCAGCATGGTGGCGAGGCGCTCGCGGGCGTCGGGGATGGTGCGCGCCGCCATGATGCCGGGAATGGCGCAGGCGTGCGATGACAGCAGCGGCACGAAGCTGCGCCCATGCAGGCCGACCTTGCCCAGCACACGGTCGAGCAGGAAGGCGCCACGCGCCAGGTAGCCGCTCTCGTCGAGCACGGCCAGCAGGATGAACATGAAGGCGATCTGCGGCACGAAGATGATCACCCCGCCGACGCCAGCGACGATCCCATCGGCCCACAGGTCATGCAGCAGCCCGGCGGGCAGCAGTTCGGCAACCATGGCGCCGAGCCACAGCACCGCGCCTTCGGCGGCATCCATGAGCGGCGCGGCCAGGGTGAAGATGGCGACGAACAGGCCCCACATCACCAGACCGAAGGCGACCGGGCCGGCGAGGCGGTGCAGCAGCAGGTCGTCGACCCGGTCGCGCGCCAGGCGCTTGGCTGCCGGGGCCGCGCCGCCGAGCAGCGCGTCGATCCAGGCATAGCGGCGAGCGATGTCGTCGAGCACCGGGTCGATGGCGCGTGCCTCCCAACCCTTGCGCGCCTGGGCCACCGCGACGATCAGCGGCTCGATCGCCCCGAGGCCGAGCACCCCGGTGAAGTCCCCCTCGCCGAGCAGGCCCCAGGCGATGAGCTTGGCGCTGGCCGGCGTGATCTCGCGTCCGGCGCTGCGCGCCTGGCGCTGCACCGCCTCGGCGACGCGATCGTGGTCGTCGAGCACCGGGCCGCGCCACGGCACCTGGCTGACCGCGCGCGGCGCCTCCAAAGCGCTGCGCAGGCGCAGCAGGCCTTCACCGGTCGAGGCCACCACCGGCACCACCGGCACGCCCAGGCTGCGCTCCAGGGACTCGGCGTCGACCGGGATGCCGCGCGTGCGCGCCTCGTCGACCATGGTCAGGGCGACGACCACCGGCAAGCCGGTGTCGAGCAGCTGGGTGACCAGCAGCAGGTTGCGCGCCAGGTTGGCGGCGTCGGCGACCACCAGCACGGTGTCGGGCGCCGGAGTGTCGGTGCGCAGGCCAGCGAGCACCTCGACCGCGATGCGCTCGTCGGGCGAGGACGGGATCAGGCTGTAGATGCCGGGCAGGTCGATGATGCGGGCGTGGCGCCCACCGGACAGCGGCGCGCGGCCTTCCTTGCGGTCGACGGTGACGCCGGGGTAGTTGGCGACGTGCTGGTTGAGGCCGGTGATGGCGTTGAACAGCGTGGTCTTGCCGGCGTTCGGATTGCCTGCCAAGGCGATGACCAGGTCGCGACCGGCGGCGGCCGGCGGGACGGCGGCCGAAACCACGCCGCCCGGCTGCAGCGCCGGCGGAACGGTGATCTCGCCCAGCTCCAGGCAGCGCGCCTGGTCGCGGCGCAGCGACAGGCGGTAGCCGCGCACCCCGACTTCCAGCGGATCGCCAAGCGGCGCCACGCGGTGTACGGTCGCCAGCACACCCGGCACCAGACCCATTTCGGCGAGGCGGCGGCGGATCGCCACCGGGCCGGTCAGCCGGGCGATGCGTCCGCTGCCACCGGGACGGACGCCGTCGAGGGTGGGACCGGACTGGCTGACCGGATATGCACCAACCGCACTGGACATGGGCGACCTCACGTCGGCTCATCATCTCTTGTTGATAATGATTGTCAATTGTATCAGGATTCGTCTGTGCAAAGCCAGTAACAGCAACGATCTGGCCTGCTTCCCTCGTGGGGGACGCTCTCTACCGTGCCGGCGTGCTTGGACGGATCGCCGCCTGCCTGCTCATCCTCCTGCTGGTCGCGGGCGACGCCGCCGTGGTCCAGGCAGTCGGCTGGGTCGGCATGCTCATCAGCCGGGCCCAGCGCATGGACTGGAACGCTGCGGTCGAGTCGACCTTCAGCGGCGAGGAGCGCTGTCCGATGTGCCACGCCGCCGCCGCCCTGCGCGACGAGCGCGGACCGGGCCAGCCGGCGCCCGACCAGCAGACGCTCGGCAAGCTGCCGTCCGCTCCACCGAGTCCGCCCCCCTGCCTGCAGGCCAGTGGCAGTGACGACGATGGCCTTGACCCGCCCGCGGTAGCCGGGGCACCTGACGCATTCCTGGCGGCGCCGCAGCCGCCACCGCCGCAGCGCGCCTGACGGCCGCACGGCCACGCCTGCCCCGCGCCTTCCGGCGCGGCGGCCCACCCATGCACGTCCCTCCTCTACCGCCCGGAATCCCGGGCCGGATCACCATGTACACCCGCCTCATCCCCACCCTCATCTGCATCTCCGCCGGCCTCGCCGCCGAGGAGGTCATCACCGTCACCGCCGAGCAGGAGCCGCCGCTCCGCCTCGGCCTGCCCGCCGCCGATGCCGGCGCGACCCTGCGCAGCCTGCCCGGCATCGATGCCGTGCGCATGGGCGGCGTCGGACTCGATCCGGTGGTGCGCGGCCAGTCGGCCTCGCGCCTGCGCGTCATCGCCGATGGCGCCTGCCCGCAGGGCGCCTGTCCGAACCGCATGGATCCGCCAGCCACCTACGCGCCGGCCGGGGCTACCCGCGCCAGCCTGGCCGCCGGCGGACTCGACGTGCGCCAGCCCGGTGCGCCGCTGGGCGTCATCCGCCTGGAGCGCGAGAGTCTGGACTTCTCCGATGGCAGCGTGTTCCGGGCCGAGGCCGATGCGCGCTATGCCGGCAACGGCGCGGCGCGCGAGGCCGGGGCCTGGCTGGCCATCGGCAGCGAGCAGGGCTACGCCCGGGGCAGCTTCCACGCGGCCCGGGCTGATGACTACGAGGATGGTGACGGCAACGCGGTGCGCAGCGCCTACCGCTCGGCCAAGGGCGGCGGCAGCCTCGGCTGGACGCCGACGGCGCAGACACGGTTCGAACTCAGCCACGACCTCACCCGCGAGCGCGATGTGCTCTACGCCGGCGCCGGCATGGATGCGACCTGCTCCGACGACGCGAGCACCAGGCTGCGCCTGAGCCACGCGGGCGACGGAGCGCGCGCCAGCCTCACCCTCGACGCCTGGGCCAGCCGGGTCGAGCACAGCATGGACAACTACAGCCTGCGGCCGGCGACCGGGATGCGCATGCGCGCGCCGACCACCAGCGACAGCAGCGGGATCCAGGCCGCCAGCAGCCTGCGCACCGGGGCGGGCCTGCTCGGCCTGGGCCTCGACGCGGACGAACTGCATCAGGACGCCCGCCGCTACAGCGGCATGACCGACGCGACCGTCACCACGCTGAACTCGGTGCTGTGGCCGGACGCGCGCATCCGCCGGCTCGGCGTCTGGAGCGACCTGAGCGTGGCGGCGGGCGACGTCCGCATGATCCCGGGCCTGCGCTACGATCTGGTGCGCAGCGAGGCCCCCGACAGCGGCGTCGATCCCGCCGGCGCCGCCATGTCGCCGGACCAGCTCTACGCCCTCTACTACGGCGCCGACGCTGAGGCCCGCAGCGAGCATCTCTTCGGTGCGGCGCTGCGACTCGAACGCGACTGGGCTGGCGACGGCCTGATCACGCTGGCCGTCTCGCGGCAGCAGCGCGCCGCCGATCCCACGGAGCGCTTCATCGCCGGCAACGGCACGCCATCGGCGCGCTGGGTCGGCAATCCCGAGCTCGAGGCCGAGACGCACAACCTGGTGCAGGCGCGCATCGGCCGCGATGGCGGCCGCGAGCAGGCGCGCTGGCACGGCGAGGTGTGGTTCGACCGGGTGCAGGACTACATCCGCCGCGATCGCGCCAGGGGACAGGACGGCGTGCTGCTCGCTGACCAGGCGACGGTCTACCACAACGGGCAGGCGCTGCTCGCCGGCGTCAGCGCCGACGGGTCCCTGCCGCTGGCCAGCTGGCTGGAGGCCGAGGCCGACGCCGCCTGGACCTGGGCCGAGGACCTCGACAGCGACCTGCCGCTGCCGCAGATCCCGCCGCTGTCCGGCACCGCCGCGCTGAACGCCCATCACGGGGCGCTGCAGGGTCGGTTGGCCGTGCGTTGGTCGGCGCGGGCGACCCGGGTCGATGACGACCCGACCACTGGCGCCGCCCTCGACGCCGGCGAGACGCCGGCCTGGGCGGTGCTGGACCTCTCGGCGACGTGGACGCTGCGGCACGGAGCAGAGCTGTCGGCCGGCGTGGACAACCTGCTCGACCGCACCTACGCCGAGCACCTCAACAAGCCGAGCGCCTTCGACACCACCGTGGTGCGGGTCAACGAACCTGGGCGCAGCGCCTGGGTCTCGGCCGGCGTGCGGTTCTAGCGCGCTGCTACAGTCCCAGCTTCTTCTTCACCTGGTTGGGGCTGTGAGACACCTCGCGGGTGCCGTCCGCGAGGCGGATGATGTAGGTCATGGTCATGTCGATCTCGACCCCCAGGGCGGCTGCCGTCGCCCTGGAGCCGTCGACCAGCAGCGGGATGCCATCGGTGTAGTGCAGAGCCGCCGCCGCCGTGGCCTGCTCGACGGTGGCGGCCTTGGTCACGTCGACCGCGACCAGTCGGATATCGGCCCGGTCCTTGAGCGCGGTGCGCAGATTGCCCAGGCCGGCCAGCGCTGCCGCCGGCCCGCCGCAGCATGAACCGTCGCGATCGTAGAGCGCCAATACGACGGTCGCGTTGCTGGGGAGTTCGGCCTTGGCCCCGGCCCAGGTGCCGGTGAGCGTCAGCTCGGCCGAGGCGAGCGTGGCGACGAGGACGAGGAGGATGGCGTAGCGATACATGTCAGTCTCCAGAGGTGATGGTGCGGCGTGGCGTCGACGAGAACAGCGCCAGATGGGCATCACCACCTCCACGCCGCGCCGGCATTGACCGCCAGGCCGTCGCCGGGATTGAACAGGGCCTGGGTGTCCGCGGCGGTCGCCGGATTGGCGACACCGGTGGTCGCGGCGTAGACCTCGTCGCTCAGGTTGCGGCCCTCGATGAAGGCGCTGAAGCCGCGTCCACGGTCGTAGCCGGCCCGGGCGCCGAGCAGCAGCGACGACTCCGCTTCGAAGGCGTTGGCGAAATCGACCGGCCAGCCGGCCTGGTACTCGGCCGTCGCTCCGGCGTACCAGCCGGCCTGCTCGAAGCGCAGCTCGCCGCGCCAGACATGCTCGGGCAGGCCGGGCAGCTGGTTGTCGCCCCACTGCGCGTCGTCGTCGAAGCGGAAGCGGCCCCAGGTCCAGGTCTGCAGCAGGGTCAGGCGTGGATCGTCGCCCGACTCCGGCCCCCACAGCCGCAGATCGAGACCGGCCTCGACGCCCTGGTGCACGGTTGCGTCGGCGTTCTGCGTCACCGTGAGGCCGGGTCCGAGCTGCACCGCGAGGTACTCGTCGCGCACCTCGGCATAATAGGCGGTGAGATCCCAGGCCACGCGCTCGACCGAACCGCGTGTGCCGATCTCCGCCGTCCACGCCGACTGCGCCGCGAGATCCTGCTGCGGCCTGGTCGCCAGGCTGAGATCGCGCTGGATGTACTCGGCGAAGCTTGGCGGCTCGCTGCTGCGCGACAGGTTGGCGAAGGCCGCGACCTCCGGCCGGGCCTGCCACAGCACACCGAGCTTGGGATTCAGGCTGCGCCAGATCTTCGACCCCGACTGGTCGCCGGCCGAGGGCGCGACCAGCAGGCGGTCGTCGTTCTCCAGCTCGGTCCATTGCGCCTGCGCCCCGCCGACCAGCCACAGGTCGGTAGTCGCCTCGTGCCGCCATTCGCCATAGATCGCGGCGTTCCGGGCGGTCTGCAGCGCATCGCTGGCGATGGCGCCAGGCGTGTTGCCCACCGCGGCGGCGTAACCGTAGGTGCGGGCCTCGGTCACGCCGACTCCGGCCTCGGCCCCGAGGACGAAGCGGTTGCCGCGTCCGCCCAGCCGATGGTCGTCGACCAGGCGGGTGGCCGCGACCCAGTCGTCGGAGTCCTGCGTGATCAGGCCGAAGGCCAGGGGATGGAACAGCTCCTTACGCATGTACGCCAGGGATGCCTCGGCCCGGGTCTCGCCCCAGTCGAAGGCCAGGCGGTCGGCGATGCGGTAGAGCGGATAGTCGCGCTTGCTGTCGCGCAGCACCGAGCCGCTGTTGGCCTGCTGCGGATCGTCCTCCATCTGCTGCCTGGTGATCGAGCCCGGCAGTTCGGAGTCCGAGTCGGCGTAGGCGCCGAAGAGGCGGTTTTCCACGCCTGGTGCGAAGCGCCAGCCGAGGTTGCCCTGGACGCGGACGTTGTCCTGGTGGCTGTGGTCGCGGCAGCCGATCTGGCGCGACGAGCTGACGCCGATCCAGGCGTCGAGGTCGCCGTCGGATCCGCCGCTCGACACCACCGCCTTGCCGTAGCCGAAGCTGCCGCCTTCGAGCCGCACCGAACCGCCGGGGGCGCTGAGCCCGGTCGGGCTGACCACGTCGATGGCGCCGCCGAGGGTGGCGCCGCCGTAGGCCAGGGCGTTGGCCCCGCGCCACACCGCGACGTGGTCGGCAAGCGCGAAGTCGGTGGCCTGGAAGTCGCCGCCGCCGTCGGCGAGCGAGATCGGCTGGCCGTCGGCGAGCAGGCGGATGCCGCGCAGGTGGAAGGTGCGCTGCACGCCGCTGCCGCGGATCGACAGGCGCGCTTCCTCCGAACCGTAGCGTGGCTGGACGTAAACGCCCGGCGACATGCCCAGCGCATCGCGCCAGGTGGCGGTGCGACCCTTGCGGATCTCGTCGCCGGAGACGACGTCGGTGCCGCCGGGCACCAGTCCGAGCTCGGTTTCGGCGGCGGATGCGGTCGAGGTGGTCAGCGGTTCGCGCTGCGTCTCGACCAGGATGATGGAAGGATCGGCGTCGGCGGCGGATGCCGCGACGGACAGCGCCACCGCGAGAGCGGTGGGCACAATACGGGAGGACATGGAGGCTCGCAGGCTGGAGGTGATGGAGGGCCGGACGACGCGTCCGGCCCCGGATCAGCCCCGTGCACGCGGCGGGGGCAGCTCGGGAGCGATGGCGGAAACGACGGGCGACAGCGTCACCGTCCACGGCGGCAGCTCGGCTGCTTCCCCGCCGCGGACCAGCAGCGCGACGAGCGGGTTCACCGGGGCATCGGCCTTCTTCACCAGTTTGGCCAGCCCAGCCGGAGCAGCCGGAGACGGCTCGTCGCGCAGCGACTCGGCCATGCGGCACATGCTGCACGGCGCTGAACCATCGAAGGTCGCAACGACGGCCGCCGCGATCTCCATGCGCTGCGCACGTTCGACCAGCATCGAGCCCCATGCCACCAGCTGCACCACCGCCGCGTTGCCGCCGATCAGCACGGCGGCCAGCAGCAGGATCACGGAACGGCGGCGGAGCATGCGTCGCGCACGCTCCGATGCGACCCCCCCTACTTCAACGTCGTCGGCGCCAGCCTTGCACGCCGGGCCATGATGAACGAACGCACCGCCAGGCAGAGCAGCACGGCACACAGCAGCACGGTCAGCGAGCGCGAGGCCACCGCCAACGGCCGCTGCACCTCGCCGCCGCTGAGCAGCGCGGGTAGATGCACCAGCGCCCCGGCTCCGCCGACGATGCCGAACAGGGCGAGCATCGCCGCGGCATGCATGGCGTGCTTGCGCGCCCCGGCCTTGAACGCGACCAGGCCGGCGAGCAGCAGGGCCGCGCCGAGGAAGGCCGGGATGAGCACGGTGACGCTTGGCGAATCGCTGAGCGCACGGCTGACGAGCCCGAGGGCGATGAGCAGGGCGGCGATGACGATGGTGACGGTGGGCATGGCGGCACGGTGGGCGGCGCGCAGGCCGGCGAAGGACAAGCCGGGCCAGCCTCCACGCCCCTTGCCGTCGCCGTCGTCCTCCGACCATCCCGCGCATGAGCGACATCGCCCCGTCCGGCACGCCCGGCGAAGTGGACCGTCTGGTGCAGTGGAATGAGCAGGGTCTGGTCACCGCCATCGCCCAGGACAAGGCCACCGGCGACGTGCTGATGGTGGCCTGGGCCAACCGCGAGGCGCTGGCCAAGACCCTGGCCAGCGGCAAGGCGACCTATTGGAGCCGCAGCCGCAGGAAGCTGTGGACCAAGGGCGAGGAGAGCGGTTATTTCCAAAGCGTGCTGGAAGTGCGCGCCGACTGCGACGGCGACGCACTGCTCTATCTGGTCGACGCGCCTGGGCCAGCCTGCCACCAGCTGCGCCGCTCGTGCTTCTCGCACCGCATCGACCGCGACGGCTCGGTGCACACCGACAAGCCGACGATCGCCTAACCGCGCACGGCCGTCAGCACCGATGACTCGCTGCCCGGAGTCGGCAGGTCGATGGCGAAAATGACTCCCTCCCCTGGCCGATTGTCCAGGCAGATCCGTCCGCCCAGGGAACGCAGGTTTGCCAGCACTACTGCCAGGCCTAGACCGAGGCCGGCGCTGCCCGGCAAGACCTCGCCGCGGCCGCAGGCATCGGCGATACGAACGGCGAGACCCTCCTCGATACCCGGGCCGTCGTCTTCGACCATCCACCGCGTACCATTCGTGGTCACGCCGCAGCGAATGGTCACACAGACGTCACGCTGGGACCGTAGGGCGTTGGCGGCGAGGTTGACCAGAACCGGGGTGAGCAGCTCGGGACGCAGGGTGGCCCGCCCGGTACCGGCGACCACAACGCTGCCACCGCGGCTGGCAGCCAGCGGGCGCAGCAACTCAACGACTCCAGCGAGGTAGTCCTCGAGACTGCGCTCCCGCGGACCTGAATGGGGCGCCGCGGCCTCCGAGCCAACCAATCCGAGGGCCTCCTGCAGGCGCGACTCGAGCTCGAGGGCCCGGTCGAGGGTGGCAGCGATCTCCTCCGGCGGCAGTCGGCCGCCCTCGGCGGCAAGCCGCTGCAGGGTCGCGACCATGGCATGGAGTGGATCGCCGATCTCATGGCCAAGCTGGGTGAGGAAGCGCTGGTGCACAGCGTTGACCGTGCGTTCGCGCTCCAGTGCGTCGCCCAGCCGGCGCGCGTGCCCGCGTTCGGCAGCAGTCAGACGCTCAAGGGCATCGCGCAGTACCTCGGCCTCGAGCAGGCCACTGACCGCCGGCAGCGGCACCGATTCGTCATCAACCCGCCGGCGACAGGCCTCGGCCAGAGCGGTGAACGGACGCATCCAGCTCCAGCCAACGCCAACTCCGAGGAGAATGGCGACCGCAGCGCTGGCGACACCGCCGGCGACCACCGCCGTCACCGCGCGCCACACCAGACCCTCGTCGGCGACCGACGATTCGACCACGGTGATGGCCAAGGCGCGACCGTCATGCGTCGGAATGGAGATGGTGGCGGCGGCCCGGTCTTCGCGCCAGGCCAGGTGGGCATCGTTGGCCGGCCGGGGGGTCGGCGCCAGCTCAAGCTCGTAGCCGGGCTGGATGAGATCGGGATGCAGCGACGAGGTCAGGTAGCTCAGCGCGACCAGCGCTCCGTGCGCAGGCCCGCTACCGTCGCTCGCCCGCACCGGGTGCGAAGCGAACAGCGCAGGGTAGCCCCCCGGCACAGCGATGCCCGCGTGGGCCTCGGGCAGCGTCAGAGCGGCCAGCGCCTCGGCCGGCGCAGGGTCGTCGCGGGTCGACTCCGGCGTGCGCAGAGTGCTGCGGCGATGCCGGCTGAGTACCGTGCCGTTGGCGACGAGGGCGAAAGCCTGGGTCAGCCGGCCCGGGGTGTTGCCCGGAGTCAGGTTCACGCGCGACCACTCGTCGGACGGCCGCGGCATGCGCTGATACAGCTCGTCCCACACGGCGTAGTCGGCATTCTCGAAAGCAAGGCGCTGGACCAGGCGGTTGATCCGGCTGCGCACCTGCTCCGCCACAGCGATGGCGGCGCTGCCGCGCTGGCTGCGCAGGCCGCCGACCAGGGTCTGGGCGGCCAGCGCAGCGCATGCCACGGTCGCGAGCAGGGCGACCAGCGCGGCCAGCGCGGCGACCCGTCCGCGCAAGCCGCTGAGCATGGGCAGACGAATCACGGCCCGGCCCCGTCGAGCAGGTCGAGGACGAAGCGGCTGCCTGAACCCTGTGCCGATTCAACGGTCAGTGAACCTCCCATGCGTTCGGCGCTGGCCTTGGCCAGGCTCAGGCCGATACCGCGGCCCGGCCCCTTGCTCGAGCTGAACGGATCGAAGATCGTCGCCGCCAGCGCCGGCGGGATGCCCGGCCCGCTGTCATGCACCACCACCGCCGGTCCGGGCCCGACCGTGACGCGCACCAGCCGCCGTTCGCTGGACTGCCCTTCGACCGCCTCGACCGCATTGCGCAGCAGGTTGGTGACCACCAGGCGCACGCCGGCCGCTTCGGCGAGCGCTGGCACCGGTTGCTCCGGCCGACGCCACTCGATGCGCGTGTCACGGAAGCGCAGCCACTGGTCGCGCTCGGCAAGCAGGCCGTCGACCAGGTCGGCGAGATCGATCCGCATGCGCGGCGAGGAGCCCTCCTGGCGCGCCAGGGTGCGCAGATGCTCGATGGTCTGAGTCATCGCCAGCAGGCTCATGCCGACCCGCGACAGGGTGCGCGACAGGTGCTCGGGGCTCGGTTCGCGGCCGATCTGGCGCAGGTAGTGGATACCCTCGATCCCGACCCGCGCCGCCGACAGCGGCTGGCCGAGTTCATGCGCGACGCCGGCAGCCAACCCGGCGAGCAGTTCGGCGCGGCGGTCAGGGTGGCTGTCGTCGGATCGGACGGACGGAGGAGCAGGCGCGGCATCTTCGGCGCGCAGGCTGGCAGCCGTCGCCAGTGCGGCAGCGGCGCCGCAGGCGAAAGCCAGCCAGCGCCAGGGGCCGGCCAGCAGCACGCCGCTGGCCAATCCGGCTCCGGCGCCGGCGGCGCAGAGCACCGCCGGCGGGATCACTCCTCGTCCTTGTCGTCGGCCTCGAATAGGCCGTAGCGCTTGCGCAGGGTGTAGAGGACCTTGCGTGAGATGCCGAGGAAGGCGCTGGCCTTCACCGGCGAGCCACGGTTGAGCTGCAGGGCGGCGACGACCAGGGCGCGCTGCCAGGCATCGAGGTCGCAGCCGGCGGGATCAAGCTGGAGCCGGGCGGGAGGCAGGCGTGAAAGTTCGAGCGGAGCGACCGGCAGCGAGGCCGGGACGGCGGCTGCCATCCGCGGTGGCCCCCCCCGCTCGGTGACCAGTTCGGCGAAGAAGCCACCGGCGATCTCGTCGCTGTCACTGAGCAGGCAGGCCTGCTCGAGGGCATGGACCAGCTGACGGACGTTGCCCGGCCAGCGGTGCCCGCTGATCACCGCCTCGGCGGCGGTAGACAGGCGGATGCTAACCCGGTTGCGCCGCCTGGCGGCCTGTGCCAGCAGCATACGCGCCAGCGGCAGCACGCCGCCCTCGCGCTCACGCAGCGGCGGCAGGCGCAGGTGGCAGACCTTCAGCCTGTAATAGAGGTCCTCGCGGAAGCGGCCGTCGCGCACGCGTTCGAGCAGGCCGGCGTTGGTCGCGCAGACGATGCGCGCCTGCAGCTTGCGCAGGCGGTTGTCGCCAACGGGATACCAGCTGCGGTCCTCAAGCAGGCGCAGCAGCTTGGCCTGCAGGTCGGCCTGCAGGTCGCCGATCTCGTCGAGGAAGAGCGTGCCGCCAGCGGCCAGCGCCAGCTTGCCTTCGGCGCCTCGTGGGCTGGCCCCGGTGAAGGCGCCAGCGGCATGGCCGAACAGCTCGGACTCGAACAGGCCCGGGGCGATCGCCGTGCAGTTCAATGCCACAAACGGCCCTTCGGAGTCACCACCGCCGTGATGCACGCGACGAGCGAACAGCTCCTTGCCGGTGCCGGTCTCGCCTTCGATCAGGCAGGGGAGGTCGGGGGCGACGTGGATGCGGTCGGCCAGGGCAAGCAGACGCTCAAGATCGCCGCCCGCGACGATCAGGCCGTCAACCTCGCTACGCGGCTCGGCGCCAGCCGACGGTGCCAGACCCACCTCCGTACGCTCGATCAGGCGGTGCAGCTCGCGTACGTCTATCGGCTTGCGCAGGTAGTCGACAGCGCCCTGGCGTAGCGCCTCGACCGCGGTGGCGGAGTCGCCGAAGGCGGTCATCAGCGCCACCGGCGGGGCACCAGGGTCCGCGCGCAGCGCGGTCAGCAGCTCGAGGCCGCTCATCCCAGGCATGCGCAGATCGGTGATCACCAGATCGGGACGGCGTTCGCGCACCCGCCTGATGGCCTCGGTGCCGCTGCCGGCCTGCTCGGTGTCATGGCCGATCTGACCAAGGAATTCGGCCATGCTGAGACGAACGTCGGGGTGGTCGTCGACCAGGAGGATGCGCACAGCAGAAGCCTAGCCGGGTCACCCCGCTCGTGATAGTGCCAGCTGGAGCGGTCACCTACCCCAGGTGAATCGCCCCTGGCGGGGCTGGGAGGCCGACGGCCGCGCTCCAGGAGCGGTCTGACGCCGGGTGAACAGCCAGCCGGCACCACCGAGGAGGGCGACGAGTCCGATCAGCCAGAGCCAGCTGCCGCCACTGGCGGGCGCGGTTGCGGCGGTTGCGGCCGGAACCGCCTCCGGCCTGGCAACGACCGCAGCTGGGGCGACAGCGGCCGAAGCCGGCAGAGCGGACGCCACCGAGGCCGATTCCGAAACCTCCCCGCTGATGGTACCGCGGTTGCGCCACACCATGGCGGCCGGAGCCTCGCAGGTGCCGAGGATCGAGATGGCCATGCTACGGACGGTTTTGTCCGGATGCTCCGCGGCAGCCAGCAGCACCCGCGCCCCGCGCGAGCCCGCGGGACGCATGCCGGCGACCAGCGTCAGCGCTCCCATGGCCTCGGCCGTGGTGCCGCCGAGCAGGCGCTCGGCCCCGCTGATCGCCGCCTCGTGGCGCGCCTGGCGCGCCTCGACCAC
>JALHRW010000114.1 GCA_022841245.1 Planctomycetota bacterium
AGGGCGAGGCCGGCGACGGTGCGGCGGCGGCGCCAGCACGCGCGCAGGAACGGACGGATGGGCCCGGGACGGGTCGCCTTGACCGGCCGGCCCTCGAGGAAGCGACGCAGGTCGGAGGCCATCGCTTCGGCGGTGCGGTAGCGGTCGGCCGGGTCCTTGGCCATCGCGCGCAGCACCACCGTCTCGAGGTCGCGCGGCAGGCCGGCGCGGCGCAGGCTCGGCGGCGTGAGCGGCTTCTCGATCACCTGCCGCAGCAGCGCGCGCGGATCGTCGGCGGCGAAGGGGGCGCAGCCGGAGGTCATTTCGTAGAGCACCGCGCCGAGGGCGTAGATGTCGCTGCGCGCTGTGATCGCAGCGCGTTCGCCGCGCGCCTGCTCGGGGCTCATGTAGGCCGGCGTGCCGATCACCGTGTCGCTGGCGGTGAGGCGGCTTTCGTACTCCGGCGCTGCGGCGAGGCCGAAGTCGAGGACGACGACCTGGCCGTCATCCTTGAGCATGAGGTTGCCCGGCTTGACGTCGCGGTGCAGGATGCCGGCGAGGTGCGCGACGTGCAGCGCCTCCAGCGCGCCGACTGCGATGCGCGCGGCCCGGTCGCTGGCGAACGGCCCCTCCTCGCCCATGACCTTATCCAGCCGCCGGCCCTCGACCAGGGACATGACGATCCACGGACGACCGACGTGCTCGCCGAAATCGATGATGCGCACGATGCCGGGATGGTGCAGGGCCTGCAGGTAGGCGACCTCGCGCGCGGCACGGCGGCGCTCCTCGGCCGAGACGCGGTGCAGCAGCTTCAGCGCCACCGCCCGGCCCATCGGCACCGGGCCGCTCTCCGCCGCCTCGGCTCGCCACACCGCGCCCATGCCGCCACGGCCGAGCGGCTCGATCAGGCGGTATGGTCCGATGCGTCCGCCGGACGGCAGCGACTGGTCGGGCTCCACCACCTCGGGGCCCGAGGATGGCGGATCGCGCATGGTCTCGTCAGACGGGGTCGGCATCGCCCGGGCCCCTGGTTTCATGGCGCAGCTTGGCCAGCCAGGCGTTGCGATCGACCGGCTCGCGCCGGATCACGTCGGCGGTGAAGCGCTTGCGGATCTCGAGGATCAGCGCGTGCTCCGCCTCGGCCTTGGGGCCTGGTTTGAGGCCAGCAGACGGCAGCAGCCGCGGATTCGGCGATGCGGATTGGGTTGGGGCCGCCGCGCCGGGGGCGCGCGGCGGCCCTAGCGAGGGCCCGCGGCGACTCCGGCCTCGGCGCGTTCGATGCGCTGCACCAGGCGTTCGAGGTCGACGACCTCGCCGAGCCGGGCGATGCGCACCAGCGCCATCTCCAGCGCCAGCCGCGGATCGGCGCCGTGGCGCAGATGCTGCTGCGTGCCGGTCAGCACCTGGGCGGCGCGCAGCACCTTCTCCGGCGTGGCGGCGGCGGCGAGGACCTTGAGCTGCTCCTCGGGCAGGCCGAGGCGGCGCACCGCCTGGGCCTCGGGCCCGCAGGCCTGCACCAGCATGATCGCGCGCAGGTGCTCGATCAGCTGATCGAGGATGGTGCTGGCGCTGGCGCCTGCTGAGCAGCACGCGTCGAACTTGACCAGGGCCGGGGCGGACGAGCCGCCCAGCGCCAGCTTGAGCATGTCGCGCAGGTCCTCGCCGCGCGCCGCGCCGAGCAGCAGGTCGAGATCGTCCTCGGTGCCGGCGCCGTCGCTCACCGCGATCAGCTGGTCGAGCAGGGTCTGCGCGTCGCGCATGCCGCCGCCGGCGGCGCGGGCCACGCGGTAGAGCACCGGCTCGGCCAGCTTGGCGCCCTCCTTGGCGGCGATGTCCTTCAGCCGCGCGACGATCACCGGCAGGTCGAGCGAGCGGAAGTCGAAGCGCTGGCAGCGCGACAGCACGGTCGGCAGCACCTTCTCCACCTCGGTGGTGGCGAAGATGAAGCGCATGTGCGGGGGCGGCTCCTCCAGCACCTTGAGCAGGGCGTTCCAGCTGTGCCCGGTCAGCATGTGCACCTCGTCGAGGATGAACACGCGCACGCGCGCCAGCTGCGGGGCGAAGCCGACATCTTCAAGCAGGCGGGTGATGTCCTCCTTGTTGCCGAAGCGTGCGGCGTCGACCTCGGTGACGTCGGGGTGGGCCGAATCGCTGATGCGCATGCAGTGCTCGCACACGCCGCACGGCTCGGTGGTCGGCCCGCTGACGCAGCACAGCGCCTTGGCCAGGATGCGCGCCATCGAGGTCTTGCCGACCCCGCGCGGGCCGGTGAACATGTAGGCGTGGTGCACCCGGTGGCCGCGGATGGCGTTGGTCAGCGTGCGCGCGACCACCTCCTGGCCGGCGACTTCGGCGAAGGTCTGGGGGCGGTACTTGCGAGCGATGACGAGGTAGTCCACGCCGGCATTGCATAGGCGAGGGCGTGGGAGGGAAGGGGGGATTGGCGGGCGAGCAGCTTCCCTTCGGCGTTCATCTGCCACCATGCCGGAATGGGCGATACCAATCTGCCGTTTCTCGACGTGCCGGCGCGCTATGCTGGCGACTTTGCGGCGCATCCATCCCTGCTGCGCTGCTACGACGGGCGCCCGGTGACCAACGCGGGGCAGTGGTCGGACCGGCGCGCCGAGATCATCGCCCGCTGGCAGGCACTGATCGGGACCTGGCCGCCGCTGCTGGCCCCCCCGGCCTGCGTTGAGGCCTCGCCACGTGTCGAGGATGGGTTGACCCGGATCGAACTGTGGTTCGAAGCCGAGCCGGGCCGACGCTGCCGCGCCATCCTCCTGCTGCCGCAGCGTCCGCGCGCGCCGCGCGCCCCGGCGGTGATCGTCCCCTTCTACGATCCCGATACGCCGGCGGCGACGCCTGGCCGCGTCGTGACGCCGACGCGCGAGCACGCTACGGACGCATATGGCCTGTGCCGGCGCGGCTATGTCACGCTGGCCATCGGCTACACCGGCATCGGCGATACACCGCGCGACGCCGAGCCGCTGCTGACGCCTGGCGCCGCACCGTTGCAGCCGCTGCACCGGCTGGGCTGGACTGCCGAACATGCACGCCGCGTATTGGCCGCCCGCCCGGAGGTCGATCCCGAGCGCATCGGCATCACCGGCTTCTCCTTCGGCGGAAAGTGGGCGATGTTCGCCGCTGCCTTCAACGAGCGCTTCGCCTGCACCGTGATCAACGATGCCGGCGTGGTGTTCAACGAACTCGACCCCAACTGCAACTACTGGGAACCCTGGTACCTCGGCGCCGAGCCGGCGGGACGGCGGCGGCCGGGTGTGGTCACCGCGGACAATCCGCGCACCGGTGCCTACCGTGAACTCGTCGAGCAGGGCCGCGACCTCACCGAGATCCTCGCCCTGCTGGCGCCGCGGCCGTTCCTCGTCTCTGGTGGCGAGCAGGACCCCGAGAGCAACTGGCGGGCGCTCAACCGGGTGAATGAGGTCTACGCCCTGCTCGGCGTCCGCCGACGGATCGGCCTGACCACGCGCCCGAAGCATGCGCCGACCCCTGCTTCGAACGAGCAGATGTACGACTTCTTCGACTGCTTCCTCTAGGCATCCGCTGCTTGGCCGCGGCCGGAGCGCGGCATAGTCCGGCCACCATGGCCACACACGCTGACGCCCAACTCATCCTCAAACTCTACGACCTGCGCCGCGAGACGGTGTGCCGCGAGGCCCGCGCCTGGTTCGCCGGCTGGAAGCCGGTCGATGTCGAGGAGGTCAAGCAGATCGCCGGCGGTGCCAACAAGCAGCTCAACGCCTACCTGCGCCAGTCGACCAGCTACTGGGAGATGGCCTTCTCGCTGGTCAACACCGGCGCCATCGACGAGGCTCTGTTCGCCAAGAACAGCGGCGAAGGGGTGTGGTTCGCGGTGAAGTGCCAGCACCTCAAGGCCCAGTTCCCCGATGCCTGGAACCGCACCATGCCCGAGGCCGAGGCGCTGATCGCGCGCAATGTGGTGGCGCAGCAGAAGGCGGAGATGTTCCGCAAGCGGCTCTAGCTTCGAGGGGCCCGGCCCCTCGGGCTCCTGGCCCGGGCCCTTCGCCCGGGACCCGCTCGACACGCTGCGCTGACGCTGGCGATTCGCCAAGCGATACGGTCCGTTCCAGTCTCGCTGGGCTTACGCCTGCGCTCGCTCGGCGGACGGTTTCCCTGGAGCGTCGACGTGCACGTCGACGAGGGGGAACGTACCGGTTGGTGGGGTGGTGGTGGACCGGGGCGGATGGGGCGTCATCCTGGCGGCGTGGAAACCAGCACCGCCATCATCCTCGCCATCGTCGCCTTCATGCTCGGAAGCGGCCTCGTCCTGCTCATCGTCCTGTCGCGCGCCTGGGGCGTATGGCTGCGGGCCAAGGCGGCCGGAGTGCCGGTCGATGCCTCCACGGTCATGCTGGCGGTGCTGGCTCGCCGGCACAGCGAGGTGCCGCACGACGCCTGGCTGACTGCGCGCGAGGCCGGCTTGCCGCAGGATCTCGCCTTCTTCGCCGCCCACCACCGCGCCGGCGGCGATGCACGCGGCCTGGCCCTGGCCCTGGTCGCGGCCCACCGCGGCGGAGTGAAGCTCGATGTGCCCAAGCTGGCGGCCCTGGCCTTGGCTGGCAGCAATCCGGTCGAGGTGGTGCGCAAGCACCTCGAGCCCGAGGTCAGCTACAACGATCCGCGCACTTTCGGCATCACCGTCGGCACCAGCGGCGTGCTGCTCGATGCAGCGCATCCCCTGGCCAAGGCCCGCCTCGGTGCCGCGCCGGACTTCCCGGTCTTCGCCCACCAGGGTGTCATCGCGGCTGGGACGCCGGTGCTGGTGCATTCGGTGCACGGCAACCACGTCGCGGTGATGCCGATCTCGTGAGAGGTTCTCAGGACCGCGGGCTTCAGCCCGCGCTCGATGCCGCTAACGCGGACTGAAGTGCACGGTCCTGGGGCGGCGCCAGGATCTCGTGTTGCGGCTCGACCATGCCACGCGCCCGCTCGTCCAGGCGCGACAGCAGCGCCTGGCTCGGCCGATAGGGATGTCGCGAACGGCCCCAACTCACTCCATAGCGGTACACCGAGATGCGCCGCTGGCCGCGATTCCGCCGCGCCGCCGAGCCATGCATGATATGGTCGGTGAAGATGATCGCGTCGCCGGCCTGGAGGTGCACCTCGATCGCTCCGACCAGGCCCTCGGCGCAGCTCATCTGCTCACCGCTCTTCATCGTCTTCTCGCCGTACTGCGGGTGCGGGAAGTTGGCCTTGTGGCTGGCCGGCACGACCATGGTCGCACCGTCGCCGGGGCCGATGTCGTTCCATGCGATCAGCACATTGACCTGCTGGGCGTGGAACCTGCGATCCTGCACCCGGTAGAGGGTGCGGGCGCAGCCGTTCTGGCCGCCGCTGTGGATGCCGATCGCCTCGCCCTCGGCGCGGAGGTTGGCGAAGCACTCGTCGATGAAGAGCGGGCCGTGCAGGTAGTCGAAGCCGTCCTCGCCGCCGACGAAGGTGCGCACCTTGTCGATGTAGGCAGGATGGTCGATGAGGCGTTCCCACACCGGCCCGCCCTCGTAGATCTGCTGCAGGTTCAATCCCTCCTTCCCGCCATAGCTGTGCGCGTGCACGTGGCCGGCCCACTCGCCCTTCTTCAGCCCCTGCAAACGATCCATCACCGCGTTGCCTGCCGTCAGTTCGGCCTGCGAAAGGGCACCGCGTACGATAATGAAGCCGTTGAGATCGAAGAGGAAGACCTCGAGGTCGGTAGGGGCGGCGGCGGCGGGGAACCACTGGCTCATGGGATGTGCTCCTGCGATGCAGGTTATCCCAAGAGGCACTGGAAATCGACGGCTCCAGGATGCATGTTGAGGCTGTATGTTGCACGAGCAGCGTCACAGCCAGTACGTCCAGCGGGTCTTCACCCCGGCGGTGGCGGCCAGCGCCGCGGCCGGCGCCTGGCTCGCCTGCATCGGCCGGCTGCGTGGCACCGGCAGCTTCGATCTCGAACAGCGTCCGCAGCATCCCTCGCTGCACGTCGTCCAAGCTGGCGCCGGCTGGCTATCGCTCGATGGCGGTCGGGCCGAGCCATTGTCGCCTGGCGACGTCTTCGCCATCCTGCCCGGCGAGCGCTCGCGTTACCGCGAGGATCCGCAACGGCCGTGGCGATACACCTGGCTCGGCTTCAACGGCCCCGCGGCGACCGCACTGCTCGCCCAGGTCGGCATCGCTGGTCCGGCCCGTGTGCTGAAGAACGTGGCGACGCCGGCGCTGTGGCGCCTGTGCGACGAGGCCGAGGCGGCGTACACGGCGGACACGTGCTCGCCGTTCACACCGGCGGCCCTGGCGTTGCGCCTGTGCGAGGCCTTGGCCCCGGCCGGCACCCCGGCCGAGCCCGCCGATCCGGCGGCCGCGCTGCGGCTGATCATCGATGCCGGCTACGAGGGCGACCTGACGGTGGGTGGCGCGGCCGGCCGCCTCGGTGTCGATCGCAGCACGCTGTTCCGCCGCTTCCGCGCCAGCTATGGCTGCGGCCCACGCGCATATCTGCAGCGCGTCCGCTTGGAACGAGCCCGCGAGCTGCTGCGCCGTGGCGCCGGCACGGTGACGTCGATCGCCGCGATCTGCGGCTACGACGACCACCGCGCCTTCGCCCGGGCGTACAAGGCCTGCTACGGCGAGAACCCCTCGCGAACGAGAGGTTGAAGGCCTACCTCGTGTACGCCTGGCCGCCGTCGACGACCAGGACCTGCCCGGTCATGCAGCGGGCCGCATCGGACAGCAGGAACACCGCCGCGTTGGCGATGTCCTGCGGCTTGATGTCGCGCTTCAGCGCGGTCATGGCGATGTAATGGGGGATGACCTCTTCCGGCTTGATGCCCTTCTTCCGGGCCGCCTCGGCGATGTACGCCGGATTCCAGATCTTCGAGCCTTCGAAGACATTGCCGGGGGCGATGCAGTTGACGCGGATGCCGGCCGGGCCGAGCTCCAGCGCCCAGCCGCGCGCCAGGTGCAGCTCGCCGGCCTTGGTCGCGTTGTAGGCGCTGTTGTTCTTCGACGGCTCCAGGCCGCTCTTGCTCGACAGCAGCACCATGGCGCCGCCGCCGCCCTGCTTCTTGAAGATGCGCGTCGCTTCGCGGCCGCACAGGAAGTAGCCGGTGAGGTTGATGTCGAGGGCGAAGCGCCACTTGTCGAGCGGGGTGTCCTCGAGCGGATACGCCGGGGCGACGCCGGCAGCGCAGACCAGGCCGTCGAGGCGGCCGAAGCGCGCTACGCCGGCGGCGAAGGCGGCCTGCACGCTGGCCTCGTCGGTGACGTTCATCTTCGCTGCCAGGCCGCGTTCCTTGAACTCAGGAGCGATGGAGTCGAGGCCCTTGTCGTCGATGTCGGCGAGGATGCAGTTGGCGCCGGCCTGGAGCAGGCCGCGAGCGATACCCAGGCCCAGGCCGCTGGCGGCACCGGTCACCAGGACGGTGCGCCCGGCGAGGCTGTTGGAAGACACGGGCACGGGGGTGGATTCAGTCATGTCAGGCCTTCTTGCTCGCGGCGAACCATGCTGCGTGGTGATCGAACGATTCGGGCAGGCGGGCCTGCCAGTAGCCCCAGTTGTGCGAACCGGGGTATTCGCGGTATTCGTGGCGGATGCCGCGGCGCATCAGCAGGCGCTGGAAGCGGCGGTTGTGCTCGATGAGGAAGTCCTCGGCGCCGCAGTCGATCCACAGGCGTGGCAGCGGCTTGGCCGTGGCCAGCAGCCGTACCGGATCCTCACTCGCCTTGGGTTTGGCGCCGAAGATGCGCTGCATCTGCTTCGGACGCTTGCACTCGCCATGCCAGTGGCCGATGTCGAGGACGCCACTGTGCGAAACCACCGAGCCGAAGCGATCTGCGTGCTTCAGGCCGATCTTCATCGCACCGTAGCCGCCCATCGAGAGGCCGCCGATGGCGCGCCGGCTGCGCGAGCCGCCGACCCCGAAGGTGCGCTCGACCAGCTCAGTCGAGAAGAGGATATGCCTTTCCCAGTCACCGGTGCCGTCGGCGGCGTCGGTGTAGAACGACAGGCCGCCATCGAGCATGGCGACTGCCGCGCCAATGCGCTCGGCTTCCAGTTCGATGGTGGTGCGGCGCTGCCAGATGGTGTAGTCGTCGCTGTAGCCGTGCAGCTGGACGATCAGCGGGTGGCGGCCCGGCTTCTGTGGCACCACCACGTGCATCGCGGCCTGCTTGCCAAGGGGTTCGCTGAAGTAGTTGAGGTGGATCAGCATGGCGCGGCACCCTAGCGAGTGGCGCTGAGTGGCAACCCGGCCTCCACTTGTCCCGCGGAGTCCAGACGGTGGAATGCCGGCATGCCCAAGGACCAGATCCGCCGCGGCCGCGCCCTGCCCCACGCTACCCTGGGCAAGCGCCGAGCGACGCCGTTCACCTACGCTCCGCGCCTGCTGGAGGCGGTGCCGCTGCCGGTCGGCCGCGCCTTCGCCCAGCCGGGGCTGTGGGTGTGCCTGCGCTGCTTGCGCTTCACCAGCCTGTGCCCGGTCACCGGCCAGCCCGATTGGGGTGCGATCACGGTGAACTACATTCCGGACGCCACCCTGGTCGAAAGCAAGAGTCTGAAAGAGTACCTCGGCAGCTTCCGCATGCACGGCGACTTCCATGAGGACGTCGTGCGGGTGGTGTGCGACGACCTCGTCCGCCTGCTCGCCCCACGCTACCTGGAGGTGGTCGGGCGCTTCGACGCCCGCGGTTCGGTGGCTATCTGGCCGTTCGTGCAGTTCGCCGCCCCGGGTGACGAGGAGATGCAACGCCTGCGCACCTACCGCCTCTCGGCCTTTGCGCCTGGCCTGTATGATGGGCGTGCTCCTTCCCCCGAGGGTTGATCACATGGCCCAGCCGGTGCCGGAGGATCCCATGGCGCTATCCAAGCAGGGGATTACGGTACCCGAATGTCCGCCCAGCAACCTCCACCTCCCGAACCGCGGCCCCGCGGTCGGCCGCGCAGCGAAAACCCCCGCGATCAGGTGATCAAGGTCAGCTTGACGCACGAGGAGTACGCCTGGGTTGTCGCCCGGGCGCGCGTCCACGACCTGCCGCTGGCAGACTACTGCCGGCGCAAGATCCTCGGTCGTTCGGTTCCTGCCGACGAACTGGGCATCACCGCCAGCGGCTTCTGGCAGGGGCCTCCTGGCCAGCTGCCGACCGGCCCGGCCTAGCCTCGATTCCTCCGGGAGCGACCTGCGGTCGCTATGTTCCCCGGGAGAAATGAGGCCAGCTGTCCGCCACGGGTGAGCAGATGGTCCCCCAGGCTGCCGGTTCCGCAGCGGCATCCGTCTGGTAGGCATCTCGCGATGACCGCCACCTGGACCCAGATCGAACGCGGCTACAGCCACGTCCTCTACCACCACATGCGGCGCGCCGATGGCGTGGTCGCCAAGCTGACGATCAATCGGCCGGAGGTGCACAACGCCTTCACTCCGCAGACCGTGCAGGAGCTGCGCGACGCGCTGGCCCATGCCCGCGACCAGCTCGACGTCGGCGCCATCGTCCTGACCGGTGCCGGCGACAAGGCGTTCTGCTCGGGTGGCGATCAGCGCGTGCGGGGCCACGGCGGCTATGTCGGCGGCAAGGATGGCGACGTGGTGCCGCGGCTGAACGTCCTCGATCTGCAGCGCGAGATCCGCAGCTGCCCCAAACCGGTGGTGGCGATGGTCGCCGGCTGGGCGATCGGCGGCGGCCAGGTCCTGCATCTGGTCTGCGACCTGACTGTGGCGGCCGACAATGCCATGTTCGGCCAGACCGGCCCCAGGGTCGGCAGCTTCGACGGCGGCTTCGGCGCCAGCTACCTGTCGCGCTGCATCGGCCAGAAGAAGGCGCGCGAGTTCTGGTTCACCTGTCGCAAGTACACCGCCGCCCAGGCCCTCGACATGGGTCTGGTCAACGAGGTCGTGCCGCTCGCCGAGCTGGAGGCGCGTACGCTGGCGCTGTGCGACGAGATGCTGCAGCACAGCCCGCTGGCGATGCGCTGCCTCAAGTCGGCTTTCAACGCCGACTGCGACGGCCAGGCCGGGTTGCAGGAACTCGCCGGCAATGCCACCCTCCTCTTCTACATGACCGAGGAAGGCAGCGAGGGCCACCGCGCCTACCTCGAGAAGCGCAAGCCCGACTTCACCAAGTTCCCGCGCCTACCGTAGACTCAGGGCTGGCGCAGGACGAAGCCGGCGAGCCGGCCGCGCGGACGGTGACGGCCACGCCGGCCGGCACCTGCACGGAGACGCGCAGATCGTTGTCCCGGCCGCGGCCCTGATCATCGCACCACACCACGGCGGCGCTGTTGGAGCGCTGGACTCCGATAGCGGGATTCGTCCGCATCGCGGGCATATCGTGGTCTCGCGGGGAATGGGTACCCCACGGCGTCTTCGTTCCTGCAGGCCTCGGTAGGCCAGGCCCGCTGGACGTCGAGCATACGACTCCTTCCCGCTTGCCTGTCGTTTTTGCGATGCCTAGTCTCGCCAAACCCCGTGTCGCACGGGACGAACCACCATGCTGACGCAACGACAGTTCCTCACCGCCCTCGCCCTCGGCGGTCTCGGGCTCGCGCTCACGGCGGCAGCGGTCAGCTTCCGCGTCCAGCCGCTGCAGATCCACATCCAGGCCTGCTATCTGCCCCCGCTGATCGCTGCCCTGGCATTCGGCTGGCGTGGCGCCCTCGTCGCCGGCCTGCCGCTGGGCATGGCCTTCCCCTTCGTGTTGTGGCCGGCAAACGGCTGGGCCAATGTCTCGTCCTCCCTCTATTTCCTGCTCGTCTTCCTGTGGCACGGCTTCAACGCCGACCGGGGGCGGATCAGGCCCAGCCTGTGGCATGCACCGCTGGTGGCCGCGCTGCCGTCCATCGCCCTGCTCTATCCGCTCTTCCTGGTGTGCTACCCGTGGCTCTTCGCGGCCAACCCGGCGCCATGGGCCCCGGATGCGACCACGGGAGTGCCGTTCGAGGTCCTCCACGCCATCGCAGTCAAGGAGACGGTGATGATTCTGATCTGGGTGGCTGCTGCCGAGGCCATCCTCATCTGCCCGCTGCCGCGCCGGATGCTTGGGCTGGAGCCGCGCCACGGTGCGCAGCGCAACGGCACGGTTCTGCTGGTCGCCATCCTCGCTGGCGGCCTGCTCTGGCTTGGACTGGTGGCGCTATGGCGCGCCTTGCTGCCCGGCACGGAAGGCGCCTGGGCCTGGCGGGCGAACGAGGCCCTGTCCCTGCTCGTGCTGATCGCCGGCAGCCTGATCGCCGGAACCCAGGTTGCGCGCTACATCGAGCGGCGTCTCGCTGCCGAGGCGAGCCTGCAGATCACCATGGCCGAGCGCGATGCCCTGTTGCGCGACATGGAGACGCGGGTCGCCGAGCGCACTGGCCTGCTGCAGGCGGAAATTCGCGAGCGCGAGCAGGCCGAGGCCCGTCTCCGCATCCAGGAGACGGCCCTGCAGCAGGCCAAGAACGCCGCCGAGCAGGCCAGCCGGGCCAAGGGCGAGTTCCTCGCCAGCATGAGTCACGAGATCCGCACGCCGCTCAACGCCGTGCTCGGCTACGCGCAATTGCTCGTCCGCGATGCCAGCCTGGGGACGCAGCAGCGTCGTGCGGCAGAGGTGATCAACCGATCAGGCGACCACCTCCTCGCCCTGATCAACGACATCCTCGACATGTCGCGCATCGAGGCCGGCGCGATCAGCCTGGAGTCCGAGCCGGTCGATCTGGCGATGCTGTTCGACAACCTGCACAGCCTGTTCGCCCTGCGCGCGCAGGAGAAGGGCTTGCGGCTGGTCTTCCCGGCGATGGACGGGCTGCCGCGCAGCGTCACCTCAGATCACCGCAAGCTGCGCCAGATCCTGTTCAATCTGCTGTCCAATGCAGTCAAGTTCACCAGTTCCGGCGAGGTGGCCCTGTCTGCTGCCTACGACCGGGCCGCCGGGCGGCTCACCCTGGCGGTGCGGGACACCGGCCCCGGCATCCCTGCCGGCGAGCGCGATCGTCTGTTCCAGGCCTTCGTCCAGTCGCGCGCCGGACGCGACAGCGGCCAGGGCACCGGCCTCGGGCTGGCGATCAGCAACGGTTTCGCCAAGGCGCTGGGCGGCGAGCTGGGCGTGTCGGATGCGCCGCACAACGGGGCGATCTTCACCCTCACCATCCCTGCACCGGCGTCTGATGGCGCGAGCCTCGGCGGAGTGTCGCCCTCGCGGCGCTGCGCAGTCGGCCTCGCCCCCGGCAGCAGCCGGCCGCGCGTGCTGATCGCCGAGGACCAGCCTGAGAGCCGCGAAGTGCTGAGCGAACTGTTCGCCCGCGTGGGACTCGAGGCGCGCACCGCCGTCAACGGGGCGCTGGCGCTGGCGCTCTGGCAGGAGTTCCGGCCCGACCTGGTGTGGATGGACATCAACATGCCGGTGATGGGCGGCGAAGAGGCGACGCGACGCATTCGCGCCACCGCTGGCGCGAGCCAGCCGGTGATCATCGCCCTGACCGCCGCCGCCTTCCCGGAGGACCGCGCTCGCTTCATCGCCAGCGGTTGCGACGAGGTGCTGTGCAAGCCCTACCGCGAAACGCTGCTGTTCGAGACGATGGAGCGCCTGCTGCCGGTGCGCTTCGTGTGGAGCGAGATCGGCGGCCCGTCCGGCGGTGCCGCTCAGGGCGACGACGATCTGCGGCGTCGGGCCGAGCGCCTGCCCGAGGCTGACCTGCTGCGCCTGCGCCAGGCCCTTGATGCAGGTGACCTCAGCGAACTCGCGCTGGTCGCCGACGGGCTCGCCGACCGCGAGCTGGGCGGCCGACTTTCCGCCCTGGCGCGTGGCCTGTCGATGGAGCGCATCATCGCGGTGCTGCCAGGGGGGACCGATGCCAGGTGACAGCGGCGACATCCTCATCGTCGACGATCTGCCGGAGAACCTGCGTGTCCTGGCCACCATCCTCGAGCGGGCCGGATTCCGCATCCGTTTGGCGCCGGACGGCGCCTTCGCCCTGCGCGCCGCCACGCTGCGCCGGCCGGACATCATCCTGCTCGACGTGCGCATGCCGGGCATGGACGGCATCGAGACCTGCCGTCGGCTGCGCGCCGACCCCGCGTTGACGGAGGTTCCGGTGCTGTTCCTCAGCGCCAGCGAGAACGAGGAGGAGCGTCTCGACGCATTCCGCGCCGGCGGCGTCGACTTCATCGCCAAGCCGTTCCGCGCCGAGGAGGTCCTCGCCCGGGTGTCGAGCCACCTGTCGATCGCCCGTCTGCGCACCGCCCTGGCCCGGGCCAACGCCCGCCTGGCCGGCCAGGTCCAGGACGAGCACGCCGCCCGTGAGGTCGCCGAGGGCGCCGCCCAGGACAGCGGCGAACGGCTGGATCTGGCGCTGGCCGCTGCCGCCATGGGCACCTGGGAGGCCGACATCGCCGATGGGACGCTGCGCCTCGACACCCGCGCCTGCGGCGTCCTCGGCGTCACCAACCGCCTGCCGGCGACGATCGATGAGCTGATCGCCGCCTTCGCCGAGGCCGATCGGGGCCCGACCGCCTCCGCCTGGCGAGCGGCCCTGGCCGGCAACTGCGCGGTGGCGATAGAGGGCTGGTGGACGTTGCTGCCCGGCCGGCGGCGCATCCGCCTGCGCGGCGAGCCATCATCGGCGGGCGGCGGGCGGCGACGGTTCGTCGGTCTGGCCTGGGACGTCACCGCGGAGCACGACTTGCGCGAGCGACTTGCCCAGAGCGAGAAGATGGAATGCCTGGGACGCCTTGCCGGCAGTGTCGCCCACGACTTCAACAACCACCTCACGGTGATCATGGGTTCGGTCGCGCTGATCCGCACCCGCCCTGACCTTCATCCGTCGGTGCTCAACTGGGCCGATAACATCAGCCGGGCGAGCGACAATGCCGCCGCGTTGGTGCGCGATATGCTCACCTTCGCCAGGCGTCGTGAGACCCGGCTGGAGCCGCTCGACCTCGCCGCCCTGGTGCGCTCCTCGGCGGGCATGGTCCAGGCTCTGCTCGGCCACTCGGTCGTGCTGGAGCTCCGTCCCTCCGCGCAGCCGATACGCGTGCGTGGCAACATCGAGCAGTTGCAGAACGCCCTGCTCAACCTCTGCGTCAATGCCCGCGACGCGATGCCTGATGGCGGACGTCTGGTCATCGAGACGGCGCAGAAGGCCGTTCCAGGTGCGCTGTGCCGCATCACCGGCAGCGAAATCGTCGGTGAGCATGGCGTCCTCAGCGTCGGCGACGACGGAACTGGCATCTCCGAGGAGCTGCAGGCACGGATCTTCGAGCCGTTCTTCACCACCAAGCCCGAGGGCAAGGGCACCGGCCTGGGCCTGGCGACCGTGGTCGGCTGCGTGCGTCAGCACGATGGCTACCTGTCGCTGGTCTCGCGTCCCGGCGCCGGCTCGACCTTCAACTTGCACCTGCCGCTGACCGGCGGCTAGCCGCCCTGCGCCAGCAGCGCATCGGCGCCAGGGGTCTCGTCAGAAGCGGCGCTCGCGGCTCTGCGGACGCGGCGGCGGACGATGCAGGTGGCGGGTGCGGCGTTCGGCCAGGATCTTCTCGAGGTTGCTCTCGGCCTGCACGTACAGGGCCCACTCCGCTTCGCTCATGCCGAGGTGGAGGTGGATCGGCTGGCGGCGGTCGCCCTCGTTCCAGCGCACGATCTCATCGACGATGTCGCCCGGCTTGACCTCGCCGCGCAAGCAGCGTCCGAGGAAGTGGTTGGCGGTCTGTCCGGGGGCGGGGATGGCCATGGCGGCGGCAGGATGTGGTGCCGTCGCCTCCCGCAAGCCCTGGCCTCAACCCGCCGGGGCGCGGAAGCAGGTGACGCCCAGCGCCTCCAGGCGCTTGACGTGATCGGCGAGACGGCGCTGGAAATCGGGCCAGTCGCGCAGCTCCTTGGGCGACCAGAGAACCTCGGCCAGGGCGCACAGGCGCGGGAAGGCCTTGCTGTCGAGCTGCTCGCGGTCGCAGATGTACTCGCCCCACAGCTGGCCCTGGCCGCCGAGGACGTGGCGGGCCTCGTCGGCGCTCAGCTCGGGTGGGATCGGCTCGAACGCGTAGACCTTCTCCAGCGGCAGCAGGCCGCCGATCGACAGGCTCTGGCACGCCTGGTCGGCGTGCTGGTAGTGGTCGAGGTAGGTGTGCGTGCCCGGCGCCATGATCACGTCGTGGCCGAGCTTGGCCGCTTCGATGCCGCCCTTCACTCCGCGCCACGACACCACGGTGGCGTTCGGCGACAGCCCGCCCTCGAGGATCTCGTCCCAGCCGAGCAGGCGCCGGCCGTGCGCGCTGAGCAGCGCGTCCATGCGGCCGATGATGTACGATTGCAGGCCGTGCTCGTCGCCGCAGCCGAGTTCGCGGATGCGCTCCTGGACGCGCGGGCTGGATTTCCACTCGTCCTTCACCGCTTCGTCGCCGCCGACGTGGATCCACGGCGAGGGGAAGACCTCCATCACCTCCAGCAGCACGTCCTCGAGGAAGCGGATGGTCCGCTCCTCGGCGTTGAGGATGTGCGGATTGATGCCCCAGGTCGGGTACACCGGGCAGTCCTTGCCGTCGTTGCCCAGCCACGGATAGGCGGCGATGGCGGCCTGCATGTGGCCGGGCAGGTCGATCTCCGGCACTACGGTGACATGGCGGGCGGCGCCATAGGCGACGATGCGCCGGCAGTCGTCCTGGGTGTAGAAACCGCCATGCGGCGTAGCATCGAAGGTATGCGGCTTCGGCGCCGAGCTGTGGCCGACCACCGTCTCGGCCCGCCACGCGCCGACCGCGGTCAAGCGCGGATAGCGGCGGATCTCCATGCGCCAGCCCTGGTCGTCGGTCAGATGGAGGTGCAGTCGGTTGAGCTTGTGGCGGGCGAGCAGATCGATGTAGCGCAGCACCTCCTCCACCGGCAGGAAATGCCGCGCCGGGTCGAGCATCGCGCCGCGCCAGGCGAAGCGCGGCTGGTCGGCGATGGCCGCTGCGGCCAGCTCGGTACCGCCGGCCGCGCGCGGTGGCAGCAGCTGCACCAGGCTCTGCACCGCCCAGCCGAGCCCGATGCCGGTGGCGGACTCCAGGCGCACGCCCTGCGCGTCGACGGTGAGACGGTAGGCCTCCTCGGGCGCCGGCGCTGCGGTGCGCTGCAGCACGATGGCCGGCCCCGTGCCCGCCACCGCCTGGTCGAGGATGCGCAGCGGCCGGCCGAGCACGGGCGCCAGC
>JALHRW010000115.1 GCA_022841245.1 Planctomycetota bacterium
GGCCAGGCCGACCGCGTCGCCGTGCCGTGCCAGCACCACGGCCAGGCCGGCGGCCAGGGTGCGCGCCGCCTCGATCTTGGCCTCGCCGCCGCCGTAGCCCATCGAGCCCGAGGCGTCGATCGCGATCATCGCGCGCAGCTGGCTCTCCTCCTCGTAGAGCCGCACGTCGAGGCGGTCGCTGCGCGCCCACAGCGGCCAGTCGACGCGGCGCACGTCGTCGCCCGGCAGATACGGCCGGTGGCCGGCGAACTCGACCGACTGCCCGCGTCGGTTCGAACGGTGCTCGCCGGCAAGGAAGCCTTCGACGGCGAGGCGCGCGGTCAGCGAGACGCGCGCCAGGCGCGGCAGGATCTGCTCGTGCCAGTGGGCGGGGAGGGGCATGGGTCAGGTGGGCTGCTGGTTGCTGGCTGCTGGCCGCTGGCTGCTGGCCGCTGGCCGCTGGCTGCTGGCCGCTGGCCGCTGGTCGCTGGCCGCTGGCCCCCTTCTCACGGCCGCTTGACCTCAGGCACGATCCGCCCGAGCACCGCGTCGGCGTCGAGACCCTCGGCCTGGGCGGCGAAGCTCGGCACGATGCGGTGGCGCAGCGCCGGCAGGACGATGGCGGCGACGTCGTCGCAGCTGGCGTGGAAGCGTCCGGACAGCAGGGCGCGAGCCTTGGCCGCCAGCACCAGCACCTGCGCGCCGCGCGGGCCGGCACCCCAGCTCAGCCAGCGTCGCGCCTCGGGATGGCCGTCGGCCGGACGGGTGGCGCGGGCGAGGTCGGCGGCGTAGGCCAGCACCGGATCGGGCGCCGGCACGCTGCGCACGAGATCCTGCAGCTGCACCACCTCGCGGGCCGAGAGCACGCGCTTGAGCACGGCGTTCACCCCGGTGGTGGTGCGGCGCAGCACCTCGATCTCCTCGTCGCGGCCGGGATAGCCGAGGCGGACGAGGAAGAAGAAGCGGTCGAGCTGGGCCTCGGGCAGCGGATAGGTGCCCTCCTGCTCGATCGGGTTCTGGGTGGCGAGGACGACGAAGGGGTCGGGCAGCTCGTAGCCGCGACCGCGCACGGTGACGCGGCGCTCCTGCATCGCCTCGAGCAGAGCGGCCTGGGTCTTGGGCGGGCAGCGGTTGATCTCGTCGGCGAGGACGAGGTTGGCGAAGATCGGGCCGGGCAGGAACTCGAACTGACGGCGGCCGGTCTCGGGATCCTCCTGGATGATGTCGGCGCCGGTGATGTCGGAGGGCACCAGGTCGGGGGTGAACGAGACGCGACCCGAGCTGCAGTCGAGGCAGCGACCGAGCGACTGCACCAGCACGGTCTTGGCCAGACCGGGCACACCCTCGAGCAGAACGTGGCCGCGGCAGAGCACGGCGAGGATCACCTGTTCGAGCGCGGTGCGCTGTCCGACGATGGTCTTGGACAGCTCTTCCAGCAGGCGTTCGCGGGCGCTGGCGAGACGGGCGATCAGCTCGGATTCGGCCGGGTCGGCGGGGACGGTGGACATGGCCGGGAGTGTCGGCGGAAGGGGGGGGCAGGCTAGTGGCGGGTAGGGGTAGGCAGCTGTCACGCGGCGGCCTCAGACACGCTTGCGGGCTGGCCGCTGGCCGCTGGCCGCTGGCCGCTGGCCGCTGGCCGCTGGCCGCTGGCCGCTGGCCGCTGGCCGCTGGTCTCCCCATACAACGCCCCACCCCAGCGATTGTGCCGTTGCCCCAGCCAGCCATCCTCACCCCATGCTTTCCCGCTCCTTCGGCAGCACCGGCCAGACCGTCTCCGCGCTCGGCTTCGGCGGTATGCGCTTCAAGAACCTCGACGATGTCGATGCCTGCGCCGCCCTGGTGCATGAGGCGCGCGACCTCGGCATCACCTACTTCGACACCGCCATCGGCTACGGCAAGTCCGAGGAGGTCATGGGCGTCGCCTTCAAGGAGATGATGAAGGACCGCGCCGCCAAGCCGTTCACCGTCGCTTCGAAGACCTTCGCCGCCACCGCCGATGATGTGCGCCGCGACTGTGAGATCTCGCTCAAGCGCCTGAATGTCGACGCTCTCGACTTCTATCACGTGTGGTGCGTGCTGTCGCCCGACGCCTGGCGCGAGCGCAAGACCAAGGGCGTGATCGCCGCCTTCGAACGGCTGCGCGACGAAGGTCTGGTGCGCAACATCAGCGTCAGCACGCACATGTCCGGCGACGAGATCGCGCCGCTGCTCGAGGAGTATCCGTTCGTCTCGGTGCTGCTCGGCTATTCGGCGCTCAACTTCGCCTATCGCGAGGCCGGGGTCGCGGCGGCGGCCCGCCTCGGCCGCGGCGTGGTGGTGATGAATCCGCTGGCCGGCGGGGTCATCCCGCAACACCCGCAGCGCTTCGGCTGGGTGAAGACGCGCGACGACGAGTCCGTGGTCGAGGGCGCCCTGCGCTTCCTGTGGAACGACCCGCGCATCTCGGTGGTGCTGGTCGGCATCGCCGATCGCGAGCAGTTGCACGCCGCGGTGCGCGCCGCCGAGGGCTTCCGTCCGATTTCCGCCGAGCGGATCGCGCGCATGCGTAGCGAGCTGAGCGCCGCCTTCGACAGCCTGTGCACCGGCTGCGGCTACTGCTCCGACTGCCCGGAGTCGCTGCCCCTGCCCAAGCTGATGGACGCGGTCAACCAGGGCATCCTGGCCGGCGACGACAAGGCCATCACCGATCGTCTGCGCTGGCAGTGGAACCTGATGCAAGGCAACGGTCTCGATCGCTGCACCCGGTGCCGGCAGTGCGAACAGGCCTGCACCCAGCACCTGCCCATCGTCGACCGGTTGGAGCGGATCCGCGGGGCGCTGGCCAAGGCCGTGTAGTTCAGGCGGAGAGGACGGTGGATGCCCCGCAGCCGGCTGACCGGGTGGCGGTCGTTGCTTAGCGGCGGAGCCTCGAGGCTTACAGCGCTAGTTCTTCGACCACATCGAAGGCCTTCGACACCAGCGTCTCGAAATCGGCGATGCGCAGCTCGAGTTTCGTCTGCGACCAGTCGTCGAAGGGGGCGACGAAGCGGTCGGCGCCGGCGGTGAAGCCGATCGCCATCGCCAGGGTGTGGGCGACGTTGACGATGGCGCAGAGCTCGCCGTCGTTTGGCGCCTGGGCGGGGTTGCGCCAGTGCGCCATCACCACCGCGAGCAGCGGCGGCAGCGACCAGCCGGCGCAGGCCTGGGCACTGAGCCGGCCGAGGTCGATGCCCAGTTCGCCTTCGAGCATGGCGGTGAAGGTCCCATCGCCTGCGTCGCAGCGGGCGGCGGCCGCGGCATAGGCTTCGGGGAAGTGGGTCAGAGCGAGGACGTGGCCGAGATCGTGGGTCAGGCCGCAGACCTGCAGCGACTCGGCGTCCCAGGTGCGCTTGAGGTGGTAGCGGCGATGCTCGGCGATTAGCGGCACCAGTGCCGCGACCAGATTGGCCTGGGCCCAACAGGCGGAGATCACAGGCCGGCTGCGCGCCTCGACTTGGATGGCGCAGCGGGCGGTGGCGAGGACCACGCCCAGCCCGTTGTGGCGCAGGGCCTCGGCCAGGCTGGTGGTGTGGTGGCCGGAGGCGTTGGCCTGGCCGATGATCAGGGCGGTGATCGCCGGATCGGTGGCGATGACGTCGATGATCACCTGGCTCGGGGCGTCGCCGGAGAGGATCAGGCTCTCCAGCTTGGCCGCGGTGGCCGGCAGGGTCGGCAGCCCGGCAGTGAGCAGGCGGGCGGAGATGGCGGCGGCGGAGAGGGCCATGGTCAGGCCCGCTTGGCCATGTTGCTGGCCACCACATCGCGCAGGGCGGCCATCAAGGGATCCTTGCTCACCCGCGAGAAGCGGTGGTCGAGGGCGGCCAGCCGGGTGTCGAAGTCGCCCGTGGTGGAACGCGATACCGGCTGGCCGCGCACGACGATGCGCTTGATGCCGCGTTTGAGCATCTGGGTGATCATCGTCTCGCTCAGCACCGCGCCCTCGCCGAGCAGCACCATGCGGTCCGGCTGCACCACCGGCCGGGCGATGACCATGCCGGGGGCTGCTTGGGTGACGAGGATGCGTTGGTCCACGATGCGGATGATATCACATGGCGTGCCAATCAGAACGGGAAGGGGCGGGAGAGTCTTCCATGGCTGCTGGCTGCTGGCGGCTGGCCGCTGGCCGCTGGCCGCTGGCCGCTGGCCGCTGGCTGCTGGCCGCTGGCTGCTGGCCGCTGGCCGCTGGCCGCTGGCTGCTGGCCGGCAAAGCCCCTGAGCCCATTGGCACTCCCCGTGCCCATGTTCCTCCTGGACGTCTCCGTTGTCGCATCTGGCGACATTCGACGTCGGAGGGTGCGACATGCGGATCCTGGTCCTGGCCTGCTTGGTCGCCGTGCTGGCCGCTGGGGATGCCCCGGTGTTCAGTGACACGGAGTGGGCTGCCACCCAGACGCCGGCGGCCCGTCCGGCGGCCGAGACCCCGGGTTGGGGCACGGTGGCGAGCATGGGCGTCGGCTTGCTTGCGGTCATCGGCCTGGCCATCGGTCTCGGTTACGCCGCCAAGCGCCTCGGCGCGCGCCGGCTGCTCGGTGGACGTGGACGCAATCTCGAACTGCTCGAGACCATCCAGATCGGGCCGCGCCGCTCCCTCGCCCTGGTCAGGCTCGGCAGCCAATGGCTGGTCGTCGGTATGGGCGAGAAGGAACTCAGCCACATCGCCACCCTGCCGGCCCCGGCCGAGCAGGCTCCGTCGGCCTTCGCCGCCGAGCTGAACCGGTTGGTGCCGGCGCCGGAGACGAAGCCATGAGGACCGCGGGCTTCAGCCCGCGCTGGCTGATGGTGCTGCATCGCGGGCTGAAGCCCGCGGTCCTGCTGCTCCTTCTCGCTGCCTGCACGATTGCCGGTGAAGCCCCGCCTGGCGTGGTCGGCAATCCCGATGCTCCGGCGACCGGGGTGGCCGGCACGACGGAAGGCGCCGCACCGCCGGCCCCAGCCAAGGTCGATCCTGCTGGCGCGGTTTCGCCTGCCCTGCCCAACCCGGGCCAGCTCAAGCTGACCTTGGATGCCGGCGGCGGCGCAGACGGGATGAGCAACGCCGTCAGCCTGCTGCTGGTCATCACCGTTCTCGCGGTCGCGCCGGCCTTCCTGATGATGATGACCTGCTTCACCCGGGTGATCATCGTGCTCGGCTTCGTCCGTCGCGCGCTCGGCACGCAGACCCTGCCGCCGAACCAGGTGGTGGTCGGCCTCGCCCTGTTCCTCTCGCTGTTCATCATGGCGCCGACGATCAAGCGCATCGAGGCCGAGGCGTGGACGCCACTGCAGAAGCAGGAGATCACCCAGACCCAGGCGCTGAGCGCGGCGAAGCAGGCGGTGAAGGACTTCATGCTCAAGCACACGCGCAAGAACGACCTCGCGCTGTTCATCCGCCTGGCCAAGGAGGAGCGGCCGAAGACCGCTGCCGACATCAGCTTCCTCACCCTGGTTCCGGCCTTCGTCACCAGCGAGCTGAAGACCGCCTTCCAGATGGGCTTCGTCATCTTCCTGCCCTTCCTGGTCATCGACCTGGTCATCTCGGCCATCCTCATGAGCCTGGGCATGATGATGCTGCCGCCGGTGGTGGTGTCGCTGCCGTTCAAGATCCTGCTCTTCGTCCTGGTCGATGGGTGGGTGCTGGTGGTCCAGGGATTGGCGGCGAGCTATGCGTAGCGGCGAATCTGGTCGCTGGCTGCTGGCTGCTGGCTGCTGGCTGCTGGCCGCTGGCCGCTGGCCGCTGGCCGCTGGCTGCTGGCCGCTGGCTGCTGGCCGCTGGCCGCTGGTCGCTGGTCGAGAGCTCCTCCCATGCTGAACGATACCATCATCGACCTCCTGCGGCAGATGCTGTGGGTCAGTCTGCTGCTCTCCGGCCCGGTGCTGCTCACCGCCCTGGCCGTCGGTCTGGTCATCGGTCTGCTCCAGGCTGTCACCTCGATCCAGGAGCAGACGCTCACGTTCGTGCCGAAAATCGTCGCCTTGGCACTGGTCCTCGCGCTGCTCGGCGGCTGGATGCTGCGCTATCTCGTGACCTACAGCACCGAGCTGCTGGGGAACCTGCCGAAATTCGGGGCGATGTAGCATGTCAGCGGCCAGCCAGCGACCCGCAACCCGCGGCCAGCGGCCATCACCATGGACCTGACCGCCCAGCTGGCTTCGCTGTGGAACTGGACTCCGGCCCTGATCCTGGTCATGGCGCGGGTCGGAGCGCTGTTCTTCACCGCTCCACTGATCGGCGGTCCGTTCGTGCCGACCCGGGTCAAGTCGCTGCTGACCCTGGCGATCGGCGTGCTCCTGCTGCCGGGCCTGACGCCGGTGCTGCCGGCGAACCTGCCGCTCGACGGGCGCTTCCTGCTGATGCTGGCGCAAGAGCTCGCTACCGGCGCGACCATCGGTTTCGCCTGCACCTGCATCTTCGAGGGCGTGCGTGCCGGCGGCGAGCTGATCAACCGCTACGCCGGCTTCACCGCAGCCGAGAACTTCGATCCCGAGTCCGGCATCGGCGAGGGTCCGATCGGTGACCTGCTGCTGACCGGCATGGTCCTGACCTTCCTCGCAGCCGATGGCCATCTGCACCTCATCGCCACCGTTTCCGCCAGCTTCATCGCCGTGCCGGTCGGCGCCTGGTCGATGTCGCCGCAGCTGCTCCAGGTCGCCGCCGTCGGGACCGACCAGTGCGTGGCGCTTGCCTGCATGATCAGCTTCCCGGTCCTCGCGATCATCCTGATGACCACCGTCGCCGAAGCTGTGCTCACCAAGGCGGTACCGCAGATCAACATCATGTTCATGAGCTTCGCCGTGAAGATCCTCCTCTCGATGCTGGTGCTTTACGCCGGCATGCCGGCGATGGTGGCGTTCATGGGGGCATCGATCAACGCCATCCACCGCCTGGTCGGTAGCGCCATCGTGGCGATGTAGGCAGCTAGCGCGGCCGGCCGGCGCTGTCATGCTGGCGACGATGCCCGCGGCATCCATCAACCGTCTGCTCGGCGAGGTCCAGTCTTGGCCGATGGGGCTGCTCGACCAGCTGCCAGACGGCCCATGGACCGTCGCCCACGTCAAGCCGCGCCAGGAGAAGCTGCTGGCGAGCAACCTCCGCCGCTTCGGCGTGCCCGGCGTGCTCTTCCTCGAACATCGCGTGCGCATCTATGCCCGCCAGGGCAAGCAGACCAGCACCGTGCCGCTGCTCCCCGGCTATCTGTTCATCAATGCCGGTGAGGAGGCATACCACAATATCTACGCCACCGAGCGCGTGGTGCGGCTGATCAACATCCGCCATCCCGCCGACCTGCACAGCGATCTTCTCGATCTCATCGCTCTGGTCACTCGCGCCGACGCTCCGATGCTGGTGCGTCCCGAATTGGTGCCGGGTTCGGTCGTGGTGCTGAACGCCGGTAGTCTCGCCGGCCTGCGCGGCGTGGTGGAACGGCGCAAAGGCCGTTGCGAGCTGGTGGTCAACGTGCGCATGCTCGGCACCTCGGTGGCGGTGGCATGTGCAGCCGCCGATGTCGACGTGCCGCTGGCCTAGCGGACCGCATCACGAGGCCTCCAGGCGGCGCCGATCGGCTAGGCCGACGGCGGGCGTTGGCCCCGGAAAGCACTCGGGCGCACTCCGGCAACGCGCTGGAATACCCGGGAGCAGTGGAACTGATCGCAGAATCCGGCGGCCCGGGCCGCGTCTGTCAGAGAGGTGCCGGCCACCAGCAGGGCCTGCACCAGTTCAACGCGCAGGCGGGCGAGGCGTGCCATCGGCGTGCTGCCTGTCTCGGTGGCATAGCGATGCGATAGGGCCGAGGAGCTGAGCCCGAGCTGGCGGGCGAGTCCGGCCAAGGAATGCCCGGTTGCGAGGTCGCGGCGCAGCAGCACGTCGACCCGTTGGGCTAGGGACGGCTCGACTGGGAGGTCGTCGAGGCGGTGGGGCGCGGCGGAGTGCGGCTGCGCCGCGGCGAGGAGGCCGAGCACGGTGGCTAGCGTCGCTTGCGCCTCCCAGAACGTGGGGGTGCCATCGGCGAATGCCGCCGCCAGCGCGGCTTCGATGCGGCCCTGCGGATCGTCGACGATTCGGGCAGGAGCGCCGCTGAGCAGCCGTGCCAGCGCCCCCCGTGGCTCATCCCGCACGATCAGGTAGAAGCCGCCGAAGCGCTGGCCGGCCACCGGTTCCCAGTCCTCCCAGAACACCGTCCCCGGGGCGTAGCAGTGGCATTGCCGCGCCGGCCGAGTCCACCAGGGCCCGTCGCTCAGGCGTACGCGCAATCCGGCCTCGGGGGCGTAATTGATCACCCAGTTGGGCAGGGTCAGGCGCTGGAATAGGGTGGGCGCGCCGGCGGCGCGCTGGTGCTGCACCGCCGTCAGCACCGCCGGGGCGATCTCCGACGGCGGCTCGAAGTGGCTGTGGAGGAAGCGGCGGTAGCCTGGCGGCATCGGATCGGCCATGCACGATCGTACATGGTTTCGGCTGGCCGGTCCATGGCTGGCCGGGTCCAGCCCGGGAGCATGGCGGACAGCGGAGCGTCACATGAACACCCCTGCCCTCTCTATCCCGCTGCCCCTGGTCCAGGATGACGAGGCCGCGTGGCCGGACATCATCGCGACGATGAAGCGCCTGGGGGTCAGACGGGTGATCCTCTATGCGGCGATGCTGCCCAACCCGGCCAACTCGATCCGTCACTACCGGGCCCGCCTGGGATCGGCCGCTGACCAGGATCCGGCCCTGCTGGGCATCGCCCCCGACCTGCGCTTCTACGACCTGTGGGCTGAGCTGCTCGCCGAGCGCAGCGCCCAGTTCGCGGCGGTGGGAATCCCGGTTGCCTTCTGGATGGGTCAGACCCTTGGCCACCCCGGCGGCTTCAACGGCTCGACCGCGGGCATGCGGCCGCCATTCCAGCACGAGGTGGACGTCGAAGGCAGGGAGATCGGCACCTGCCTCTGCCCGCTCTGCCCGCGCCTGCGCGACTACCTCTGCGGAGCCCTGGCGCGCATCGCCCGGGCGCAGCCGGAATTCATCCTCCTCGATGACGACTTCCGCCTCAGCCGGAAGAATCCCAACTGGTGTCTCTGTCCGTTGCATCTTGCCGCGTTTCGCCGCCGCGGTCTGCCCGACGTGCCCCGGCGTGAACTGCTGCAGTTGGCATTGTCGGGCGAGCCTGGGCCGGAGCGGGCAGCCTGGTGGTCGGTGCATGAGGACAGCCACATCGACCTCGGCCGCGCCCTGGGCGAGGCGGTCCGCGCGGTCGCGCCGCAGGTGCGCCTCGGCCTGTGCAGCACCCAGAGCTGCTGGAACGACCTCGACCTGCCGCGTCTGCTGTCAGCCATGGCCGGGCCGCTGCGGCCGCTCTTCCGCAGCCATGGCGCGCCTTACTGGCTGAGCGGCGGGCATCAGCCGGCCTTCAATCTCGGCGGCATCGTCGAGCAGAACCGCCAGCAGCGCGCCTGGCTGGGGGCGGCCCTGCCGCAGGCCGAGGACCTGTACGAAGGAGACACCTTCCCGCACCTGTCGACGCGCTGCCCGGTCAGCACCTTCGACGCCTGGCACCAGGCCCTGCTCGTGGCGGGGGCGCGGCAGTTCCTCAGCTATGCCTGCAGCTACGTCTCGCCGCTGCATTTCGAGACCGGCTACACCGACGCCCTGCTGCGGCAGCGCCCCCGCTATGCCGCGATCTGCGAGCTTGCGCCGGCGGAGGCTCGGGATCTCGGACTGAGCGTGCCGTGGCAGGCGGGAGCGACGCGACGCCTCGCCAATCCCCCTGCCACCGAACGGCCGCTGTCGGGCCACGAATGCCCGCCGCCGCTGCAGCTCTGCGCCCGCCTCGGCATCCCGGTGGCGCATGGTTGCACGGAGGGACCGGTGCTGCTGGCCGGACGCCAGGCCGCTCTCGCCAGCGACGCCGACTTGACCGCCTGGGCGGCGCGCGGCCTGGTTCTCGATGCCGTTGCCGCCGCCGTGCTGCAGCAGCGCGGGATCGCCTGCGGCCTGGCCGCCAGCTCCCCGGCGCCAGCGCCGAACGCTGAGCACTTCCTCGCCGATGCGCTGAACGGCCCCTTCGCTGGCGGGGCGGTGGCGATGTGGTCGTCGCAGCCGGCTGTCTACCACCGGGTCCGGCCCATGCCCGACGCGGTCACGATCAGCAGCTTTCGCGACGCCGCCGGTGGCGACTGGGGACCGGCGGTGCTGCGAAGGCAGGACGCCCAGGGCCACCGCTTCGCCGTGCTCGGCTGGGACCTCGCCGCTGCCCACGGCGAGTTGCAGCTGCACTGGAGCCACGCCCGCCGTCACCAGCTGCAGCGCCTGCTCGCCTGGGTCGGACGGGCGCCATTGCCGTGCACCGTCGATGCCGCGAACGTGCAGGTGACGGTGCGGCGACGCGCTGACGGCGGCACTGCGATCGGCGTGCTCAACTGCGGCATCGACCCGCTCGTGCCAGTGCTGCGGTTGGCGCCGGCGCTGGCGTCCGTCCGCCGCCTCCGCCTGCTGCCACCCGAGGGGGACGCCGCCGTCGTGCTCAACCCCGCCTGGCAGGCCGATGGCGAAGCGCTCAAGCTGGCCCTGCCGTGCACGGTGCCGGCGCACGGCTTCTGCCTCCTTGCGCTCGACCCGTGAGGCCTGCCGTCAGAACATCAGCTCGAGCTCGGCCTTCCCGTCTTCCAGCATGGGTCTGAGCGATTCCGTCGACCGCTCGTAGCAGCCGCCAGCAACGGCGATCGGGGCCAGACCCTCGGGGTGGGGCAGGCGGATGCGCAGCTGGCGCGGACGGCGTTCCGCGTCGGACATGGCGATGCGGGCGGTGATGCAGCGCGCGCCGAGCCGCGATTCCACCTCCAGCGACAGCGGACCGAAGGCCGTGGCCAGCCGATCGATGCGGATGCGGCAGCCGTCGCGCAGCCAGGCGCGCGGGATGGTCGAGAGCAGGGCCAGGCTGCCACCCTCCTCGCGCGCCAGCATCCACAGCGTCTGCAGCATCATCCACGCCTCCTCGTGCGTCTTGTGCTCGCTGGCATGGAAGTAGTGCTCCCAGCATGAGTAGGTCTCGCGGTCCTGCAGCGCCGCCATCTGCCGGTACCACAACGCGAGATAGGCATGCACCTCGCCGCGTAGCAGGTGGATCCAGTCGTGTCGCACATAGTAGGGCTGCGACAGGCCGGCGTTGCCGATCGTGAACAGCTCCTGGTGGCTGGCGAGCATGGCTGTGACGGCCGGCTCGTCGGCGTCGAGCACGCCTCCATGCACCAGCGGCAGGGCGCCGATCAGCGAGTCGCGGCTGCCGAAAGCACCGTGGGTGTGGCAGGGTTCGCCCTCGGCATAGAGGGCGCAAGGTCCGCGGCGCGCACCCCACGGCGGAGCCATCGGCGTCCAGGTCCCGTCGCCCAGCGGCACCAGCGGCGAGCGCCCCATCTCGTGGTGGAACGCCCGGCGCACATCCCGGCGCAGGCCGGCGGCGGCGGAGGCCAGACGCTCGCCCTGCGCGGCATCCAGCGCGGCGGCGGCCTCCGCCAGGCGGGCAAGCCCGAGGTGGGCGTAGGCGTTGAGCATGAAGGTGTGGAAGCGGTCGTCGGGATCGGCGATCTTGCCGCGCAGCAGGCCGCGCAGGTGCGCAGGCGCCGTGTCATCGGCCAGACTCTCCTCGCGCTGCCGCAGCAGCCAATCCGCCGAACGCAGCAGCGCGGGCAGGACGCGGGTGAGCCAGGCCCGGTCGCGGGTGGTGCGCCAGTGCTCGCCAGCCGCCCACAGCACCGGCGCGGTCTCGGCCTCGTAGTGGCCGAAGTTCTGGATGAACCCGTCGTCGCGGGCGCGGGTCAGGAAGAAGTCGAGGCAGCGCTCGGCCTGACGGTGCCAGCCCAGGGCGTCGTAGGCCAGGATCATCGGGGCGGATTCGGAACCGATCGGGCTGTACATGCCGACGTTGGCGAGCAGAGGACCGCCGTCGCTCCGGCCGATGGTGCTGATGTCGAGGTGGAGCAGTCCAGCGCGCAGGCGCTCGCCGATGGCGGCCTCGGGCAGGTCCACGGTGGCGGCCGTCGCCAGGCGTCCATGCCACCAGGCGCGGCAGGCGTCGAGATGCCGGTCATGATCCTGGGCTGCCAGGGCGGCGGCCCGCTCGGGCGGCAGGGGCTGCCAGGGCACCCGCAGGTCGACCGTCACGCTGTCGCCAGGCTGCAGCAGGACCGCGACCTCCTTCTCGCGCATCGGCTGGCCGGCGAGACGGCACACGGCCAGCACCCGCCCGGAGGACAGGACCACCGCCCCATGCTCCGGATCATGGCTGACCGGCTGGCCCGGCACATGCGGCGCCTTGAACCAGGCGTAGCGCGGCACAGCGGCGCGGTTGCGTGCGGTGATGCGCATCCAGCACACCACCTCCTCCTCGCGATGGGCCAATTCGGCATCGAGCAGCGGGGCGAGGGCGGATCGCTCGGCTTCGCCAAGCATGTTGCCGCCGGTGCAGGCATAGGCCGCACGCCAGTCCGAGCCGCGCGGACCGGTGGACGCCATCGGCCGTTCGAGACCGGCGAAGGCGCAGAGCTCGTAGTCGATCTCGCCGTCGCGCTGGCGGGCGGTCAGGATGGGCAGGACGCCGTTGTCGAGGCGGCGGACGATGTCGCTGCGGCAGGCGGCACCGCGGCCGAGGCAGAAGCTGATGCCGACCTGCTTGCCGCCCAGGTCGGGCCAGGCCGGTACGCCCCACAGGTGCGTCGATGGCTGCAGCCAGCCGAAGCATCCCATCGCCTCGTCGTGGTGCAGGCGGAAGAAGCGCAGGTCGCCGCCCAGGCCGAGCCAGGTCGGGCAGGTCTGGTTGCGGCAGCTGGCCGCCGCCTCGGCGAAGTCGGGTTCGGTTCCGTCGGCCAGGCGCTGCTGCTCCGAGCGCAGGCCGCGGGACGCCAGATCGGCAGCGATGGCAGCGGGGTCGCGGGTATCGGCTACGGCGGTGGCGCAGAAGCCGGCTGCGGGGACATGGATCGGGGTCGCGGCCTGGACATCGCGCAGGAAGAAGGCGAGGGGCTGGTCGCCGCGCACCTCGATGCAGGTGGCGCCGCCGCCGGGTCGCAGTTCGGCGTCGGCGATGCGCAGGTGCAGGCGCAGCGTTCCGCCAACGCTGCGCACGTCCGCTCCGTCGATCTCGGCCGCGCCGTCCGCGACCTGCACGCGCTCGATCCGGCCATGCACGGCGGCCAGCGCGAAGGCGCGGGGGGCATTGTTCCACAGCAGGGCAATCTCATGGGAGGAGCGGGTGGATTCCATGATTCAGCCCTTGGCGATGACGGTGACGAGGAGGGTGCCCTGCAGCAGCGCGGCGGCGCTATTGCCCGCCCACACGGCCGGGCGCCGGAAGCGCAGACCGTAGACCACCCAGAAGAGGAAGGTGGCGAAGAAGCCGCCGGCATGCAGCAGGGATACGCCGCTGGGACCGGGGACGGTCCATTCATGCCGCAACTGGGCCGTGATCGCGAGCAGGCCGATTGCCACCATGGCTAGGCCGGCGGCCTCGAAGACCGGGGCGGGGATGCGTTCGAGGAGCGGGCTGGGCATGGTGGCGACTGTCCAGCCGCGAGGTCGTTGCGGAATGGACCGGGCTGCACCTGTATGTATGATCCTGCATGCCTTCGGGCCCCAGGATGCGTCTCCAGCACGGTGTCTTCTCGCCGCCGGAAGGCCTTGTGCCTGCGGTCACGCATGCGGTGAGCTACGAGCGATCGTTCGTTCCCGGCGAGCGCCGCAGCAATCCGCCCAGGGCGGCGTGGATCATCGATCATTCCACGACGCCAGGGATACGTGTACAGGCTGGAGGACGCAGCTCGCGATGGCGCGAACGCCCAGCCGGAACGCTGCACTGCTACGCGCCCGGCACCGCCTACCTCGAGGATCTGTCGCGGGTCGCCGATCGCCGACTTGCCGGAACCTACCTGATCTACCACGACGCCGTCGGCCTGCTCTCCCCGCTCCTCGACGCCGACGGATGCGCCGCGGTGGCGGATGAGCGGGGAGAGGCCCGGGCCGTGCTCGAGCGGGTGTTCTCCGGACCCGGACCGCCGGCGTTCTGGATGGCCCAGGCGGGATTGGCGGAACTGGTCGGACTGCTGCTGACTGCCCGACGTGTCGCCGGAGGTTGGGCGCTGGGTCTGCCGGCACCCCCCGAACTGTCGGTGCGGGTCGATGCGCTGCTGCGTGCGCGACTCGCAGGGCGCCTCCATGTCGGCGATGTCGCTGCCGCTCTCGGACTGAGCCCGTCCTCGCTCGCGCATCGCTTCCGTGCCGAGACCGGGGAGACGGTCATGACGCGCCTGCGGCGCCTGCGCGTCGAACGGGTCCTGGCCCTATTGCCGCTCGGCAAGCGGCTCGACCTCGTCGCCGAGGAGACCGGCTTCTGCGACCGCTTCCATCTCGCCAAAGCCGTGCGCCGGATCACCGGCCGTCCGCCGTCAGCCTGGCGCTGAAGCCGCGACTGGCCGGGCCATCGCTCAGCGGCCCGCCTTTCTCTTCTTGGCCAGGAACGCCTGGTTGCGGCGGATCAGCTCGAGGCGCTGCTGCACGCAGGCGTAGCTGCGCCGGGCATCGGGCGGGGTGTTCTTGCAGTAGTCGACCATGCGCTCGACGTCGGTGCGGGCGACGTGCAGGCGGGTGTCGGAGCTGGCGTAGTAGATCAGCAGTTCGCCATCCTGCTTCGCCACCATGCCGTTGCTGAACACCACGTTCGAGACGTCGCCGACGCGCTCCTCCTTGAGCGGGGCGATGAGGTGGCCGCCAGGGGCGGCGATCACCTTCCACGGCTCGGCCAGGTCGGTGAGGAACGCGTAGAGCACGTAGCGCAGGCCGGCGGCGCAGTTGCGCACGCCATGGGCGACGTGCAGCCAGCCGTGCTTGGTGCGGATAGGCGGGGCGCCCTGGCCGTTCTTCACCTCCTTGATGGTGTGGTAGATGCGCTCCTCGAACACGGTCTCATGGCCGATCACCGCCCGCTCCATGCGGTCGACCAGCGCGTAGGCGATGCCGCTCTGCGTGCCGGCGTCGATGAAGCCGTCGGTCGGGCGGGTGTAGAGCAGGTACGTGCCGTTCACGAACTCGGGATGCAGCACGACGTTGCGCTGCTGCGAGCCGCCGGTCTTGAGGTCGGGCAGGCGCTCCCAGGTCTTGAGGTCCTTGCTCCGGGCGATGCCGCAGGCGGCGACGGCCGAGGAGAGGTCGTGCGGAGCCGCCTTCGGATCGCGCCGTTCGCTGCAGAACAGGCCGTAGATCCAGCCATCCTCGTGCCGAGTCAGGCGCATGTCGTAGACGTTGGTGTCGGGATCCTCGGTCTCGGGCATGACCACCGGCTCGTCCCAGAAGCGGAAGCCGTCGATACCGGTCTTCGACTCGGCGACGGCGAAGAAGCTCTTGCGGTCGTGGCCGTCGGTGCGCGCCATGACGATGATGCGGCCTTCGAACTCCATTGCGCCGGCGTTGAACGCGGTGCCGATGCCGAGGCGCTCGATCATGTGCGGGTTGGTCTTCGGGTCGGCGTCCCAGCGCCACGACACCGGCACGTGCTCGCGGGTCAGCACCGGGTTGGCGAAGCGGTCGTAGAGGCCGTTGTAGAAGCGCTTGTCGATGCGGTTCCCGGTCTTGAGCAGCTTCTCCTGCTCGGCAACCAGCTGGGCGAAGGTCTTCTGGGCCATGTCGTTCTCCTGCCGGGATCATGCGCGCCGGTCGCCGTACACCTGCTGCGCATTGACTATCATATGCTTCCTATTGATCTCATGGCATGGCCGAGACCGTCCCGCTCGCCGCCGTCCTGCGCGCCGGCGAGGTCTACGCGGTGCAGCGCATCCACCTGCCGCTGGCCTGGTCGTTCACCGACCACCAGCACCGCGCCTTTGCCGAGCTGGTCTTCGTCGAGGGCGGCACGGTCACCCACCGCTTCGCTGGCGGCGCCGCCGAGCCGCTGCCCGCCGGCACGCTGCTGTGGATCCGCGAACGCGACCGCCACCAGCTGGCGGCGCCGCGCCTGCGCTACTGGAACCTGGTCGTGCCGACTGCCGAGCTGCTGCGGCTCGCCGCCTATCTCGATGCCCCGGCGCTGTTCAGCGCCCTCGAAGGCGCGCCGAGGCCGCCCGCCCTGCGC
>JALHRW010000116.1 GCA_022841245.1 Planctomycetota bacterium
CAGCCATGGACCGACCGCGCAGCCGCCGTCGCCCGCCGCCGCCATGGCGGCGAAGACCACCGCTCCGCCGACTGGCCAGCGGGCCGCAGCGAACGAGAGCGTCCCTGGCCACAGCATGCTGACTGCGAACCCGGCGCAGGCGCAGGCCGCGAGCGACACGACCGGCCACGGCGACAGTGCCGCGAGCAGGTAGACGGCGGCCGACGCTGCGGCGCCAAACGACAGCGTGCGGATGAGATCAAGCTGCGCGCCATGCAGACCGAACCACAACCTGCCGACCGCCATGCCGATGGCGAACAGCCCGAAGCCGACCAGGTCTGCAACCGCCTGCGACACGCCCAGGCCGTGCTGCGCGAAGGCTGAGGTCCACTGCGCGAAGGCGACCTCCGTCGCGCCGGCGAAAGCCATCGCCAGCAGGGCGAGGCGGAATCCGCCGCTGCGCATCAGATCGCGCGCGCGCACCCGGCGGGCGCCGGTTTCCAACGACGGCAGCCGGACGGTGGCGAAGAGCCAGATGCCGATCACGGGCACGATCGACCAGGTGGCGACCACCCACGGCCACCACCCGGGCCCGGCCAGCCACAGCATAAGCCCCGTGCCGATGATCACCGCCAGCTTGCCGATCGGATAGAAGGCGTGCAGCAGGGCCATGTCCCCCGCCTTGCGCTGCGAGGGCACGGCATCGAGGATGGGGCTCATCAGCACTTCGAGCAGGCCGCAGCCGGCGGAGAAGACCACCGTACCCGCGACCAGCGTGGCGTAACCTCCTGCGAACGGCGCGGCCGCGAAAACCAGCAGCCCGACGAAAGCTGCGACATGCGCGGCCACGCACAGCGGGCGCAAACCGCAGCGGGCGATCAGCCGGCTGCCTGCCAGATCGACCGCGAGCTGGGTGAGGAAATTGATCAGCACCAACCGCCCGACCATCTCCCAGGTCAAACCGAACTGGGCGTGCAGCTGGACGAACAGCAGCGGTGCGAGGTTGATGACCATCGCCTGCACGAACATGCCCAGGCGGCAGGCCCAGACGACGCGAACAGAGTCATCCATCCTCGCATCGTCGCACGAGGGCATTGCGGACAAGCGCCGCCATCGGGACGGCGTCAGGAGCGCAATGCGTCGGCGAGACGCCGTCCGATCTCGCGGTAGTCCACCTCGAGGAAGGCGGTGTCTCCATGTCCCTGATAGCTGGTCTCCAGGGAGAGGGCATCGAGGTGCTGCTGTTCGGCCGCCCACGAGGTGAAGGATGGATGGGTGTCACGCGGCCAGCGCGAGGGGTAGGTCGCGGTGCGGATGAACCGGGCCGACGCGAAGCGCCCGCCGAGCGCGGCGGCGAAGCGCTCCGCCCAGGCGGTGCTGGCGTTCGAGGCCGCAGCAGATCCGCCGATGGTGGTGAAGACGTAGCTGCCGTCGCGTTCGTGCGCCCCCGGCGCATGCAGGTCGAGGCACAGCCGCGGGGCGCAGCGGGCCCGCCAGCGCGCGAGGTCGCGCATCGCGCAGTGCACCTCATGGCGCCGCCCCATCGTCCACCACGCGCGGTTGTAGTCGACTGGATGGCGATCCTTGCCGTAGGCGCCTTCGGCTACCCCATCGCAGTCGGTGAAGGGGATGGCCCAGGTCAACGGGGCGTCGTCGCCCAGTTCGGCGATGCGCCGCAGCAGCCCATCGAGGACCCACGATCCGGGCGTCTCACCGGCGTGCTGGCGGGCGAGGATGAACAGGCCGGGACGCTGCGATCCCTCCACCCCGTCGCCATTGGCCAGGCGGAGGAAAGGCCGTCCGCCTTCGCTGCTGCCGATGCTGCGCAGGTGCAGGCGGCCGCGGGTGTCGGCGAGCAGCTGGTCCAGCTCCTCGTCGCCGTAGGGGATGCAGAAGGCCACCTCGATCAGCGCGGCGGCATCGGGCAGGCGCCAGCGGGAGTCGATGCGGCCGTCGGCATGCCGCACCGGCACGCCACGCGGCAGGCGCTGCCACGGGCCGCGCTCGCAGCGCGCCACCGGCTGCAGCGCTGAACCGTCGCCGCCGCCGAGCAGGTTATCGACCCCGCGCACGAGCAGCCACGGAGCCGGTGCGGCGCTGTCGAGGCGGCGCAGGCGTAGGCGGAACCACAGCGCTTCGGGGCCGTGGCGCGGGTCGGCAGCGATGCTCAGGGCGGGAGCCCCGTCGTGCAGGTCGAGGGCGGCACCGCAGGCGTTGGCGCCGGGGAAGGAGGTGTCGATGGTCCAGGTCATGACGGGGATCGTAGCACATGGGTGCTGGCGGGGGGAGGGTGAGCAGGTGTGCCGCGGGATGGAACGTCGGTTGCGCGGCATTTCGAGGCGGGGCAATCAGCCAGTGGCGCTGGGCCTTGGTGCTAGGCGCTGGGCGCTGGGCGCTGGGCGCTGGGCGCTGGGCGCTGGGCGCTGGGCAAGACACGCATGCGTTGGATGGGAGGGGCTGTCTGGCACCTTGTTACGCCTACCGTACCGCTCGTGCTCGGCGTCAAGGCTGCCCTCGCTGCGCTCGGCGCTGCGCGGCCTTGACCCCTGCGCGCGGGCGGTGCGGCAGGCTCCACAAGGAGCCAGAACATGGCACGGTACCACAACCTCCGCGTCTACCACCTCGCACTCGCACAGATCAGTGACGTCGCACGACTCACACCACGGTTCGCCGATCTCGGCAACCAGATGCGGCGGGCAGCGGTATCCGTCATCTCGAACCTGGCCGAGGGCGCAGGACGAGGTTCCGACCCGGACTTCATCCGCTTCATCCGTATCGCGCGCGGGTCGAACGACGAACTCGCCGCCCAACTCGCCATCATCAAGGCCCTCGGCCGGGACGTCGATGCGCTCATCCAGCGCAACAACGACATCGGCCGGATGCTCTCCCGACTCATCCGCAGCCTCAGCACAGCCTGAGGCTTGTCTTGCCGAGCGCCGAGCGCCGAGAGGCAATGGAATACCCCTCGCGCCCCCGCTTGCCCGCCTCTCCGTCGTACCGCAGAATGGCTTCGCGTGAACCAGCTGCTCTCCCGAGCCACCCTGCTCCTGGTCCATCTCGGCCGCCATCCGGCCGGGCTCAGCCTGCGTGCCCTGGCCACTGAAACAGCGATCCCGCCTTCGACCTGCGTCCGCCTGCTGCGCGATCTCGTCGCCCTCGGCTGGGCCGATCAGAGCGGTCCGCGTGGCGGCTACCGGCTCGGCCCCCGCGCCGCTTCGCTGGCCCACAGCCAGCCCTACCGCGGTCGGCTGGTGGCCGTGGCCCAACCGCTGGTCGCGGCCCTGGCCCGCCGCCTGGGCGCCCAGGTCCTGGTCGCGGTGCTGCGCGGCGACCAGCGGCTGGTGGTGCTGCGGGCCGAGGGCGACGGCGATCCGCTCTGCCTGGCCGAAGAGCGCGAACTCTACGCCAGCGCCAGCGGCCGTCTGCTGGTCGCGCACCTGCCCTGGCGAACGCGCCGTCGCCTGGTCGAGCGCATCGGCCTGCCCAGCCAGCGAGCCTGGCCCGGAATGGCGGACTGGGAGGAACTGTCGGTCGAGTGCTCCGCCATCCGTCGCTGCGGCTGGGTGCTCAACCTGCCTGCCGGCAGTGATCGCAGCGCGGTGGCCATCGCCGTCCCCGATGGCGATGGCGGGACCGCAGCCGTGGCGATCGGCATGCTGAAACGCGACTGGTCCGAAACGGTGGCGTTGCGCGAAGCACACCGGATCGCGGCCCTGCTGCGCCGACGTCTACGGGACTGAACAGGGGGCGGCAGCCTCACTGCTGCTGCGGGAAGCCCTGCGGCAAGGTGATGTTCGGCGCGTGCTCGCCAGCGCCCTGGAAGACGTGGGCGTGGCTGGTGTCGATGTGGATGGGGGCGCTCTCGCCGACCGTCAGCTGGATCATGCCCGGAGCCTTCATGATCATCGCGTCCTTCAGGCCTTCGGCGCGCAGGTAGACGTACTGGTGGTCGCCCATGTGCTCGACCACGTCGATGCGCATCGGCACGCTGGGCGAGCCGGCTGGTGCAGTGGCCGCAGGGTGCAGGTGCTCGGGGCGGATGCCGAGGACGATGCCGCCCTCCTTGGCGCGACCGAGGTTGTCGCGGTTCGCCATGGTCAGCGGCAGCTTGTGGCCGGCGACCGTCGCGGTCCAGGCGCCACCGGAGTCGCTGAGCTGGCCGGGCAGGAAGTTCATCGGCGGGGTGCCGATGAAGCTGGCGACGAAGCGGTTGAACGGCCAGTCGTAGACGATGCGCGGCGGGGCGACCTGCTGGATCTCGCCCACCGACATGACGGTGATGCGGTCGCCCAGGGTCATCGCCTCGATCTGGTCGTGGGTGACGTAGACCGCGGTGGTGGCCAGCTCCTGCTGTAAGCGACGCAATTCGTAGCGCATCTCGCCGCGCAGCTTGGCGTCGAGGTTCGACAGCGGCTCGTCGAAGAGGAAGGCCTGGGGCTTGCGCACGATGGCGCGGCCGAGGGCGACGCGCTGGCGCTGGCCGCCGGACAGGGCCTTGGGCAGCTTCTCCAGCTGCGAGGTCAGGCTGAGCATCTCCGCCGCCGCGACGATCTGCTCGTGGATCTGCCGGGCCGGCACTTTGCGCAGGCGCAGGGCGAAGGCCATGTTCTCGTACACCGTCAGGTGCGGGTAGAGCGCGTAGCTCTGGAACACCATGGCGATGTCGCGGTCCTTGGGCTGCACGTCGTTGACCCGGCGGCCGCCGATGCGGATCTCGCCGGCGCTGATCGACTCGAGGCCGGCGATCATGCGCAGGCTGGTGGTCTTGCCGCAGCCCGAGGGCCCGACCATGACCATGAACTCCTTGTCCTTGATGCGCAGGTTGGAGGGCTTCACGGCCTGGTAGCCGTTGTCGTAGATCTTGCTGAGCTCGATGAGTTCGATGTCGGCCATGTGGATCAGCCCTTCACGGCGCCCGCGGTGAGGCCGCGGACGAACATACGGGTGGAGAAGAGGAAGAGGATGACGAGGGGGATGGCGGCGATCGAGTAGCCCGCCATCAGTTCGCCCCACATCTTGACGTACTCGCCATCGAGGCGCATCAGGCCGACCGGGATGGTCAGCTTGGCGTCATCGCGCAGCAGGATCATCGGCATGATCAGGTTGTTCCAGGTGCCGAGGAAGTTCATGATCGCCAAGGTGCCGAGGATCGGGCCGGACAGCGGCAGCATGATCGACCACATCTGGCGGAAGTGGCCGGCGCCATCGATCTCGGCCGATTCGAACAGCTCCTTGGGGATGTCCTCGATGAACTGGCGCAGGATGAAGATGCACGAGATCTGGCCGCCGACGCCACCGAGGATGACCAGCGCCCACAGGCTGTTCACCAGGTGCAGGTTGCTCATCATCTGGAAGGTGGTGACCAGCGCGGCCGCACCGCCTGGCAGGAACATGGTCAGGATGAAGCCGTAGTAGACCAGTTCGCGGCCGCGGAACCGGTAGCGCGCGATGACGTAGGACGCGGGGATGGCCAACGCCAGGCACAGCAGCACCGCGCCGAGCGAAGTGACGATCGAGTTGGCGATGTACGGGCCGACGGTGTTCCAGCCCTTGATCCAGTTCTCCCAATGCCAGCTGCCGATCGCGTCGGGCAGCCAAGGGTTGGCGACGAACTGGTCGTTGTCCTTGAAGCTGATCACCAGCATCAGGGCGAAGGGCACGAAGCTGAAGAACAGGATCCCGAGCAGGATCGCGTGCTTGGCCAGCTCCTTCAGGGTGCGGAGGCGTTGGGGACTGAGACTCACGGCTTCACCTCGGGATGGGGTGCTGGCGCCAAGGGGTGGTGGCGGCATACAATCGGCGCAGCCGATGCCGCCATGGTTTCGAAGAAACCAAGCCCCGACAAAGCCAGCGGGGTAGGCCGCAGGCCGTAGGGGCGTAGCCCCTGAAACAGACAGCGCCTCACTTGTCGACCTTGACGTGGCGCTGGTAGAAGACGGTGATATAGAGGATGATCAGGAACATCACCATGCCGAGGGCGCAGGCGTAGCCCAGGCGGCCGTTGATGAAGGCCTGCTGGTACATGTACAGACCCGGAGTCAGGCCGGCGCCGTCAGGACCGCCGCTGGGGCCGAGCAGGATGAGGAAGAAGGCGTAGTCGTTGAGCGTGCCGATGGTCAGGAAGATCAGGTTGATGCGCACCTGGGTCATGATCAGCGGCACTTCGATGCGGAAGATCTTCCCCCAGAAGCCGACCCCATCGAGCTCGGCCGCCTCGTAGACCTCCTGCGAGATGTTCGACAGGCCGGCGAGGTAGATGAGTACGCCGACCGTGCCGATCCAGGGGAAGCCCCACAGGATGACGGCCGGCAGCACCAGCTGGCTGTGGCCGAGCCAGGCCGGGCGGCCCATCTCGAAGGCGTTGGTCGGATGCGTCCACACCTTGGTGATCAGCACCAGGATCACGCCCAGCGCGACGCAGCTCCAGCCGATCCAAGCGATGCGGGTGGGGGCCTCGTGGGGGTCACGGGCACGCAGCCAAGCTCCAATGAACCATGCCGAGGATATGAGCATTGCGCTGCGCGCCACTGCAGAAACGAGTCCATCGCCCCATGCGAGCACCGCCAGCGCCGCTAACAGCGGCCAGAGCAGCCAAAATTTCGCAAACGGCTTCCATCCGCGCCCGAGTAAAAGCACTTTGGCTCCCCAAAGGGCCAGGCCCCAGCCACCACCAAAAATCACAGCAATCGCCTTGAATGGCAGAGTGGCGACGTTCATCGTAGTGCTGCCGTCGGGATTCCAGGCCATCACGCTGCCGTTCATGTACCCGGTCATCGCCGGCCACGCCTGGTCGGCCCAGGCCAGCACGTTCATCAGCCCGGTGGCCTGTAGGAAGCCATTGAAGATGCCGACGTTGGCGTCGAAGAAGCTCTTCCACAGGAGCAGCGCGACCAACCCCGGGATGACCATGGGGATGACGAACATCACGCGGTAGAGGTACTGCGACTTCTCCGACTTCATGCGATGCAGCACGATCGCGGCGAAGATCGACGGCCACATCTTCAGCAGGTTCGCCGCCAGCAGGATGAGGATGAGGAGGAAGGTGCCCCAGAACCGCGGGTCGCCCTGGAAGGCCTCCCGGAAATTCTCCAGCCCCCGGTACTCCTCGATCATCGCCCCGTCCCACTTGTAGAACGAGTAGATGATCGACTCGATGTTCGGCACGTAGGTGAAGGCCACGAGTCCGGCCATCGCCGGAATCATCAGCATCCACAGCACGGTGGTGAACCTGGCGCGGGACAGCCAGCCCTGGAAGCCACCGCCGCTGGGCATGAGGGGTTCGCTCACTTGGCGTCTCCAGTCTGCGTCGCCGGCTTGGGCAGCTCGCGTTCGGCGCAACGCCGCAACGACTCGTTGACCATGCCGTTCAGGCCTTGGCTCTGGGTCGAGACCACGGCGCGGTAGTTGGATTCGCTGCCGGCCCTGGCCGGGGCGAGCAGGCGCAGCAGCGCCTGGGTACCGATGCTGCGCTCAGAGGCGCGCAGCTGGTCGCGGCTCAGCTCGTCGCCACGCTGGAACACCTTGGGCGCACCATAGTCGGGGTCGGCGACCGCGGCGCGCATCTTCTCGGCCATCATCGCGTGGGTGATCTCACCGGTCTGCACGCCCAGCATCTGGCCTTCCAGAGTCAGGCGGATCTGCTCGCCCTCCCAGGTCGGCAGCCAGCCGGAACCGCCGTAAACGCCGGCGATGCGCGGAGTGAAGGCTTTCATGTTGTCCGTCAGCTTGGTGCCGACGATGCATGGCACCCAGTCGGCCTCCTGGTTGAAGCGCTGGTTCTGGGCGTGGCTGGTCCAGAAGCGCAGGAAATCGACCGCGACGTCGAGGTTGGGCGACAGCTTGTACAGGCCGTAGCTACACGCCGCGGTCATCGAGGCCTCGTTCACCGGGTACTTGGGGCCCCACTTCTCGCCCTCGCCGGGCATGACGTTGCCCATGATGGCGACCTTGAACTTGCCCTGGGCCAGGCGGTAGACGGTGCCGGCATCCCACGCGCCGCATTGGAAGAACGCCGACTGCTGCTGGGTGAACAGGAACATCGCGGCATCGCGGTCCATGGCGGTGAAGCCATTGGGGAATTCGGCAGACAGGGCGCGAGTGGCGGCGACCAGATCGGCCATGGCCGGATCGCTGAAGCTCCACACGCCCTTCTGCGACGCCGTGAGGAACTCGTGGATCGACACCGCGCCGTCGCGATCGGTGTCGAGCGGACGCTGGGACTCGCGCAGGAACGGGGCCACCATGCTGTGCCAGTTGTTGGTATTGTAGCGTGTGGCGGCGATCGGCCACATCTCACGACCGGTCTGCTTGCCGTAAGCACGCAGCTTGGCGCAGGTGTCGAGCAGCTCGCCCAGAGTGGTCGGCAGCTTGTCGCTGCCGGTGGCGGCTCTGACCAGGTCGACGTTCACGGCCAGCCGACCGCCAGGAGCGAAGGTGGTGCACACCGCGTAGTAGCCCTGCAGATCGCGATCGAAGCCGCCGATCATGCCGTCGAGGAAGGTGTCGCGCCACGGCATCAGCGGCAGCGCCTTGCGCGTCTCCTCGTCCAGCTGCGGATCGAGGTACTGCGGTGCGTTGTAGGGGTTGGGCTGCTCGGCCAGGCCGGAGATGTTGACGAAGTACTCGGCCTTGTAGCCGCCCGAGATCATGCGCGTCATGCCCATCTCGATGATGTCGGGGGCGGTGTGCGCGATCAGGTTGGTGTTGATCAGCTGGCCGTAGGTCTTCTCCGACACCGGCAGCTGGATGACCTGCACCTTCTTCGGGATCTCGCCGCGCTTGAAGCGCTCGTCCTGCAGCGCGTTGTAGTCGTCCATCAGGCGCTGCAGCGCCTGGCGGTAGCCGAGTTCGAGCTGCCAGTGCGAGACGCGCACCACCGCGACGTCGCCAGCATAGAGCTGCCGCTCGGTGCTGGCCACGCGCCACAGGCTGATGCCCAGGGTGACCACCAGCAGGACCACGCCGACCGCATTCCAGCCGGTCATCAGACCCTTCAACCTGGACTTGGGCTGCCCGACCGAGGCCGCCAGCATGGTGCTGTGCACGCTCATGCCTTCGTCTCCTCTGGCATCACGGCCAGCTTGATCGGCGGCGGTTCGACACCGAGTTCGCGCATGCGTTGCTGCGCATCCCAGGCCATGCCGCTGTTGGGATGCCGCTCGATGATGCGGCGGTAGAACTTCAGCGCCGTCTCGCGGTCGGCGTCCTCGTCAGCCAGCTTGGCCGCGCGCCACACCGTCAGGGCGGCGCGCGAGGGATCGGGATGGCCAGCGTCGATGCAACGCGACAGGCAGCGGATCGCGTTCTTGCGGTCGCCGAGGTTGATCCACCAGGAGTCGCCGGCCTGCTTCCACAGAGCGCCAGCCCACGGTTCGTTCGGCTTGGCGGCGCGCGTCTCGAGGATGGCGATGCCGGCCTCGACGTCCTTGCGTTCAAGCGACTGGATCCAGGTCACCGCCAGGCGCAGGGTCGCCTCGCCACTGATCGATGCGTCGGGCCAGGTGTCGATGACCTTCTGGTACCAGCGCCGCGCCTGCGGCAGATCCGGCTGGTCCGCACTGGTGTCGCGCAACTCGGCGATGCGGCCCAGATTGAGGCAGGATCGCGCGGCGAGCGACGAGGCGCCCCCCTGCTCGACCACCTCCTTGAACAGCGCGGTCGCCTCGGCGATGCGCGGCAACTCGATCGGTACCTCCTGCTGGCGCGCCACCGCCAAGCCGAAGGTCGCCTGCTGCCAGACCTCGGTACCGGGCTGGGCAAGGGCGCGAGCGGCGGCGAAGTGGACGGCGGCACGATCGAAGTTGTAGCTGCTGCACAGGGCTGCACCGGCTGCGATGGCGGCCTGCGGATCCGTGCTCGTCTCCTCGCCGCAGCCGCTGAGCAGCAGAGCGGTGGCGATGGCGAGGAGGAGGCGTGTAGGCATGCGGGCTCGCGTCGAGGCATCCGTGGCCGCCGGGATGCTGGGTGGTGGCAACGGCGGGGGGCGGCCCCCGCATCGGCTACCGCTGCCGCGGAGGCGCTAATGTGGATGGGAAGTCCGCGATTCCAGTCCTGATCGCCACTCTGCCGAAAGCTTGCGTCGAATTGCCCATGTGCGCGGCAGACAGCCGGCACGCCGCCGCGACTAGCCACTCCATATCGCCGCGCCGCGACATAGCCTGCCTAGCCTCCGGAGCCATCATGAGCACCTGCGCCCGCCTCTCCGCCATCCTCCTCGCCCTCGCCGCCTGGCTGCCAGCGGCCGATCCGCTGCTCAAGCCCGGCGACCGCGTCGCGGTGATCGGCGATTCGATCACCGAGCAGAAGCAGTACTCGCGCTTCATCGAGGTCTACCTGCTCGCCTCGTCAGGCGTCGCCGACCTCGACGTCGCGCAGTTCGGTTGGGGCGGCGAGCGCGCCGGCGGCTGGGTCAACCGCGGACTCAAGTCGATCGACTGGTTCAAGCCAACAGTCGCTACCACCTGCTACGGCATGAACGACGGCAACTACACCACCTACACCGACGCCATCGGCAAGACCTACCGCGATGCCACCGCCGCCTACACCGAGCAGCTGAAGAAGGCCGGCGTGCGCGAGATCGTGCTCGGCTCGCCCGGCGTGGTCGACAGCGTCACCTGGCGCAACCCGATCGGCGCCGCGGTCTACAACAAGAACCTCGAGAAGCTGGGCGAGCTGGGTAAGGAGGTCGCAAGCGAGAAGGGCGTGCGCCACGCCGACGTCCACCATCCGATGCTGGAGGCGATGGCCAAGGCCAAGGCTGCCTACGGCGACAAGTACCATGTCGGCGGCGGCGACGGCGTGCACCCGGATCAGAACGGCCATCTGCTGATGGCGGCGGCCTTCCTCAGCGCCCTCGGCTGTGACGGCGAGATCGGCCGCATCACCTTGGCCGCCGACGGCACGGCCACCGCCAGCGCCGGGCATATCGTGACCAAGGCGGAGAACGGCGCGGTCGAGCTCGACAGCGCGCGCTGGCCCTACGTCCTGGGCGGCGACGGCAAATCGCCGAACTCGACGCGCAGCATCGCCCCGCACACCGACTTCATCGAGAAGCTCGATCGCTTCGTCGTGGCGATGCCCGACTGCCCGTGGCCCAAGGCCAAGCTGACCTGGGGCGACAAGGAGGTGGTGGTCGACGGCGCTCAGCTGAAGGCCGGCGTCAACCTGATGGCTCTGTTCACCGCGACCCCCTTCGACGCAGCGATGGACGGCCTGCACAAGGCGGTGGCTGCGCAGCAGGAGTTCGAGACCACGCTGGTGAAGGGGCTGATCAACGTCGGCTGGCGCGACCGCATCGATGCCGACGCTGCATCCAAGGCGCTGCTCCAGCAGCTGATCGATCGTCAGGTCGTCATCCGCAACGAGAAGATGGCTGCAGTCCGCGCCCTGCTCAAGCCGGTGCACCACCGCATCGCAGTCAGCGCCGCGCCGTAGCTCAACCCTCCAGCAGGACCAGGCCGCTGGGCGGCACGGCGAGGCGATGCGCGCCGGCGGCGAGGTCGAGGTCGTCAGTCGACACCACGGCGCCCTGGCAGTCGCGCACGATGACGCGCCGGCGGCCGAGCGGCTCCGCGGCCAGCACCACCAGCTCGGAACGCGAGGTGGCGTTGACCAGCCAGCAGCGTGCCGGCAGCGCGGCCAGCCGCACCACGCGGTCGGCGTAGACCGCGATGATGCGCTCGCCCGCGCCTTCGGCCGCGACCAGCGGGCAGCCGGCCTCCGGCTCCTCGGCCGACAACGTCCCGTCGAGCAGCGTGGCGCGGTGCTCGCGCCACCAGCCAAGCCAGAACGACAGCATGGCGCGTTGCGCCGTGGTCAGGCGCTCGATCAACACCGAAATCTGCGGCACCGCGAACAGCACCGCCAGCAGCTGACGCGCCGCGACCTCGGGCGCGTCGTGCGGCGACCACATCAGCATGTCGGCGTGCGTTGCGCTGCTGCCGGCGAGCATGCGTACGGCGACGATGCGGGCACGGTTGGCGGCCGCGTCGTAGGGGCAGTCGCCGGCACGGAAGAGGTTGCCGAACGAGCGCATGAGCGGGCCGATGTAGCCCTGGCGGAACTCGATCAGCAGGTCGGGGCGGCGGGCCTGCAGCCGGCGCACCACCTCCTTCATCAGAGCATCGACCGCCTCGTCGAGATCACCGATGTCGCGACCGTCGCCGGTGCCCAGCGCCATGCCTGCCACCGGCTGGATGCAGTCGATGAAGTCGAGCTTCAGTCCGTCGAGGCCCCACTCCACCAGCTGGCGCTCGTAGAGGTCGCAGAGGAAGGCGCGCACCTCGGGATAGCGCGGATCGGCGATACCGCAGCCGAGGCGCTCGTCGCGGCGCAGCATGCAGCGCTCGAAGCGCTTGTACGCCGCGGTCTGGAAGCCGATCAGCGGCACCGCGTACCACAGCAGCACGCGCATGCCGAGGGCGTGCACGCCATCGACGAAGGCGCGCATGTCGCCCATGCGCTCGGGCTGCCAGTCGCCAGCGAGGTGGTAGCCGCGGCTGGTGTCGCAGGTCTGCCAGCCGTCGTCGACGATCACCGCAGTGCAGCCGAGCTCGCGGGCGCGACGGCATTCGGCCAGCACCGGCTGCGGATCGCAGGCCTGGTGGAACGAGTACCAGGTCGAGTACATCGGCTCGCGGCCTGCCCCCGGCACCGGCATCGGCACCAGCCCGGGCATCGTCTCCCACCAGCGCGCGACCTCCTGCACCGCCTGGTGCCACGGCACGGCGCGGACGTCGAGGCGCAGCCGCACGCTGAAGCGCGTCGCCGCGGCGCGACCGGCGAGGAACGGTTCGTAGCGGCCGATCAGCCGGCAGTCCTCCTCGCGCACCCCGGCGCCGAGCAGGCTGCCGTGGGTGGCGTCAGCGGCGGCCAGGGTCAGGCGGCTGATCCCGTCGATGCCATGCAGGCACAGCACCGGCGACTGGCTGGCGGCGCGTGCGGCGACCACGTCGTTGCTCCAGTCGGGGTTGATGCCGACCGAACCGCTGCGGTCAGGCCGCCAGGTGTGGGCGATGCCAGCCGCCTCGCCAGTCAGGCGCAGGACGATGGCAGGCGGCGGGGCGGGGGCGGCGACTTCCAGCACCAGCTCGACCTCGGCGAGACCAGCAGCGATGCTGACGATGCTCAATCGATGGCGGAAGGGGCCTGGGTCGCCGACCAGGTCGAGGCGCAGGCCGAGGACGTCGCAACCGGCGATGGCGGGGCGGCAGGCGAGCTGTTGCATGCCGCCATGATGCCTGTCCGGGCGGCGCTTCCCATGTCGCAAGCGACCCCATCATATCGCAGGTGTGATCATCCCGGTCGTTCCTGGCGCCAGTGGCATCGTGGTCAGCACCCTCGATCACGCCGGAGGCCTGCCGGCCGTCGACCGCGTCATCCGCGAAACCGGGCTGGCGCACACCTACCGCCACTCGGCCGCCGACCGTAACAACGCGATGGGTGCGGTGCAGATCACGCTCGCCGGCTGCGGCCGGCTGTGGCCGGATGGACGCACCGGCGGCGCCGGCCTCGCCCTGCCGCCCGGACGCTGCCTCGCATTCCGCTACGGGCAGCCGGTGGCTTACGCCGCCGATCCGCAGACGCTGCGCTGGGATTTCATTTATATCAACCTGCACGGCACCGCCGCCCTGTCGATGCTCGGCGAGCTGACCGCCCGGCACGGCCACGCCCTGGCCTGCGATCCGGCCCACCCCGCGCTGGTCCGTCTATCTGACTTGGCGCGCGGTCCGGGCATCCGCCACCGCCGCCTCGCCCTGGCAGACTCGGCGCGCATCGCCAGCGACGTGCTGCTCGCCCTGGCCGAGGCCAACCCCGGCTCCGCCGAACCGGGACGCGACGCGCTGGAGGCGGCCTGCGCCTTTCTCGTCCGCCGCCTCGGCCAGCCAGTCGATGTCGCAGATGCGGCCAGATCGGTGGGCGTCTCGCGCGAGCACTTGACGCGCCTGTTCCGCCGCCGCCTCGGCCTCGCCCCGGCTGCCTGGCTGCGGCGCGAGCGGCTGCACCAGGCCGAGCTGCTGCTGCGCGGAAGCACGCAGCCGCTCACCGCCATCGCCCAGCGCTGCGGCTTCGCCACCGCGAGCCACTTCGTCCACGCCTTCCGCGCACGTTTCGGCATCACGCCAGGATGCCTGCGCGGCGCAAGGCGCTGAACCAGCGCTGCAGCGCAGCGTTACATGATGCATGCCTAGCCGCCTGCTCCTGCTGCTCGTCCTCGTCGCAGCGGGGTTCCAGGCCGGGGAGTCCGCAACCGAGCGCGGTGACGCCCTGCGCAAGCGCTTCCGCTACGACGATGCGATCGCCGCCTACAACGAGGCTCTGGCTGCTGGCGATATGCGCGCCCTCGCACGTCTGGCCGGCATGCGCGGTGCCGGACAAGGCATGCCCGAGGACAAGGCGCGCGCCGCCGAGGAGATGCGCCGCGCCGCCGAGGCCGGCATCCCCGAGGCGATGGAGGCGATGTCCAAGATCGTCTGGCCGATGGACGTGGTCGCCTGCCTGAAGCGTGCCGACCTGTGCAAGGAGTCGCCTGACGCGCCTGATCCGCCTGAGGCGCTGGCCGCGCTGGAATGGCGGCGGCGGGCGGCCCTGGCCTGGATTGCCGCCGACCAGCCCTTCGCCGCCTGGCGGATCGCCTGCGACCTGGACCGGGACAACCCGTTCAACCCCCTGCACGGCCTCAAGGCGACGCCGCAGGTCGTCACCGCGCTGCGTGCGGCCGTGACCGCGCTTCCGCTCGATCGCGCCGCCGTGCTGGCCGGGCTCTTCGCCCTTCCCGCCGGGGATCCGCGGGCCTTGGACGCCGTGCGCAAACTGCTGCTGCCGCCGGCGCCGGCGCTGCTGACCACCTACGATGACGAGCGGCTCCAGCTCGTCGGCCTGCTCGGACGGCCGGGTAGCCAGAGCGCCATCCTGGCCAGCGGGGGCGGCGGCGCCCGCTGCGGTACCGGGCGGGGCGCCGGCGGCATCACCGTGCCCACATTCCCCGCCCAAGCGCAGGTGCGAATCGCCATCGCCTGCGATCCGGCCGGTTCCGTCACCTTCACCTACCGCAGCGGCCGCGAACAGGCCTTCGTGATGGACGCCGATGGCGACGGTACGGCTGCGGAGCTGGTGATCTGCGACGGCGGCCGCGACTACGACCGCCCGCCCTTCGTGCTCATCCGCGACCTGCTGGCCCCGGGCTGCCCGGCGATGGTCGCCCTGGAATTCAACGCTCATGCAGGCGTCGACCGACTCGAAACGGTCACCGAACTGATACCGGTCAGACGGGCGGACGGCAGCGAGGAGCTCGAGGAGAGCACGGTGATGCGCTCCATCTGCGAGGAGCCGATACCCGGATCCTGGCGCCTGGCGCCTGGCGCTTCCGGCCGGAACGAGATCGAGCTCTCCTGGAAGGACGGTTCAGCTCCGGTCACGCTGCGGATACCGTTCGATCCGGCATTGCGCCGCTGGTTGCCACCCGACGCGCCCAGGGGTCGGTTCTGGCGCGAGCGGCAATAGCAGGCAGACCGAGGATGCGAGGCTTGGCGTCTCCGGGATCAGTCCTGCCAGGTCGAGCGGCGCGGGCTGCAGCCCAGCTCGCGGCGGAAGGCAAGACGTAGGCCGCGCACGCTGGCGAAGCCGGCAGCAGCAGCGGCAGCAGCGACGGTGCCGCCGACCTGGAGCAGGTCGCCGGCCCGACGCACGCGCAGGCGGACGAGGTGGCGGTGCGGCGGGCAGCCGAGCTGACGACGGAACAATTCGCGCAGGTGCGCCGGCGAAAGACCGGCCGCCGCCGCCAGCGAGGTCTCGTCCCAGGCCTGCTCGCAGCGTTCCGCCATCTGCGCCAGCAGGCCGGCGAGCCGGCCGTGATCCGTCGCCGGCGCGAACAGCTCTTCGGGCCGCTCCTGCGCCAGCAGCAGCGCGCGCAGGTGCT
>JALHRW010000117.1 GCA_022841245.1 Planctomycetota bacterium
AGCCGCCGCTCGACCGCCTGCGCCGCCTCGAGCGCGAACTGGCCGACGCCGAGTCGCGCATCGCCGCCCGCGACACGCGCGTCGCCGAGCTGACCCGCGAGCTGCAGACCGTGCGCGACCAGGGCCGCAACCTGGGCGAGCAGGCCGGCGACCTGGCCTACACCCGCGACGCGCTGGTGACGGCGCAGCAGGCCCTGGGCGAAGCGCGCGAACGGGCCGAAAGCCTGCGCGGCCAGCTCGCCAGCAGCGAGCTGCAGCGCCTCAAGGCCGAGCGCGAGCACTTCCGTTTCGCCGCCAACATCCTCAAGCTGATCCCCGGCCAGACCACCCAGCTGCTCGAACTGCAGGACGAGGCGCGCGAAGCGGCGCGGCAGCTCGACAGCTCGGTGCCGCCGCCAGCCCCGGCCCTGATTCCGCCCAAGCCTGCGGAGCACCACTGATGCGCCTCCTCCTGTTCACGCTCGCCGTGCTGCTCAGCGGCTGCTCGGACATCTCGCGCAATCCGTTCCGGCGCATGCCGGTGGCCCCGCCCGGCTCAGTCGCCTGGCACACCACCCCGCGCGCGATCGAAGCGCTGCGCGTCGCCGTGCTGCCCTTCGCCCTGGCCGAGAAGGTCGGCAAAGGCGCCGCCGAGCTGTCACCAGCCTTCGCCGGCAGCCTGCGCGCCCTCGGCATCCATGAGACCGTGCTGGTCGGTCCCGAGCGCGCCATCGGCCTCGCCCTGCCCGACCTGCACGAGGGCCGCGTGCCGGTCGACAGCCTGCTGGCGGTGCGCGACGCGACCGGCTGCGACGCCGTGGTCATCGGCCGGGTCGAGCACTTCGACGGCTTCCACCCGGTCAGCCTCGGCGCCTCGCTGCACCTCATCTCCTGCCACGATGGTGCCGTGCTGTGGAGCGCGCAGCTGCAGCTCGACACCCGACGCGAAGACGTGCAGCGCGACATCGAGGGCTGGTGGAAGCGCAACGCCGGCCAGCAGGCCTCGGCGGTCAACGGCTGGAAGTCGGTGCTGTCGACGCCGCGCGACTTCTGCCGCTACGCCGCCGACCGGCTGGCCTGGACCATCGGCAACCAACCGCCCGAGTAGCTCGGAAGCTCCGCCGGTGAAGTCCCCGAGCTAGCGGGCGACAGCCCGCAGCAACGTGTCGCCCAGGGTCGCCGGGCTCTCCGCAATGAACACGCCGGCGTCGCGCATAGCCTTCAGCTTGGCTTCCGCGGTACCGGTGTTGCCGCTGACGATCGCGCCGGCGTGGCCCATGCGCTTGCCCTTGGGGGCGCGGGTGCCGCCGATGAAGCCGACCACCGGCTTCTTGACGTGCGCCTTGATGTAGGCGCATGCCCGCTCCTCGGAGTCGCCGCCAATCTCGCCGATCATGATGATCTGCTTGGTCTCGGGGTCGGCGTTGAACAGTTCGAGGCAGTCGATGAAGTCGGTGCCCTTGATCGGGTCGCCGCCGATGCCGATGCAGCTGCTCTGGCCGAGGCCGCACTTGGTGCTCTGGAACACCGCCTCGTAGGTCAGCGTGCCGCTGCGGCTGACGATGCCGGTGCTGCCGCGCTTGTGGATGTAGCCGGGCATGATGCCGATCTTGCACTCGCCCGGCGTGATCACGCCGGGGCAGTTCGGGCCGACCAGACGCGAGGAGCTGTTTTCCAGCGCGCGCTTGACCGCGTACATGTCGCGGGCCGGGATGCCCTCGGTGATGGCGACGATCAGCGGCATCTTGGCGGCGATGGCCTCGAGGATGGCGTCGGCGGCGCCGGCCGGCGGCACGAAGATCATCGAGGCGTTGGCCCCGCCCTCGCGCATCGCCTCGGCGACGGTGTTCCACACCGGGAAGTTCTTGCCCTTCTCGCTGGCCCAGCTCTGGCCGCCCTTGCCGGGGGTGACGCCGCCGGCGAAGTTGGTGCCGTAGGCGATGGCGCCGTTGGAGTGGAAGGTGCCGACCTTGCCGGTGATGCCCTGGCAGATGAGGCGGGTCTTCTTGTTGACGAGGACTGACATGTCAGCGTCCCTTCTTCTTCGACACGGGCTTCTTGGAGATCTTCTTGGCCGGCTTCTTCACGATCTTCTTGGCCGCCTTCTTCGCCGGCTTGGCCTTCTTCTTCGGGATGTAGGCGATCGGCGTCGGCTGCGGCAGCGCTGCGCGCGGTGCCATGCCCTTGTCGGCACGCCACTTCGCCGCCGCGATGGCGGCCTTGATGCAGCCATCCTTGAGGTCGTCGGCGGCGATCACCGCCAAACCGCTCTCGGCGATCAGCTTCTTGCCCAGCTCGACGTTGGTGCCTTCGAGGCGGACGATCAGCGGGCGGTCGAGGCCGACCTCCTTCACCGCGGTCAGCACGCCGGTGGCGATGGTGTCGCACTTCATGATGCCGCCGAAGATGTTGACCAGGATGGCCTCCACCGACGGATCCTTGAGGATGATCTTGAAGGCGGTGGTCACCTTCTCGGCGGTGGCGCCGCCGCCGACGTCGAGGAAGTTGGCGGGGAATGCGCCCTGCTGGCTGCCGTACAGCGCGATGGCGTCCATCGTCGCCATGGCCAGGCCGGCGCCGTTGACCATGCAGCCGATGTTGCCGCCCAGCTTGACGAAGGCCATGTCGTGGCTCTTGGCCTCGATCTCGGAGGGGTCCTCCTCGGTCGGGTCGAGCATCGCCGCGATGTCCGGATGGCGGAACAGCGCGTTGTCGTCGAAGCTCATCTTGCTGTCGAGCGCGACCACCTCGTCCTTGGCGGTCACCACCAGCGGGTTGACCTCGAGCATGTCGGCGTCGGTGTCGAGGAAGCAGCGCACCAGTGCCTTCACCGTCTTGACGTAGGCGCCGACCTGCACCGGGGTCAGACCCTGCTGGAAGGCGAGCAGCCGCGCCTGGTGGTCCTGGATGCCCTGGGCCGGATCGATGTGCACGCGCAGCACGCGCTCGGGCGTGTTGTGCGCGACCTCTTCGATGTCCATGCCGCCGTCAGCCGAGGCGACCACCACCGGGGCGCCGACCGCGCGGTCGAGCAGCACCGAGAGGTAGAGCTCCTTGGCGATCGCGCAGCCATCCTCGACGTAGATGGTGTTGACGCGCTTGCCGGTGCCGGCGGTCTGCGCCGTGCGCAGGCAGTTGCCGAGCAGCTTGGCCGCGACCTCGCGCGCCTGCTCCGGGCTCTTCACCACCTTGACGCCGCCTTCCATGACCAGCTGGGTGCAGGCCTCGTCGGCGAACACCGTGCCCTTGCCGCGGCCGCCGGCGTGGATCTGGCTCTTCACCACGACCACCGGTGAGGCCAGCTCGCGCGCAGCGGCTTCGACCGCCTCGGGCGTGGTGCAGGGGATGCCGCGCAGGACGGGAACCCCGGCCTGGCGGAAGAGGGTCTTGCCCTGGTACTCGTGGATCTTCATGGAAAAGGCGAAGCTGGGAGCCCCACGCCGTCCGTCAATCGGGGGAACCCCGTTGCGGCCGGCTGTAGAAGGTCACGCTGCGCGTCCATGACCCAGGTAGTGGTGCCGCTGTCCAATCCCGAGCCGCGATTTCTCATCGCCGGCAGCGAGCACGCCAAGGCGGCAGGCGCGGACCTGGTCGAGGTCCGTCTGGACCTATGCCTGGCCGAGGGCGGATCTGCTGCCGGCATCCTCGCGTGCCTCCCGTCGCTCGCCCTGCCAGCCATCGTCACCCTGCGCCATTGCCGCGAACATGGCAGCTGGGACGGCAGCGAGGACGAGCGCCTGGCGCTGTACGCGCAGGCCGATGCCGCCGGGGCCGCGTGGATCGACCGCGAGCTGGTGTTCCACGCCGCCAGGCCGTGGCGACCGAAGCGGGCAAGGCTGATCCTCAGCTACCACGACTTCAGCGGGCCGGGCGCGGCGCTGGTCGACAAGATCATGGCGATGCGGGCCTGTCACGCCGATCTGGCGAAGGTTGCGGTGACGCCGCACGACGCGGCCGATCTCGACGGAGTACGCCGGCTGGTCGACGGCGATGGGCCGGTCGCGGCCATGGCCATGGGCGAGCATGGCCTGCCCTCGCGCCTGCTCGCCGGCGTGTGGGGCTCGGCCCTGGTCTTCGCCCGCCTGCCCGGCGATGCCGGCAGCGCGCCGGGCCAGCCGACCACCGATGATCTACTGGGCATGTGCCGGCTGCGCGCGCAGACGCCGGCCACCGCGGTCTACGGCGTCATCGGCAGCCCGATCGCGCACTCGCTCTCGCCGCTGGTGCACAATCTCGCCTTCGCCCACCACCATCTCGATGCCGTGTATGCGCCGTTCCGGGTCGAGGATGCGCCCGCATTCTGGGACGCGTGCGGCAGCTGGATCCGCGGCCTCTCGATCACCATTCCCCACAAGCACGCCCTGCAAGGGCGCATGGACGACCTCGAGCCGCTGTGCGACCTGGTCGGGGCGATGAACACCATCTACCGGCGCGACGACCGCCTGACCGGGGCCAACACCGATGCCGACGCGATCCGCCGCTGTGGCGAGCGCGCCATCGGCGAACTGAACGATCGGCGCGTGCTGGTGCTGGGGGCGGGCGGAGCCGGACGCGCGGCGGTGTTCGCGCTCAAGGCGGCCGGTGCGCAGGTCGCCCTCGCCAACCGCACCACCGCCCGGGCCGAGGAGCTGGCACGCGAGGTCGGCTGCCGCGCCGTGCCGTGGCAGTCGCTCGCCAGCGAGCCGTTCGAACTGCTGGTCAACATGACCGCAGTCGGCTTGAAAGCGCCTACCGACACGCCCTGGCCGCATCTCTTTCCGTCCGGCAGCGGCGTATTCGACAGCGTCTACAACCCGTTGGAAACGCGGCTGATCCGCGATGCGGCCGCCGCCGGCTGCCGCACCGTGCTCGGCCTCGACATGTTCATCGACCAGGCCTGCGCCCAGTTCCGGCGTTGGACCGGACTGGAGGCGCCAGCTGAACTGATGCGCGCCGCCTGTCTGAAGCGGCTCGGCGGGTAGCATGGGTTGGCTCGCCATCATCGACCGCTGTCCGCGCTGCGCCGCCCCCCGCACCGGTTCCGGCTCGCCGTTCCGCTGCGTCGCCTGCGGCCTGACCCTGTTCGGCGGACCCACGGTCGGTGTCGGCTGCTTCGTGCGCGACGCGGCCGGCCGCCATCTCTTCACCGTGCGCGGCAAGGATCCGGGCAAGGGCCTGCTCGGCCTGCCTGGCGGCTTCGTCGACGCCGGTGAATCGGCGGAAGACGCCCTGCATCGCGAGGTGCGCGAGGAGATCGGCGGCGCCATCACCGGCATCCGCTACCTCTGCTCGTCGCCGAACCGCTACCTCTTCGGCGGGGTCGAGTACGACGTCCTCGACGTCTTCTACACCGCCGAGCTGGTTGCTGGCGAGCTGCAGCTAGATCCCGACGAGATCGGCGCGCTGCGCTGGCTGCCCACCGCCGAGGTGCAGGTCGAAGACATCGCCTTCCCGAGCATGCGCGCGGCCTGGCGCGTGCTCCAGGACCGCGGACTTCAGCCCGCGTCGAGCTGAACGGCGCGGGCTGAAGCCCGCGGTCCCGTCAGGCGCAGGCGGAACACCGTACGTTGGGTCTGCCGTTCGTGTTCCAGCTGCGCGCCGTGCGCGTCGGCGATGGCCTTGGCGAGGTGCAGTCCGAGGCCGGTGCCTTCAGGCCTGTCGCTGGCGAAGGGTGCGAACAAGCGCGGCAGCACCGCTGCCGGCACGCCCGGGCCGTCGTCCTCGACCGTGATCGCGTCATCGGCGATGCGCAGCACGACCTGCGCGCCGCGTCCGCCGCTGCACGCCTGGATGGCGTTGAGTGCGAGGTTGAGCAGCAGCTGGCGCAACCGACGGGTGTCGGCCCTTCCGCGTCCAGTGCCTGCGGCGATCAGCGCCACGCCGGCGTGCTCGGCCTGCCGCGACAGCAGGCGGACGACATCATCGGCGACCGCGCGCAGGTCGGCGTCGGCTGGCTCGCAGCGCATGCCGCGGGCGAAGCTCAGCACCTCGTCGACGATCAGGTCGAGGCGTTCCAGTTCCTCGGCGATGCGCGCCAGGTCGGCGTCGGCCGGCTGCTCGCGGCGCATCGCCTGCACGGTCAGCGATACGGCGGTCAGCGGATTGCGCACCTCGTGCGCGACGGTGGCGGCGAACGTGCCAAGAGTGGCGAGACGTTCGCCGCGGCGCACCGACTCGACGGCCGCCAGCAGGCGGGCGCGCATCGCCTCCAGCTCGCCTGCCAGCTCGGCGACCTCGCCCGCGCCGACCTGCGGCACCGTCCGGCCGAGGTCGCCGCCGAGGGCGCGGGCCGCCTCCGACAACTGCTCGATCGGCCGGGCGAAATGCCGCGCCAGCAGCCAGGCGACGGCGGCGAAGGCGAGGGTGCCGAGCACCGCGACCGCCAGCGTCGCCAGCAGCACGGTGCGGCGCGCGGCGAGGAAGCGCGGCGTGCGGTACTCGACTTCGATGGCGACGTTGCCCTCGACCACCACGACGGCGCCGGGGCGCGGCGCGGCCGCCTGGCCGAGCAGACGGAAGTCGTGGCCGGACAGCTCGCGCATGCGCGACAGCACGTGCTCATCGGTGCTGAAGCCGCCGCGTGCCAGGACCCGGCCGACTGCGCGGGCACTGTCCTCGGCCTGGCTGCGCAGCGCCGCGTCGACCCAGCTCCAGGCGAGCATGGCGACCAGCGTGGTCAGCAGCAGGTGCGCCGCGACCAGGGCGAGGGTCAGGCGCGACCTGAGCCTCATTTTGCCTCAGGGGCTTCGCCCCTACGGCCCTGTGGGCCTACCCCCGGGCTTTGTCGCAGCTCGGTTTCGTCGGTGGACCTCCGAAACCGTGGCGGCATCGGCTGCGCCGATTGTATGCCGCCACCGCCGCTCGGCGCCCGCCCCATTGCTGCGCAATGGGGATTCAGCTGCAGCTCCGCAGCCAGTCGACGAACGCACGCAGCGCCTGGCCGCGGTGGCTGCGGGCGTGCTTGGCCTCGCTGCTCAGTTCGGCGACGGTCTGGCCGAGCTCGGGCACCAGCACGTAGGGATCGTAGCCGAAGCCGCCGGCGCCACGCGGGCTGGCGGTGTGTTGGCCGGGGAAGGTGCCGGACCAGGTCAGCGGCGCCTCGCCCTTCCGGGCCAGGGCGATGACGCAGCGGTACTGCACGAACTTGTCGGCGTGCGGCGCCAGTTCGGCCACCAGCTTGCGGTTGTTGGCCGCATCGTCGCAGGGCTCGCCGGCGTAGCGGGCGCTGATCACGCCCGGGGCCCAACCGAGGGCGCGGGCCTCGATGCCGCTGTCGTCGGCCAGGCAGGGCAGGCCGGTGGCGGCGAGGCCGGCCTCGGCCTTCTTGATCGCGTTGGCTTCGAAGGTGTCGCCGTCCTCGACCACGTCGGGACGGTAGCCGAGCGCAGCCGGCGGCAGCACCTCGATGGCGAAAGGGGCGAGGATCTCGGCGACCTCGCGCAACTTGTGGGCGTTGCCGGTGGCCAGCAGGATGCGGCCAGTCAGCCGCACGGGGTTACTTGGCGGCCGGGGCCTGCTTCGGCACGATCAGGTTCGAGCCGACCTCGAGCACGTGCGTCTGCAGACGGTTGCGGCGGATGAGCCAGGCCTCGGTGATGCCGTAGGTCCCGCTGATCTTCTTGAGGTTGTCGCCCTGCTTGACCACATGGAACGTCTCATCGACGTTCGGGACGAGGACGCCTGCCTGCTGGGAGCGCTCGGCCCCGGCGGTCTGATAGGCATGGCCGCCGCGGTTGGGCAGCGCGCGCATGTTGGAGCGCTCTTCGCAGCCGGTCACGGCGAGGACGGCGGCGGCGGCGAAGGCGAGGGCGGTCAGGTTACGCATGGCCGGAACGCTACGGGGCAGGGAGGGACCGGCAAGGCCTGCCATCATTGCCCCAGGGGTGGGGAATTGCCATGGGGGTCGTCACTTCCCCAGCGCCCCGCGCAGCACCTCGCGCATCCGGCCCATCGCTTCGCCAGCCGGGTAGGTGGTGAAGACATTGTCGCCGACCTTGTTGGCCGTCTCGGGGTCGCCGGCGGCGCGGGCGAGGTCGAGCAGCTTCCAGCCGGTGCGGTCGGCCTCGGCGATCAGCGCTTCGCGGCGCAGGTCGTGGGCGGCCTGCAGGCGCTCCTCGACCGGACGCGGGGGCAGGGCGACGATGAGCACGGGCAGGGCCTCGAGAGCGGCGAAACGCTCGCGTAGGACACCGAGCAGGCGCACCTCCTCTGGGTCGTGCTCGCCGACCTGGATGGCGTCGTTGCCCGGGCACCAGATGACGGTCCGGGGCAGCGGCTGGGGCAGGGTGGCGAGCGCGACCAGGCAGGCGTGGTGCGGCTTGACCAGGTCGGTGGCGGGGCGGGTCTCGGCGTCGAGGCCGGCCCAGGCGCTGTCGTTCCACGCCGCCAGCGGATCGCCGACCAGCAGCGGCCGGCCGGTCGGACGCGGCAGCTCCTTGCGCAGCGGGGCCCACAGGCGCTCGCGCGCCGGTTGCGGCCGGCTGGCGAGCAGGATCACCGGTACGCCGGCGGTATCGACCGGGTAGCCGTCGATCAGACGGGCGAGCGGCCACGTCGCGGCGGCGGCCGGTTCGACGCGCAGCGGCAGGCGGTGGTCGCCGTCGGGCATGCCGACGCGCAGGCGGCGCAGGCCCGGAATCAGCGACAGGGAGACCAGGCCGCTGGTCTGGTCGACGTCGGCGGGCAGCTGCAGCGGGATCGGCGCCTCGCCCTCCCAACCCCATTCCGCCTTGGCCCCGCGCGTCTTGACCGGCAGGCCGACGGCAGCGTTGCGCTGCTCGTCGCTGTAGGCGATGGCCGGCCAGTGGGTGAAGGCAGGCGGCGGCCAGATGCGCACCCCCGGCACATCTGCCGGCGATGGCGGCAGTTCCAGGGCCGGCAAGAGGGCGGCAAGGAGGAGCACGGTCCAGCGCATCGTGGGCATGATTCATGGTTATACGCCCGGCACCAGTCCCGCGCTGGCGGCTGGTTGCTGGTCGCTGGCCGCTGGTCGCTGGCCGCTGGCCGCTGGCCGCTGGTCGCTGGTCGCTGGCCGCTGGCCGCTGGCGCTTGGCCAGCACGGACGCTTCCTATCCTCCCGCCCCTTCATGAGCACGTTCGCCAAGGTCCCCGCCCAAGTCCGCCTACCCGAAGTGGAGGAGCGCATCCTCGCCCTGTGGCGCGAGCTCGATGCCTTCCACGAGTCCAACCGCCGGCGCAAGGCGGCCAAGGCGCCGGAGTTCGTGTTCTACGACGGCCCGCCCTTCGCCACCGGCACGCCGCACTACGGCCACCTGCTCGCCGGCACGATCAAGGACATCGTCCCGCGCTTCTGGAGCATGCGCGGCTACCACGTCGAGCGCCGCTTCGGCTGGGACTGCCACGGCCTGCCGATCGAGAACCTGGCGCAGAAGGAGATGAACCTCAACGGCGCGCCCGAGATCCGCGCCGCCGGCGTCGACCGCTTCAACGAGCAATGCCGCTCGATGGTCCAGACCTACGTCGGCGAATGGCGCAGGACGGTCACCCGCATGGGCCGCTGGGTCGATTTCGACAACGACTACAAGACCATGGACCTGCCGTTCATGGAGTCCGTGTGGTGGGTGTTCAAGCAGCTGTGGGATGCCGGGCGCGTCTACAAGGCGCACCGGATCATGCCCTACAGCTGGAAGCTGACCACGCCGCTGTCGAACTTCGAGGCCGGCAACAACTACAAGGACGTGCAGGACCCGGCGGTCACCGTGCGCTTCAAGGTGCGCGGGGCCGAGCGCCGCTACATCCTCGCCTGGACGACCACCCCGTGGACGCTGCCGTCCAACCTGGCGCTGTGCGTCGGACCGGAGATCACCTACTGCTGGGTCGAGGACCTTGGCAGCGGCGACACCTACCTGCTGGCCAAGGACAGGCTCGCGGCGGTGTACAAGAAGCCCGACCAGTACCGCGTGATCGAGGAGGTCGCCGGCCGCACGCTGGTCGGCACCCAGTACGAGCCGCTGTTCCCCTACCACGCCGGCCGCGTCGGCGCCTTCCGCGTGGTCGCCGATCCCTTCGTCACCACCGGCGACGGCACCGGCATCGTGCACATGGCCCCGGCCTACGGCGAGGACGACTACCGCGTCTGCCGCGCCCAGGGCATCATCTCGCCGCCGGCGACCACGCGCATCAATGTCGCCGACATCCAGGCCGCGCTGTCCGGGAAGAAGCCGGCTGGCAGTGCGCCCGACCTCGGCGACCTGCTCGACGAGCAGGCCGCCTTCCTGCCGAGCGTGCCGGAATACGCCGGTCGTTTCTGCAAGGACTGCGACAAGGAGATCATCAAGCGGCTGAAGGACGAGGGCAAGCTGGTCCACCAGGCGACCATCGTGCACAGCTATCCCTTCTGCGAGCGCACCGACACGCCGCTGATCTACCGCGCGATCGAAGCCTGGTACGTCCGCGTCGAGGACCTGCGCGACAAGCTGGTGGCCAACAACGCGCAAATCCGCTGGGTGCCCGAGGCGGTCGGCGCCAACCGCTTCGGCAACTGGCTGAAGGAGGCGAAGGACTGGAACATCAGCCGCAACCGCTTCTGGGGCTCGTGCCTGCCGGTGTGGATCAACGTCAACGATGCGAGCGACATGCTCTGCGTCGGCTCGGTCGCCGAGCTCGAGCAGCTGTCGGGCCGGACAATCACCGACCTGCACAAGCACCACCTCGACACGGTCGAGATCGTCAAGGACGGCAAGACCTACCGGCGCACGCCGGAGGTCCTCGACTGCTGGTTCGAGAGCGGCGCCATGCCCTACGGCCAGCAGCACTACCCGTTCGAGAACAAGGCGGCGTTCGAGAGCGATTTCCCCGCCCAGTTCATCGCCGAGGGCCTCGACCAGACGCGCGGCTGGTTCTACACCCTGCTGGTGCTGTCGACCGCGCTGTTCGACAAGCCGGCCTTCCGCAACGTCGTGGTCAACGGTTTGATCCTGGCCGAAGACGGCGCGAAGATGTCGAAATCCAAGAAGAACTACCCCGATCCCAACCTGGTCCTCGACCAGTACGGGGCCGATGCTCTGCGCGCCTACCTCATCGATTCACCGGTGGTGCGGGCCGAGCCGTTGCGCTTCTCCGAGGCCGGGCTCAAGGAGATCGTACGCACGGTGGTGCTGCCGTACTGGAACGCGTTGTCATTCTTCACCACTTACGCCAACGCCGACGCCTACGATCCGCGCACCTGGACAGCCCGTCCGGCCCGCGACCGCGTGCCGTTCGACCGCTGGATCCTCTCCAGCCTGCAATCGTTGATCCGCGACGTGAACCGCGAGATGGAAGGCTACCGCCTCTACAACGTGGTGCCGCGTCTCGAGCACTTCATTGACGACCTGACCAACGGCTACATCCGCTACAGCCGCGCCCGCTTCTGGAAGGGCACCGACCGACTCGGCCAGACCGACGCCTTCGCCACCCTGTACGAGGTGCTGACCACCTTCGCCAAGGTGCTGGCCCCGTTCATGCCCTTCCTCACCGAGGAGGTGCACCAGCGCCTGGTCCGTCCGGTCGATGCGGCGGCGCCGGCCAGCGTGCACTGGTGCGACTACCCGCGCCCCACTGAGGCGCTGATCGATCCCGGGTTGGAGGCCGACATCACACAGGCCTTCACCGTCGCCTCGCTCGGTCGCAAGCTGCGCGAGGACGCCAAGTTGAAGGTACGCCAGCCGCTCGCCACCCTCACCGTGGTCTCGCGCGACCCGGCGGTGCGCGCCGCGGCGGAGCGCTTCGCGGCGCAGATCTGCCTGGAATTGAACGTCAAGCGCCTGGCGGTGTCCGAGGACGAGGCCGCCTTCTGCACCATCCAGGTGAAACCGAACTTCGCTGCCCTGCGCAGCCGCGCCGGCCCGAAGCTGAAGGAGATCGGCGCCACCCTGTCGTCCTGGAGCTTCGCCCAGGTCGCCGAGGTCGAATCCGGCCGCAGCGTCGACATCGCCGGCGTGGCGGTGGGCAAGGACGACCTGCTGCTGCAGCGCCAGCCCAGGGCCGGCAGCGTGGTCGCCAGCCACGGTGCCGTCTCGGTGGCGCTCGACACCGCGCTGACCCCCGAGCTGGTCTCGGAGGGCCACGCCCGCGAGTTCGTCAGCGTGCTGCAGCAGGCGCGCAAGGACGCCGGCCTCGACATCAGCGACCGCATCCGTGTGACCTGGGCGAGCGACGATGCCGAGCTGGCCAAGTCGATCACGGAGCACCTCGATTACATCGCGGAGGAGGTGCTGGCCGTTGCTTCAGGAGCGGTCGCGACGGATACTGCAGTCCGGCATGTTGTTCGTGCTGCGATGCCGGGATTCGCACAGGGGGACCCCGGCGACGGCGCTCAGTCTGCGGATGTAAACGGGCGTATGGTGCGTTTCGTGTTGGCGAAGGCGTAATTATGCCAGCAGGTAGGCGATCACCGCGCTGACATACGCCGCGATGCCGAGGCCCAGCAGGAGGATCTCCAGCTGGAAATGCGCGGTCTTGCGGTCGCGATAGGCGATGGCCTCGGCCAGGGTCGCCTCGGGGCTGCCTGCGTCGAACTGCGACAGCCACTTCACGCGCAGGCCGGACAGCAGGACCAGCACGGCGGCCAGCACCAGAGCCAGGCCGATGGCCATGGCCCAGCGGGTGAAGCCGCCCGACTGCACCATCTTCGGCCCGCTGAAGCCGGTGATGGTCAGGGTGATCGTGGCCAGGGTCAGCAGCAGCTGGCTGCGCTGCTGCAAGACGAGGAACTGCTGGCGCACCACATCGTAGGTGCGCGCTGCGTCGCCGTGGTGCAGCTCCAGCAGCCGTCGCGCCTCGGCCGCCTGCGTCGCGTCAGGTGCGGGCATACTCGGCCGCCGCCTCCTCGATCGTCGCCAGGACCTTCTTCATGGTCTCGGGATCGGGCAGCAGGGTGATGCGGAAGGCGTCCTTGTACGGGACGTTGAAACCATGACCCGGGGTGACCAGGATGTGGCGCTTCTCCAGCAGCTCGAGGGCGAACTGCTGGTCGTCGAAGTGCGGAATGACGCCCGGCTTGACGCGCATGAACACGTACAGGGCGCCCTGCGGCACCATCGCCTCGAAGTACGTCGAGCGCGACAGCGCCTCGCTGACGACGCGGCGGGTCTCGTAGATGCGGCCGCCGGGTTTGGTCAGTTCGAGGATCGACTGCTTGCCGCCGAGTGCGGTCTGCACCGCCCACTGTCCGGGGACGTTGGCGCACAGGCGCAAGCCGGCCATCAGGTCGAGGGCGAGCAGGTAGTCCTTGGCCGCCTCCTTGGCGCCGCTGAACGAGACCCAGCCGACGCGGAAGCCGCAAGCGCGGTAGACTTTGGACAGGCCGCCGAAGGTCGCGCACAGGGTGCGCTTGTTGAGCGTCGCCACCGGGGTGAACTCGGCGCCGTCGAAGAGGATCTGGTCGTAGATCTCGTCGCTGAAGATGACCAGGCCCTTGTCCTCGGCGATCGTCACCAGGCCCTGCAGCACGGCCTTGGGGTAGACCGCACCGGTCGGGTTGTTCGGCGAGATGATGACGATGGCACGCGTACGCGGTGTCACCAGCTTGGCGACCTCGGCCGGATCGGGGACGTAGCCGTTCTCGGCCCGGCAGGGGTAGTGCACCGCCTTGCCGCCGTTGAGCGTCACCGCCGCCGTCCACAGCGGGTAGTCGGGGCTGGGCACCAGCACCTCGTCGCCGTCGTCGAGCAGGGCGCGCAGCGAGAGCAGGATCAGCTCGGACACGCCGTTGCCGATGAAGACCTCGTCGGCGGTGACGTCCATCACGCCGCGCGACTGCTGCTGCATCACCACCGCCTCGCGGGCGGGGAAGATGCCCTTCTGGTGGCAGTACGGATCGGCCTGGTGCAGGTTCTCGATCACCGCCAGGCGCATGGTCTCGGGGGCGCGGAAGCCGAACACCCCCGGATTGCCGATGTTCAGCTTGACGATGTCGTAGCCTTGGCGCTCCAACTCGACGGCGCGACGGGCCAGCGGGCCACGGATCTCGTAGCGGACCTGGGAGAGTGCGTCGGACGGCTTGATGCGCTGCAGGCTCATAAGGCGCGAGAGGATATCGCGCTGTGCTGGCGTGCCAGCGACGGCCTAGCCGAGGCGCTTCAGTTCGTAGAGCAGTTCCAACGCCTGCTTCGGCGTCAATTCGTCAAGATCGGTGGCCTTCAGCTTGGCCATCGCAGGATGCTCGACCGCCTGCCACAGGGTCAGCTGCACCGCGCCCGACTGGCGGGCGGCGGGACGTTCGGCCTCGGCCAGCTCGGTGTTCAGCCGGGCGAGCGACACCAGCACCTCGCGGGCGCGGGCGACCACCGTCGCCGGGACGCCGGCGAGGCGGGCGACGTGGATGCCGTAGCTCTTCGCCGCCGCGCCGGGGACGATGCGGTGCAGGAAGACCACGTCGTCGTCCTGCTCGGCCACCGCCACGGTGAGGTTGCAGATGCCGTCGCGGTCGTCGGCCAGATCGGTCATCTCGTGGTAGTGGGTGGCGAAGAGGGCGCGGCAGCGGGTGCGGTCGTGCAGGTGCTCGGTGATCGCCCAGGCCAGCGACAGGCCGTCGAAGGTCGAGGTGCCGCGGCCGACCTCGTCGAGCACGACCAGGCTCCTGGGCGTCGCATGGTTGAGGATCGCCGCGGTCTCGGCCATCTCGACCATGAAGGTCGAGAGGTTGCGGGACAGCTCGTCGCCGGCGCCGACGCGGGTGAAGACGCGGTCGCACACGCCGATGCGCGCCTCGCGTGCCGGCACGAACGAGCCGGCCTGGGCGAGGATGACCGCGAGCGCCACCTGCCGGATGTAGGTCGACTTGCCGGCCATGTTCGGCCCGGTGATCACCGCCAGGCGGGTGCCACCCGCGTCCAGCAGGCAGTCGTTGGCGACGAATTTGCCGTGGCCGACCACGCGTTCGACCACCGGGTGGCGCGATTCGCGCAGATCGAGGACGCTGGAATCGTCGACCTGCGGCCGGCACCACACCTGGGTGCGCGCGAGTTCCGCCAGGCCGGCGGCGACGTCGATGATGGCGAGGGCGCTGGCGCAGGCCGAGAGCTCCGGCATCGCGGCTTCAGCACGGGAACGCAACGCGTGGAACAGCTCCAGCTCGCGGGCGCGGCTGCGCTCCTCGGCGTGCAGCACCTTGTCCTCGTGCTCCTTCAGCTCGGGGGTGATGTAGCGCTCGGCGTTGACCAGGGTCTGCTTGCGCACGAAGTGCGGCGGGACGCGTTCGGCCGCGCTCTTGGGCAGTTCGATGTAGTAGCCGAAGACGTTGTTGAAGCCGACCTTGAGCTTGGTCAGGCCGCAGGCCGCCGCCTCGCGCGCCTGGTAGCCCGCCAGCCAGTCGCTGGCGTCGCGGTTGAGCACGCGCAGCTCGTCGAGCGCGGCGTCGACCCCGTCGCGCACCAGCCCGCCCTCGCTGATCGCCATCGGCGGCGCCTCGACCAGGGTACGGGCGATGTCGTCGGCCAGCCCCGGCACCGGATCGAGGGCGGCGACCGCGCCGTCGAGCATGTTGGGCGAACCACCACCGATGGCTGCAGCGACCCGCGCCGCGGCGGCCAGCGACGAGGCGAGCTGGACCAGATCGCGGGCGTTGGCCCGGCCGGTGGCGACGCGCGCCAGCAACCGTTCACCGTCGTAGACGCTGCCGAGCGCTTCGCGGATCGCCGCGCGCCGGCCGTCATCCGCGACCAGCCAGCCGACTGCGTCGTGGCGCACGGTGATGGCGGCGGGATCAGCCAGCGGATGCGAGATCCATTGCGCCAGCAGGCGGGCACCGGGCGCGGTGCGGGTGCGGTCGATCGCCTCCAGCAGGGTGCCGCGGCGCGAGCCGTCGCGGGCGTTCTTGAGCAGTTCGAGATTGCGCCGGCAGTTGGCGTCGAGCGCGAGGTGCCCGCCGCGGCTGAGCCGGCTGATCGAGCGCACGTGCGAGAGGCCGGCGGC
>JALHRW010000118.1 GCA_022841245.1 Planctomycetota bacterium
CTGGCCGCTGGCCGCTGGCCGCTGGTCGCTGGCCGCTGGCCGCTGGTCGCTGGTCGCTGGCTACTGGTCACTGGCCGCCCGTAAATACATGTAAGCATTTTATAATACAGTTATTTACATGGAAATTAGAGTAAACGGCATGTTGCGGCAGTGCTATGCCCATACGACATCCTGTTAAGTGTATCTCTATATCCGTTTGCCATGGTTTCGTAGGGGGATAAGGCACTTGCGCCGTCCCATGCTCTATCTGCTCACCGGCATCGGTCTGATCCTGTTCGTGGTGGCTGTCGCCGCCCTGATCGGACTGGTACGCAGCGGGCAGCTTGATGATCTCGACACTCCGCCGGCACGCATGCTGGCGGAGGACGTACCCGCCAGCCAGCGACCAGCGGCCAGTCTCCAGGCTCGGGCAGAGCCCTCGCCGTCGCTCGGCGCGACTCCCCTTACGGGGACTCGCGTCCGCTGCGCGGATGCCCTCGCTCCCCAGCAGCCAGCAGCCAGTCAGGAACCGACATGACCGATGCCCCGATGCCTCCTCCGCGCGAGGCCCAACTCGACACCGTCACCTATGACGACCGCCCGGTGCTGTGGTTCATCTGGGCCTCGCTGGTCTTCGGTGTCATCGGCATGGTCGTCGGCGTGCTGCTGGCGCTGCAGCTGGCGGTGCCGTGGCTGAACTTCGACTGGCCCTGGACGACGTACGGGCGCATCCGCCCGCTGCACACCAACGCGGTGATCTTCGCCTTCGCCGGCAATGCCATCTTCGCCGGCTTCTACTACGCGACGCAGCGCCTGCTGAAGGCGCGCATGTGGTCGGACGGGCTGACCCGCTTCCACTTCTGGGGTTGGCAGGCGATCATCCTCGCCGCCGCCGTGTCACTGCCGCTGGGCTGGACCTCGGGCAAGGAGTACGCCGAGCTGATCTGGCCGATCGACATCGCCATCGCCCTGGTGTGGGTCGCGTGGACGGTCAACACCGTGGCTACCATCATGGTCCGGCGCGAGCGCCATCTCTACGTCGCGATCTGGTTCCTGCTCGCCACCCAGATCGGCGTGGCGATGCTGCATGTGGTCAACTCGCTGTCGATCCCGACCAGCTTGACGCATTCCTACAGCGTGTTCAGCGGCGTGCAGGACGCCCTGGTGCAGTGGTGGTACGGCCACAACGCGGTCGCCTTCTTCCTCACCACGCCGTTCCTCGGCCTGATGTACTACTACCTGCCCAAAGCGGCGGAGCGGCCGGTCTACTCGTACCGCCTGTCGATCATCCACTTCTGGGCCCTGATCTTCCTCTACATCTGGTCGGGGCCGCACCATCTGCTCAACCAGGCGACCCCGGAGTGGGCCCAGACCCTCGGCGTGACCTTCTCGATCATGCTGCTGGCGCCGAGTTGGGGCGGCATGATCAACGGCCTGCTCACCCTGCGCGGGGCGTGGGATCGCGTGCGCCAGGATCCGGTGCTGAAGTTCTGGGTCGCGGCCGTCACCTTCTATGGCATGTGCACCTTCGAGGGGCCGCTGCTCTCGCTGCGCAGCGTCAACGCGCTGTCGCACAACTCGGAGTGGACCATCGGCCACGCCCACGGCGGCGCCCTCGGCTGGAACGGCCTGATCGCCTTCGCCCTGGCCTACTGGCTGATTCCCAAGCTGTACAAGACCAAGCTGCACTCGCCTGGCCTGGCCAACCTGCATTTCTGGACCAGCACGGTGGCGATCTTCCTCTACATGGTGGCGCTGTGGATCGCCGGCATCGCCCAAGGCCTGATGACGCTGCAGTTCAACGATGAGGCGCGCTTGATGTACCCGGTGTGGATGGAGATCGTCAACACCACGATCCCGTATTACTGGCTGCGTGCCTTCGCCGGCGTGCTGTATCTCGGCGGCATCTTCCTGTGCATCTGGAACGTGGTCCTCACCATACGCAACGCTCCGGGCAAGCTGGAGCTGACCACCGTCTCGGTCGCGCGCCTGACTCCGGATACCGAGGTCGGTCCGCTGATCGACCAGGCGATCGACAAGCCGACCGCTCCGGCGCGGCTCAACGCCCTGCATGCCCTGGTCGAGCGCTGGCCGACGGTGATGATCGTCGGCATCACGCTCGCCCTGGTCGCCGGCGGTATCTGCGAGATCGTGCCGCAGCTGATCCAGGGCTCCGTCACGCCGAAGATCGCCGCGATCAAGCCGTACACCCCGCTGGAGATCGCCGGTCGCGACATCTACATCCGCGAGGGCTGCAACACCTGCCACACGCAGATGGTGCGCACGCTACGCGCCGAGACCGAGCGCTATCGCGGGGCCGAGTACGCCGGCGGCGACTCCTCGACCCGCGCCGGCGAGATGATCTACGACCGCCCGTTCCTGTGGGGCAGCAAGCGCAGCGGACCGGACCTGTGGCGCGAGGGCGGGTATCGCAACCACGCCTGGCACTGGGCGCACATGGAGGATCCGACCTCGATGTCGCAGGGCAGCACCATGCCGCGCTACCCGTGGCTGTACCGCTGGCCGACCGAATACGACACCCTGCCGTCGAAGATCGGCGTACTGTCCATGCCTCCTCTGTTCACGCCTTACAGCCGCGAAGTGGTCGAGGACCCCATCACCCCGGCCAAGGCCCAGGCGCGCCAGGTCGCTGATGAGTTGAAGGTCCAGATCACCAGTGAGAAGGACCGCGCGCGCATAGATCCCGACATGGAGATCATCGCGCTGATCGCGTATTTGCAGCGGTTGGGCACAGATCTGCCGAAGGGGAGCAAGCCATGATCCGCGAAGCATTTTCCGGCTCGAACCCGCTAGCCGTCCTGGCCATGCTCGGATTCATCGCCCTGTTCGGGCTGATCGTCTGGTATGTGGTCAGCGACCGCCGGAAGCAGCATCTGAGCAAGATGGAGAACCTGCCGCTCGAGGATGACCGCCATGTCTGATCCCCAGCACAAGCCGGACACGCTCAAGGACGACGGACATGCCTTCGACGGCATCCAGGAGTACGACAACAATCTGCCGCGTTGGTGGTTGTGGATGTTCTACCTGACCATCGCGTGGTCGATCTGGTACATTCCGTACTACCACGGCGGTGGCGGCAAGGTCGGTCAGGCGGCATTGCGCGACGATCTCGCCGCGTTGGCGGCCGAGCGCGGCAAGCTCAGCGCCGGCAGCGCCCTCGACGAGGCCGGCCTGCGCGCCCTCACCGCCGACTCGGCACGACTCGCCGCCGGCAAGCAGCTCTACGCTCAGAACTGCCTCACCTGCCATGGCGCCGAAGGCCTCGGCGGCGTCGGCCCCAACCTGCGCGACCGCCACTGGCTGATCGAGCCGACCATGACCGGCATCGTATCGGTGCTCGAGAAGGGTGGCCGCCCCGGCAAGGGCATGGCCAGCGTCGCCCATCTCGGCACCGACAACGTGCGCAACCTGGCGGTCTATGTCGTCGCGCTCAATCGCGACGGGTTGAAGTCGAATCCGGCCAAGCCGCCGGCCGCCGACGAGGTCGAGAAGCCGCTGGACTGGTGACATGGCCAGCACCGTCCCCTCCGGTCCGTCCGACTACAAGTCCGTCCTCGCCACGGTCGACCAGGGCGGACGTCGGAAGTGGGTCGAGGCGCGCATCGTGTGGGGGCGCTGGCGCCGACTGCGCTATCTGCTGGCCATCCCGCTGATCGCCTTCTACTGCGCCATCCCCTTCGTCCGCATAGGTGGGAACCCCGCCTTCCAGATCGATCTCGCGGCGCGCAAGCTGTGGATCGCCGGCGTCGCCTTCTGGCCGCAGGATCTCAGCTACTTCGTCATCCTCGTGCTGCTCGGCATCGTCGGAACGCTGCTCACCGTCGCCTGGCTCGGCCGGGTCTTCTGCGGCTGGTTCTGTCCGCACAACGTCTTCCTCGAGATGCTCTTCCGTCCGGTCGAGCACCTCCTGCTCGGCGGTCCGGGCAGTCCGCAGAAGACGGCCTGGTGGCGGGCGGCGCTGATGTGGGCGGTGTTCGGCCTGATCGCCGGCGGCCTGGCCAATGCCGGCACCGCCATCTTCATCGGTGAAGGGGCCTTCCGCCATCATCTGCTGCTCGACTGGGCGGCACATCCCTACGCCACCGTCTTCTGGGCGGTGCTCTTCGGCATCATCCTGTTCAACTTCGGCTGGTTCCGCGAGCAGACCTGCACCATCGTCTGCCCGTACGGCCGCTTCCAGACGGCGATGCTCGATCCGCACACGCTGGCGGTGGTGTACGACAGCAAGCGCGGCGAACCGCGGGGGCATATCCAGCGGACGGGCGACCAGCGGCCAGCGACCAGCGACCAGCGGCCAGCGGCCAGCGACCAGCGACCAGCGGCCAGCGGCCCCCTCGGCGACTGCATCGACTGCGGGTTGTGCGTCCGCGTCTGCCCCACCGGCATCGACATCCGCAACGGCAACCAGCTGGAATGCCTGCATTGCACCGCCTGCATCGACGCCTGCGACACGATCATGGACAAGGTCGGCCGGCCGCGCGGGCTGGTCCGCTTCGCCAGCGAGGAGCAGCTGGCCGGGCGGAAGCGCCAGGTGCTGCGGCCGCGCAACATCCTCTATGCGCTGGTGATCATTGTGCTGTCCAGCCTCCTCGCCTGGCGCCTGATGGGCCGCACCGATGTACTGGTCGCTGCGCTGACCCAGACCGCGGTACCAGTGCGCGAGGCCGATCCCGATGGCCGTGACTGCGTGCGCGCCGTGCTGCCGTTGTCGCTGGTCAACCGCACGGGCGAGGCATTGCAGGCCGGCATCACCCTCCCCGGCCTCGACGCCCGGGTGGTGCTGCCGCAGCCGGTCATCACCTTGGCGCCCGGCCAGCGCACCACCACCATGCCCATCATCTACATCCCCGCCGGCCGCTTCTCTGGTCGCCACCTCGATGTCGAGGTCGAGGTGCGCGATCCAGCCGGCCGGCTGCTGGGCCGGGCCACTGTTGGGGTGAGGACACCATGAAATTCACCTGGTGGATGGCCCCGGTCATCGGCATCGGCCTGTGCGCCATCGCCAATGGCGTGCTCATCGCCACCGCATTCAAGGTGCGGCCGCAGAAACTGGTCGAGCATGCCTATGCCGACTCGAAGCACGAGGACGCGCGTTCTGCCGAGCGTGACGTCTTCACCGCCCGCGGCTGGACCGTCACCGCCGCCGTCGATGGCAGCGGCTGCACCCTGACCCTGGTCAGCACTGGCGGCGCGCCACCCATGGCCGGTGCGGTCGACCTCTACCGCCCCGATGACCGCTCAGCTGACCGCCAGTTGGTGTGGAGCGATCTGGCGACGCCGCTGCGCTGCCCGCTGCCGAAACCGGGGGCCTGGTCGCTGCGCGTGGTCTTGCGCGATGCCAAGGAGGTCGTTCTGGCCCATGACATGCGATTGAACCGTCCCTAAGGCACGGTCCGATCCATGCGCTTCAGGTATCCGCCCGGTTGCGGAGGCCTGCACTAGTTGGCAATTGCGTTTCGCCGTATGATCCGGATCCCGCGACTGCGGTGAAAGGCATACGATGAACTGGCCGGATCTGCTGTGGACCATGTGGCTCGAGATCGTCACCGGGTCGACCGTCGCCGGTTGGCTGGTCGCGCTCGGCGTGACTGTCGCCGCCGGCGTGGCGCTCGGCCACATCAGGGTGTTCGGCGTCTCGCTCGGGGTGACGACGGTGATCTTCGCCGCCATCGCCTACTCGTGGGCCTTCTGGAGCCCTGAGGGCTTCGCCAGCCAGGCCCTGGTCGACACTCGGGTGAAGGTCGAGATGGCCAGGCTGACGGCGCAGCCTGCCGACCCGGCTACCGCGCCACCGGACGAGGCGGTGGTCCGTGCGAAGGTGCTGAAGGCGGCCGAGGAGAAGGTCCACACCCGCAAGGAGGTGCTGGAGTTCATCCGCGAATTCGGCCTGGTGCTGTTCGTCTACTGCATCGGCATGACCGTTGGGCCGGGCTTCCTGCAGTCGCTGCGCAACCAGGGCGTGCGTTGGAACATCATGGCCGCCTCGGTGGTGCTGCTCGGCTTGGGCGTCGCATGCCTGGTCGTGGTCGTGGCCGGGCAGCCGCCCGCCGCCGCGGTCGGGGTGATGAGCGGCGCGATCACCAATACGCCGGGCTGGGCTGCCGCCCAGGCCACGCTGAAGGAGCTGAAGGTCCCGGCCGAGCAGCTCGCCATGACCGTGTCCGGCTACGCCGTCGCTTACCCCTTCGGTATCGCCGGCATCATCGGCGCGCTGATCGCGATCCGTGTCCTTTTCGGCATCCGTCCGAAGGACGAGGTCGAGGCCTTCGCCGCCGCCAATCGCGGTGCGGCTGGCGCCGGCAACATCAACCTCAAGGTCAGCAACCCGGGCATCGTCGGCAAGAGCGTGGCGCACGTCGACGAACTGGCCGGCGATGGCGTGGTCGTCTCGCGGGTGCAGCGCGGCGACCAGCAGGTGGTGCCGAAAGCCGAATTCACCCTCGCGCTCGGTGACCTCATCCATGCCGTCGGTGGCAAGGAAGGGCTGAACCGCCTGCATGAAATCGTCGGTGAGCGCATCGATGACGACCTGCGCGAGGCCGAGGTGTGCCATCGCCTGGTGACGCGCGAGGTCATCGTCACCAACCAGCACGTGGTCGGCGACGCCATCGCCAAGCTCGACTTCCCCGGCCGTTGCGGCGCCACCGTCACGCGGATCCGCCGCCATGGCAAGGAGCTGCTCGCTGAGGAGGAAGCCACCCTGCATTTCGCCGACCGTCTGGTCGTGGTCGGCGACGAGCTGGGGATCAAGCGGGTCGAGGAGCGGGTCGGCAACACCAGGGGCATGCTCGACCACCCGCACCTGATCGGTTTGTTCCTCGGCATCGCGGCCGGCGTCGTGCTCGGGCAGATCCCGATCCCTATCCCCGGCGTGTCGCAGCCGGTGAAACTCGGTCTGGCCGGCGGCCCGATCGTCGCCGCACTGGTGTTCAGCGCGATGGGCCACCTCGGCAAGCACGTCATCTTCCACGTCAGCAAGGGCGCCAACAATCTGATGAAGGAGTTCGGCATCGCCCTGTTCCTCGCCTGCGTTGGCCTGCTCTCGGCGCAGGGCTTCGTTCACTACGCCTTCAGCGCCCAGGGCGCGCTGTGGATCGGCTGCGCCCTGGCCATCGCCATGCTGCCGCTGCTGATCGTCGGGTTGGTCGCCCGGCTGTTCTTCAAGGAGAACTACACCGCCTTGATGGGCGTGCTGGCCGGTTCGTGCACCGACCCGCCGGCCCTGGCCTTCGCCAACGGCACCGCCGGCAACGAGCTGCCCGGCTTGGCCTACGCCACGGTCTACCCCCTGACCATGCTGCTGCGTGTGGTCGGAGCCCAGATATTCGTCCTGGTCTGGTTGGGGTAGGGGTCATGTGGGCTATTGGACCGGAATATCCTCTTTCCCCGGATCGCTGGCCGATCAATATCCCGTCGTGATCTCGCAAACCGCCGAATACGCGCTGCGCGCCATCGTCTTCCTCGCCGACAATGCCGGCGAGGCGCATACCACCGAGGAGATCGCCAAGGCGACCAAGGTGCCGGTCGGCTATCTCGCCAAGATCATGCAGGGCCTGTCGCGCTCGCGCCTGGTCAATTCGCAGCGCGGCCTGCACGGCGGCTTCACCCTGGTGAAGGAGCCGAAGGAGCTGTCGATCTACGAGGTGGTGCAGGCGGTCGACCCGATCATGCGCATCGACCGATGCCCACTGCAGCTCGAAGGGCACGGCGACGAGCTCTGCCCGCTGCACCGCACCCTCGACCAGGCCATGGGGCACGTCGAGGACCTGTTCCGCAAGACCACGGTCGACCAGATGATCAACCAGCCAGGGGCCAACCGGCCGCTGTGCTCGTTCCCGCGCAATCCTGCTTGATTGCTTAGGGGCTCCGCCGGCTCCGCCCCTACGGCCCTTCGGGCCTGTCCCCGCGGCCTTCTCTGAGCCGGGGAGTCAAGCAGGACGTCGTCCAGTCCCTGCCGGTCATCCCATGTCCAGACCCGCCCTGACCTCCGCGCGGAGCGTCAAGGCGGGGACCCGCGCAGCGGGGGGGTATCCGCCCACCCTGGATCCGACCCGATGGGTCTGAACGGCCTCGCAACGCGCAGGGGGGGTCCGGCGTAGGAACTGCATGCGCTCCAGCCTCCTCCTTCTGCTCGCCGTACTTGCGGGTGCAGCCGACGTCGAACTGTCACTGACCAACGGCCGCACCGTCCGCGGCGAACTGGTCAGCGAGAACGACGGGCTGATCACGTTGCGCAGCCGCTTCCCCGCCCGTGGCGCCGCCAAGCTGGTCGAGTCGGTCTACCCCAAGGCCGACATCCTGAAGCGCAAGGAGATGCCCAGTCCAGCGCAGCAGTACGACGAGCGCAAGGCGCGCACGCCGGACACCGTGCCCGAGCAGTGCACTCTGGCCCAGTGGGCCTACGAGAACTGCCTGCGCGAGCAGGCTAAGACGCATGCTTTGCGTGTCCTCGAGCTCGACACCGAGAACGCTTGGGCACGCCGCATCCTCGACAACTGCGGCTACATCGAGGTTTCCGCGAAGTGGGTCGACGAGGCCGAGCACTTCAAGGCCAACAACCTGGTGCGCGTCGATGGCGAAATCGTACCGGCTGGCCTGGCCGAGGCTCGCCGCACCTATAGCCGGGCCCGCCTGGCCTACGAGACGTCGTCGCGTAAGCTCGCTGAGACACGCGAGATGGCGAGCGGCAAGGCCGGCAGCGCGGCTACCGCTGAAGGAAAGGCCAAAGAGGCGACTGCCCAGGCGGAAGGGTTGAAGAAGACCATCGAGGAAGCCGAGAAGGCCCTGGTGGCGGCGAAGGAGGAACCAGTCGGTCGTGGTGAGGAGGAGCGCAAGGCACGCCAGCAGGCGATCGAAGCCGCAACCAAGCGCCTGAGCGAGGCGCGCACCCAGCAGAGCGAGGCCAAGAAGGCGGCAGATAAGGCCAAGCAGGCCGGCACCAGCGATAAGGCCTCGGCCGAACGCGCCAAGAGCGCCATCGCCGAACTCGAGACCGCTGTCGCCAAGGCCGAAGCCGAGATGAAGGCGGCTGCGGCCAAGCTGCCGGCTGACGATCCGCTGCTGTCGAAGCCGGTCGTCGAGGCGAAGTCGACGGTCAAGGCCGAGGCGCCTGCCAACGACAAGCCTGAGCAGCCGGCCGAACCGGAGAAGCCCAAGGTCCGTCGCCTGCGTTCCGGTGGCGGCGACTGAGGACCAGGACCGCGGGCTTCAGCCCGCGCTCAGACGCGGGCTGAAGCCCGCGGTCCTGGCATCGATCACGACGTCGTCCGTGCGGACGCGCTCCCAGCCGAACCCTGCCAGCAGATCGCCGGGTCGGCATGTCGTCCCCTCCGCCACCAACCCAGCGCAGGCGGCGAGGAATCCGCACAGCTCCTCCGGCCGGTGCGTCCGGCGCAATTCCACGGCGCTGATCGCACCGTGCGACTTCGACAGTTTTTCACCACGTTCCCATAGCAGCAGATGGTGGTGGTAGGCCGGGGTCGCTAGTCCCAGAGCGCGTTGCAGCGCGACCTGGGTGGCGGTGCCGGGCGCGATGTCGCGGCCGCGCACGACGCGGTCGATGCCGAGCCGCGCATCGTCGACGACCACCGCCAGGGCATAGGCGATGACGCCATCACGGCGGCGTACCAGCGGATCGCCGGCCTCCGCTGCCGGGTCCTGCGACAGGTCGAGTCCGGAGCGGTCGCGCAGCTCGATGCGCCCGTCGTCGATGCGGCAACGCAGCGGTTCGCGGCAGGCGCGCCAGCCTGCCGTCGGCAACGGCCGGCCACGGTCGCGATTGTCATAGGCCCAGCCGCCGTCGGGCGCACGTCGGCCGATGGCGGCCAGTTCGCGGCGGCTCGACGGGCTGGGGTACAGCCGCCCCTGCGCGGCGAGGGTGTCGAGCGCGGCGGCATGGCCGTCGCCATGCACGGACTGGCGCTCGCAGGCGTCCCAGTCGAGGCCGAACCAGGTGAGGTCATCGAGCAGGCCGTCGGCGTGCTCGGGTCGGCAGCGGTCCGGATCGAGATCCTCGAGCCGCAGCGTCAGATGGGCTCCGCGGCTGCGCGCGTCGAGCCAGCAGAGCAGCCCGGCGAGCAGGGTGCCGGGATGCGCCCGGCCCGAAGTGGTCGGGGCGAAGCGGGAGCGGCTCACTCCGCCGGACGTCCCACCGGCTTCGCCGCCTCGTCCGCACGACGCTCGGGCACGCGCAGCAATAGCAGGCTCTCGGCAGCGGTCGCGTCGCCCGACAGGCGGACGCGCAGCCGCCAGTGCTCGGCCCCGGTGCCGCGCCCGGCGCTCTCGATCCGGCCGATGGCCAGGCCGGGTGGCAGGCGGCCGTCGGATCCAGCGCTAGCCACCGCCATGCCGGCATCGATGCGCAGGCCGTCGCGCGGTTCGATGAAGTCGAGGCGGGCGAAGCCGGGTTCGCCGGCTCCGGCCAGTACGCCTTCGGCAACCACGCCATTGCCGTCGATGATGGCTGCCGGCACGCGCGACTCGCTGTCGGCGAGATCCTGCACCAGGCAGCGCCCCTCGCGCATGCCGGCGGTCAGCCCGACCAGGTTCCAGCCGTCGGCGACCGGCAGATCGCGCAGCACGCCATCGGCGGTGCCGGTGTCGAGTTCGAAGAAGCGCCGTCCGGCGCGCGCCGTGCGTCCGACGATGCGGCCGCGCGCCACCACTACGCGCTCCGGCGGGAATCCGCCCTCGCCGGAGATCGACGCATACTGCTTCAGCCGCGCCCGCAGCAGCGCGTTCTCCGCCGTCAGCTTGGCGACCTGGTCCTGCAGGATCTTGAGCGCATCGTGCTGGTCGCCGCTCGGCGCCACCGCCCGCTGCATCGGCGTCAGCAGCCATCCCGGCCTGCCCCACAGCGCCGCCGCCCCGCCTGCCGCAAGCACGGCGGTGGCGATGGCCAGCAGGGTGATGGTGAGCCAGGGCTTCATGCTTCTCCCGAGGTTTCACAGCCGCCTGGAAGAGCAACCGTCCCATGGCGGCGCAGGCGGAAGCCGAGCATGCCTCCACGATCGTGGTGCGCGCGATACGCGAGCGCGTGAAGCGCGAGCGGGGGCTCCGGGACGCGGCCAGCAGTCCCGCAGGGGGTCGCGGGGGGCGCCCCGCGTCGGGGGTCCTAGGGGGTCGAGACCCCCTAGATGCAAATCAGCGCCCAGCGCTGATGCGGAAAGCCAGCGTGCCCCATGCTGGCAGCTCCAGGCGCAAGCCTTCGCGCTGCAGCACCGCCGCCTCGACCGCGCACGGCGCGGTCTGGCCGAAGACGTCCTGCAGCTGCAGGTCGCGCCCGGCGAGGAGGCCGAGATCGAGGTGGCCGGTGGCGTAGCCCCAGCTCGCGTTGACCACCACCAGCAGGCTGTGGTGGGCCTGCAGGGTCCACAGCATGCCGAGCAGCGGGCCGCCGCTGCGGCTTTCGCACAGCGACCACGAGCCGTCCTGGCGCGCCGGCTCGCCGAGCAGGCGGAGCAGGTCCTTGTAGGCGCGGCGGTGCGCATCGCTGCCGGCCTCGGGCGGACGACGGCGGGTGTGCAGCGACGAGTGCAGGGCGCGGCCGTCCTCCTGACCGAAGTGGCACAGCAGCATGCCGGGCGCCATGCCGGTGAGGAACAGCGCTCCGCGGTGGTGGTCGGCGTTGGGGAAGCGGGCGGCGGCGCGCTGCTCCTCGTGATTCTCGAGGAACCGTACGCAGTGGCCCTGGTAGTCATGGCCGGCGCGGAGATGGGCGCGGATCGACTCCGATTCGCCCGAGAGCAGGCGGTCGTAGAGGATCTTGTCGTAGGTGAAGTCGAAGCCGGCCTGCTGCAGTTCGTACTCGCGGTTCCAGTACACCTCGGCCATGAACAGGGTGCCGGGATGCAGCGCGCGGACCTCATCCAGGCAGCGTTTCCAGAACGGCTGGCATTGCCGCCGCCAGGTGCCGCTGAAGACGTCGGGAAGCAGCAGCATGGCGACGTCGCAGCGCAGGCCATCGCAGCGCGCGGCGATGTCGGCGGCGAGCGCGATCATCGCGTCGTGCACAACCGGATTGGAGTAATCGAGCTGGACCGTCCCGCGCCAAGGGGCGAAGAAGGGGTCGCGGCCGTGTGCGAAGACGTGGCCGCCCAGGCGGACCCATGCCTCCGGTTCGCGCGCCAGGCTGCCGTCGTCGCCGCGTACGAACCAGTCGGGATGCTCGACCAGCCAGGGATGGTCCAGGCCGACGTGGTTCGGCATGAAGTCGAGCATCAGCGCCAGGCCGAAGGAGCGGGCGCGGTCGCGCAGCCGTTCCAGCGCCGGGTCGCCGCCCAGCGCCGGGTCGCAGGCGTAGGCGGCCGGTGCCAGCGGGCTGCCGCAGATGTCCTGGTCGGTCGAACCGGGCAGCACCGAGACGAGGTATTGGCGCAGGGAGACGTCGGCGATCGAGGCGGCGCGTGCGCGGTCGCCGGTCGGCCACACGCCCATCAGGTAGAGCCAGGTGAAGCCGTGCTCGGCGAGGTGCTCCAACCAGGTGTCGGGCAGGTCATCAAGCGTGACGTCTCGACCGAGTTCGGTTGCCCGCTCGCTCGCCCAGGTACGCACGTTGAGCTCGTAGAGCTGCTGCATGATGATGCTATTACGGTTATATCACCATGGCGCAGCTGTGCCAGGGTGATCGTGGCCGTCAGTCAGCCGAGCCGGGCGGGGCGGGCGAAACCGCCTGAAGGCCCTGCAGGCGGGGATCATCCGCCGGCAGCAGCACCAGATCGAAGCTTTCGCGAGTGCCGAGGCGCAGGGCGCAGACCCCGTTGGCCAGGTCGATTTCGATCGAGCCCGAGAGGTGGTCGCCGTTCACGAACGTGCCGTTGGTCGAGAGATCCTCGATCCGCGCCCTGCCCGGGCCGACCTCGACTCGTGCGTGGCGCCGGCTGACGGTGTTGAAGTCGTGGTCGATGTCACGGCTGTCGGACGGTGCCTTGAGATATCCGGCGGTCCGGCGCAGGCTGATATCGCAGGAGCGGCTGCGGCCGATGACGACCGCTACGCCTGGCGCCAAGACGAAGCTTTCGCCTTGGACGATGCCAGCGGTGCCGATGAGGACGGGAACGGTGTCGGCCATCACTGGCGATGCTAGAACAGCGGGTGCGTCAGGGCAACGGTCCGCTTGCAGAGGCTTCATGCCCCCCGACCGTGCCCTACATGTCCGACCAGGGCCTGCCGCCGGCGGCGCGTTTCCACCACGGCATCGATTTCAGCCGGGCTTTCGACCGTGGCCAGAAGGCCGGTGGGAGGCACTGCCAGGTGCTGCTGCGCCCGCGTGGCCGGCAGCAGGATGGCCGTGGCCGCTGCGGCCGGCTCGGCGTCATGGTCTCGACCAAGGTCGCCGCCCTGGCGGTCCGCCGGCATGCGCTGAAGCGCTGGGTCCGCGAGCTGTTCCGTCTGCGCCTGAAGGAGCGGCTCGACGGCTGGGACTGCGCCGTGGTGTTCCGCTCCGATCCGCCCGACCACGCCACGTGCGATGCTGAGGTGGTGGCGCTGGTCGACCGGGCCCTGGTGGCGAAGGCGGAAGGGCGGAGGCGGCGGTGAGCGACGGAGGGCCAGTGTCCAGCGTCCAGCAGCCAGCAGCCAGCGACCAGCGGCCAGCGACCAGCGTCCAGCTACTCAGCCGCCTGCTCATCGCCCCGGTCCGGCTCTATAAACGCTTCATCAGTCCGATGTTGCCGCCCGCCTGCCGCTACACGCCGACGTGTTCCGCCTACATGGTCGAGGCGATCGAAGTGCACGGCCCGGTGCGCGGGCTGTGGCTCGGCAGCCGCCGCATCTGCCGCTGCCACCCCTGGGGTGGCCATGGCTGGGACCCTGTCCCACCGAAGGACTTGCCAAACGGCAAAAGCGGCTAGCCTTCGCGCCCCAACCCAAGGACTGGTACATGATCCGCGTTGAAGCCCGTAACGGTGAGCCCCTCGAGAAGACCATCCGCCGCTTCAAGAAGCGTTGCGAGAAGGAAGGGTTGACCAAGGACATCAAGAAGAACATGTACTACGACAAGCCGTCGGAAGTCCGCCGCCGCGAGAGCCGCAAGCTGGAGAAGCGCATCCTCCAGGAGCGCATCGAGGCCAAGGCCGCGCTGCTCAAGCGCTGAGACCTGGGCGAAAGCCCTGGTGACGCGACCCACCGCATCCGCGGTGGGTCGTTGCGTTTGTCGATCAGGCGCGTTTGCCGCCGCTGGCCGCTGGCCGCTGGCCGCTGGCTACTGGCTACTGGCCGCTGGCCGCTGGCCGCTCTACGCCTTCTGCGCCTTCCCCTTGTTGCGCAGGTCCTGCACCAGATTCCACAACGCCACGCTTGCCGGCAGGGCATTGGTGATGATGCCGACCGAGTCGTTCTTGCCCCAGACGAAGTAGGCGGTGACCATGCCGGCGCCGGCCAGGCTGATGATCCAGAACACCGTCGGCATGGTCGCGGTGCCGGTCTTCTTGCGGTGCCAGGCCTGCACCAGCCAGCGGCCGGCGAAGCAGAAGGCGCCGACGAAGCCGAGCAGCTTCCAGCCGGTGATCATCCAGTGCTGGCTGACGAAGGGCAGGTCGATCTCCAGCAGCACGCGGTGCATGTGCCCGCGGCCCTCGTAGAGCGCTCCGCGGTGCTCGTAGACCTCGGCGCCGGACAGCCCGACCGCCAGGGCGAGCAGGACGACGGCGGCGACCGCCAGCCACCTCACGCCGCGCCGCCCTGGGCCGCGATGCGGAAGTTGCGGTTCCTGAGCTTCAGCCAGCGTACGCCGAAGAGGTCGCGGGCGGCGCTGGGCGCGCGGTTCCACAGCCCGTACTTGCTGGCGCCGCCGGCGCGCGGGCGGTGGTTGACCGGGATCTCATCGATGCTCCAGCCCTTCATCTGCACCAGCGTGGGCAGGAAGCGGTGCATGCCGTGGAAGAAGGGCAGATCGATCAGCGCCTCGCGTTTGGCCACCCGGGTGCTGCAGCCGACGTCCTTGACCGTGTTGCCGGTCATCGCGTTGCGCACGCCGTTGCCGATCTTCGAACTGAGCTTCCGGAACCACGAGTCCTGGCGCTTGGCGCGGATGCCGTTGACCATGTCGACGCCCTTCTCCAGGGCGCGGGCGAGCTGGCGCGGCAGGTCGACGGGATCGTTCTGCCCGTCGCCATCGAGGGTGCCGACCCAGGTGCCGCGGGCGGCGCGGAAGCCGGCGGCGAAGGCGGCGCTCTGCCCGTGGTTGCGATCGAGGGCGATCCAGCGGTGCGGAGCCGGCAGGGCCTGCATCAGCTCGCGCGAGCGGTCGGTCGAGCCGTCGTCGACCCACAGCACTTCCCAGGGGTAGCTCTGGGCGGCGAAGGCGGCGTCGATCTCCTTCGCCAGGCCGGGCAGGGTCTCCTGCTCGTTCTTCACCGGGATGACGATGGTGATGAGGGGGGCGTCGGGCATCGCGGGAGGCTATCGCGCAGGGTGGTGAGGAAAGGGCAAGATACGGCGATGACGCGAGAGAAGGCCGTGCGGCTGGCCGCTGGTCGCTGGCCGCTGGCCGCTGGTCGCTGGCCGCTGGTCGCTGGCCGCTGGCTGCTGGTCGCTGGCCGCTGGTCG
>JALHRW010000119.1 GCA_022841245.1 Planctomycetota bacterium
CTACTTCCCCAATCCGTGCACCGTCTTCTGCCAGTAATGCGGCTTGGTGATGACCTCCCACACGCCCTTCCACGCGGCGATGCTGATCAGCACCCAATAGAGCGGTGAGAGCAGGGCGGGCAGCAGCAAGCCCTGCTGGCCGGGCCGGCGACCGAACACCGCGGCGGTGACGATGAAGGCGAGGTTGCCCAGGGTCAGGGCGATCGCGGCGATGAAGAACACCACCGACATGGTGCCGAGAACGGGATCCTCAAGTCGACCGGTGTAGAGCATCTGCCAGCTCAGCGGCTCGACTGCCGAGAGCGGATCCTGCGGCACCGGATGACGGCTGGCGAGCAGCTCCCACAGGCGGAACCCGTTCGAGAGGTCGATCGCCAGCAGCGTGCCGTAGACCGCGGTCGACAGCCACAGCACCAGATTGAGCGCCGACAGCGCAGCGACGCAGAACACGCTCATGACGAAGCCGAAGGCGCCCCACGGCCCAAGCCGGCTGATCAGCCACAGCGGCCGGCGCCACCACACCAGATGCGTGATGAGATAGCCTTTCAACCAGCGGCTGCGCTGGCGGATCCAATTGCCGACCCGGCTGTTGGCTTCCTCCCAGGTGACCGAGTCGAGCATGCGCGTGCGGTGTCCGGCGACATGCAGGCGCACACCGAGATCGCAGTCCTCAGTGACGTTGAACGGATCCCAGCCACCGAGCTGGCGCAGCACCTCGGTACGGAAGTGGTTGCTGGTGCCGCCGAGAGGCACCGGCACGCGCAGGCGCTCCAGACCGCTGAGGTAGCGGCGGAACCACACGTTGTACTCGATGGCGAACCAGCGCGTCAGCAGGTTCTGCGCGTGGTTGTGGTAGGCGAGCTGGGCCTGCAGACAGGCGGTGGTCGGCGGGCTGGCGCGGAACAGCATCACCGCCTGCTTGAGCTGGTCGGGATCGGGCTTGTCCTCGGCGTCGTAGATGACCAGGAACTCGCCGCGGGCGCGGGCCAGGCCGTGGTTGCAGGCGCGCGGCTTGGTCTTGGGATGGGCTGGCGGCGCGATGATGACCTCGATCCAATCCGGCAGGCCGGCCTGCTCCAGCGCCGGCAGCGTCTCAGGATCGTCGGCCTCAAGCAGCAGCTTCACGTCGAGGCGTTCGCGCGGGTAGTCGAGACCTTGCAGGCTGGCGAGAATCGACGAGGCGACCTCGGGCTCTCGGTAGAGCGGAACGAGGACGGTGTACATCGGCCAGGATGCGGGATCCGTGTCAGCCGGGATCACCGCCTTGGGCGGCAACCGTCCGCCCAGGCCCAGGGCGAGCAGGCGGAAGATGATGGTCGAGGCGTAGATGACGCAGATCAGGCCGGTGACCACGCCGAGGCAGGCGAGCGCGTCGTAGAGCAGCAGGTAGGCGAAGGCGACGACCGCCGCGCCCAGCCACGGCTCCTGCGCCGCTGGCACGCCGTGCGGCCGGATCAGCGAACCGAGCAGAGCGGTGATGGCGGCGCCGCCGAGCATGCCGAGCATGGCGGCGCTCGGGTTGCCGACCAAGCCGTGGATGGCGCGGACCGTCTCGCCTTCGGCTCCGGTCAGAGCCTCGGGCGTTCCGGCCAGCTGCGACACCGCGACGGCACCGGCGACGGCGGCGAGGGCGCCGAAGAGGATCCACCACCAATGCACGATATGGGCGGCGCAGGTGGCGCGATTGGCCTCGATGTAGGCGCGGACCAAGGGGTCGGCGCCGCCCAGGTCGAGATCGATGCGCGTGGTGCCGCTCATGGCTGGACTCCCGCCGGCGCCTCGATCCGCGCCTGACGGCCGGTGGCGACGTGGGCGAAGGCGAAGCGCCAAGTCGGCGCCAGAGCCTCGCCGATACGCTCGGCCCATTCGATGGCGGCGATGGCCTCGGCGCACAGCTCGTCGAAGCCGAGGGCGGCGAGTTGTCCGGGCGAATGCAGGCGGCAGGCGTCGACGTGGATCACGGGGGGATGGCTCTCGTAGCGATGAAGGAGCGTGTACGTCGGGCTGCTGACGCACGTTGCATCCCCGCCCAGAGCGGCGACCAGATGCCTCACGAAGGTCGTCTTGCCGGCCCCCATCGGCCCGTCGAGAGCCAGGCGATCGCCGGCGCGCAGATGCGGGGCGAGCCGCCGGGCCAGGCCGGCAGTCGCCGCTTCGTCAGGCAGGTCCACAAGCATGGAACGGGCATGATCGGGAAACGGGACAGGGGGCAAGGTCATTGCCAGTGGCTCCCTGCCTGGGAGGGCGTCCAGCACGGCTCCGGCTCAACCCCCGCCCAGCACCTGCTGCGCGCGGGTGCGCGAGGCGGCCAGGCTTTCGGCCAGGCGATGCAGCTCATCGGAGGCCTGCACCACCTCGGTGATGCGCAGCGACGAGGTCCGCGTCGCCTCGGCGACCGCGCGCACGCTGCCGGCGATGCTGCTGCTGCGCTCGGCCGCCTGGCCCGCCGCCGTCGATATCTCGCTGGTCATCGCCTGCTGCTGGCCGATCTCGCTGGCCAGCCTGGCCTGGGCGGCATCGAGCGCGCGGATGACCTCGACGATGCGGCTGATGTCGGCGGCGGCTGCCTGCGCTTGCTGCTGCATTTCCCCGATCTGGCCGGTGATCGTGGCGGTGGCGTCGGCGGTCTGCGCCGCCAGATGCTTGACCTCGCCAGCGACGACGGCGAAGCCGCGTCCAGCCTCCCCGGCGCGTGCCGCCTCGATCGTGGCGTTCAGCGCCAGCAGGTTGGTCTGACGCGCGATCGAGCTGATCATCGCGGTGATTTCGCTGATCTTCGCCGAACTGGCGGCGAGCAGCTCGATCGAGCCGTGTCCTGCATCGCCAAGGCGGACGGCCTCGCGACTGGTCCCGGCGATCGATTCGACGCTGCCGGCAATGGTGGTGATCGAGGCCTGCACCTTGCCGGCCCCGCCAGCGACGTCCTTGACGGCCCCAGCGATGCCGGCGGCATCCTCGTCAGCTTTGCCGACCTGCGCCGTCGAGGTCGCCACCTGGTCCCCGAGCTCGCGGCTGGCGCGCTCGAGTCCCTGCGACACCACGCCGACCCGGCTGGCTTGCTCGGCCAGACCGGCGAGCAGCTCGCGCATCGCACCCATCGACTGTTCGAGGCTGGCGAGCGTCGTATCGAGCGACTCGGCGAGCTGGCCGATCTCGTCGCTGCCGCGGCAGCCGGTGCGGCGGTCGAGTTGTCCGGCGGTGACCGCGCGCAGGGCGTCGCGCATGCGCCGGATCGGACGCAACATGCGCTCGGCCAACAGCACGGCGATGAGCAGCGCGCCGAGGGCGATGGCACCGGAGACCAGGGCGACATTGCGCAGGTTGGCCGAGCCCTCTTCGGCAAGTGCCGCGGTGATCGCCGACTGCTGGGCAGCGAAGGCGGTGGCCTGGCCGCCAGCGATGCCATCGAGGCGGACGCCCAGGGTGGCCTCCGCGGCTTGGGCCGCGGTGTCGGCGACTGCGACCACGGCGATGCCCAGCCTGGTGCCGTCCTGCACCGCATCGATACGGCTGACGATCAGGCCGGCGCGCGCCAGGGCCTCGGTCAGATCCTTCGGCGCCCCCGGTGCTTTCTTCACCTCGAACCACGATGACAGCGGGGTCTTGCCGTCGGGCTTCAGCACGCAGGCGACGACGACATCGGAATCCTTGCCGACCAGGGCGCAGTACTCGTCGAGGGTGTCGGTGGCCATGGTCAGGATCGGCGTCTTGGCCAGCTCGGCGAGGAGCTGCGCACGGGTCTCGGCCTTGACCTGCAGGCCGGCCCGGCTGCCTGCCAGCAGCTCCTGCCGGACGCTGGCGAAGCCGGTCGCCGCCACCTCGGCGGTGCGGGCATTGACGGTCTGCGCGCGCTCGGCAACGGCCCGGGCCATGGCGACCTGGCCCCGCTGCATCAGCAGCAGGGCCGAGCCGGTCAGGCCCAGGCCGAGCACGGCCAGGACGACCACGACCTTCGCACGCAGGCCGAGACGCATCACTTCGCCAGGGGCACGAAGTCGCAGCCTTCGATGACCTTCTGACCGTCGGCCGAAGTCATGAAGGCGATGAAGTCCTTGAGCGCGCCGGCCGGCTCGCCCTTGACCAGCAGCAGGCAGGGCCGCGTCACCGTGTAGGTGCCGCCTTGGATCGTCGCCGGAGTTGCCTCGACCCCGTCGAGGGCGAGCAGCTTGAGCGCCACGCCTTTGGTCACCATCGCCTTGGCGATGCCGTAGGGCGCATAGGTGATGGACTCGGGCGCGGTGATGACCTTGGCCAAACCCTTCTGGTGGTCGTCGGTGATCTGCGCACGCGCGTCGCCCCATGCGGCGGCGCCCTTGGCGCGGTGCTGCATGCGCTTGGCCGCACCCTCCCCGGTCTCCTCGTATTCCAGGCCGAAGCTCGCGCCGAAGAAGGCAGACGAGGCGAAGCTCTTCATCCGCACCACCGGCAGGACGGCAGCATCAGCCCCGCCGACCTCCTTCCAGTTGGCGATGGTGCCGCTGAACAGCTCGACGACCTGGCCCTTGCTCACCCCGATGACCGGGTTGGTGGCGTTGACCACCAGCACCAAGCCGTCGATGGCGACCGGGATGGTGCGCAAGTCAGGGTTGGCAGCCTTCTGCTCGGCGGTCAGGTCCTTGACCAGGGCGCCGAGCTGGGCCTCGCCCGAAAGCACCGCCTGGATGCTGACATCCGAGGTCGAGCCGGAACCGCTGACGGTGACACCCTGGTGGGCGGCGGCGAAGGCCTTGGCGCAGGCATCGACGATCGGTTTGACCGCGACCGAGCCGCGGAAGACGATCTTGTCCTCGGAGGCGAGCAGGCCGCCGGCCAGGCAAAGCAGCAGGAATGGGGTGCGCATGGAGCCTCCGTGTCCTGTCAGCATAGCGCGTCACCCATGGTCAGTGCAAGCCTCAGCGTGGGAGGGTGAAGGAGCACGTAGACTTGCGCCCGAGGCCGGTGGGCGAACACCGCAGCGGCGGGCAGCTGGCGGCGCCAGCTGCTATTTGGCAATCATCTCCGACCCCAGTTTGTCCACCAGCCCCTTGCGCTGGTCGTGCTCCAGCACGGTGCGCAGCTGCTCCCACTCGACCGCCTCGCCCTTGTCGAGGCAGCGGCGGGCGGCGGCGATGAGCAGTTCGTCCTCGCTGACCTGGGCCAGCTGATCGAGAGCGTTGCGCGCGTCGGCGAGGCGGCCTTCGGCCTGCAGCAGCTGCACGGCGTGGCGGTAGCAGCGCGCGGCCATGCGCTCGTCGCCCAGGCCGGCGGTGACCTCGGCCAGCTGCAGGGCGACATCGGGATCGCGCGGATGAGCGGCGAACTGGCGCGAGAGCAATTCGACCGCGCGTTCGACCTCGCCGGCCTCGAGCAGATGGTCGAGCAGTTCGCGGGCGGCGGTGCGCTCGCCAGCGGCGTCGCCGGCGCGGCGCAGCAGCTCGACCAGCTCGGCGCGGGCCTTGAAGCGCTGCTCCTCCTCGACCACCTGGATGCGACGGCGGGCGAGTTCCACCGCCGAACCGAAGTCGGCGCGGCGGATGGCCAGGCGCAGGGCGTCGTGCACCGCGGCCGACTCGTCCGCGTCGCCCATCTCGCGCAGCAGCTCGGCCAGGCGTAGGCGGGCGACGAGGTCGTCCGGCCGCAGAGCGGCGAGGCGCAGCAGCAGGTCCTTGGCGTGGTCGGCATCGCCGGCACCGCTGGCGAGGTCGGCGGCGCGACGCAGCTCGATCTGGGCGACCACGCGATTGCCCTGGCGGAGGGCCGTCTCGGCGGCGCGCGAGCGCAGCGCGGCCGAGGCCGGAACGCGCTGCATCGCTTCGTCGACCACCATCTTGGCGGCGTCGAGCCGACCGGCCTCGGTGGCGAGGTCGATGGCGCGGCTCCAGGCGTCGACCGCGGCATCGACACGACCGAGCCGGTCGTGCGCCTCGCCGAGCCGGCGCAGCAGGTCGATGTCCTCGCCGCCGAGCACGACGATGCGCTCCAGCGTGTCGACCAGCCCGAGATCGTCGCCGTCCTTCTCCTGGCGATCGGCGATCAGGCGCAGCTGGCGGGTGGCGCCGTCGCGGTCGCGGCGCTTGGCGTAGGTCTTGGCCAGCCAGTCGTGGGCGGCGCCGTCGCCAGGGGCGAGCTTGGCGAGCAGCTCCCAGGCCGCGAGCTGGACCTCCTCCGGGGCGTTGGCCGCCTTGGGCAGGGCGGCGCGCAGCACGGTGGCGGCGTCATCGCCGCGCTTGGCGGCGGCGAGCAGTTCGGCACAGGCGCGCGCCGGTTCAAGGCGCTCGGGCTTGAGCTGGACCAGGGCCAACCAGGCCTGGATGGCTTCCTCGGAGCGCTCGAGTTCGGTGGCGAGGCGGGCGGCCTGCTCGAATTGGATGGCGGCCTGGGCCACGTCGCCGGAGGCGGCGGCCAGCCGGGCCATCATCATGCCGGTGACGACCTTGTCGGCGCCGAGCTGCTGCGCCTCGCCCAGCGCTTCCATGGCGCGGGTGCGGTCACCGCGGTTCTCGTACAGGCGGACCAGGGCGAGCAGGGCTTCCAGCGTCGCGCGGTCGTCGCCGACGGTGAGGTTCAGCGAGACCAGCTGGGTCAGCGGCCCCTCGGGGTCGGCGCCCAGGCGCAGGCTGAACTTCAGCGCCTGGATCATCAGCTGCGGGGTCTGCAGGAACGGCACCGCGGCAAGGCAGTGGGTGGCGGCGGCAGCGCGGTTGCCGACCTGCTCGGCGAGATTGGCGAGCATCTCGCGGATGCGCGCCCCGTCGTGGCCGAGAGCGACGGCGCGTTCGAGGATGCCGTAGGCATCGGCGTTGCGGTTCTGCTCACGGGCCTGCTCGCCGAGCGCGGCCAGTTCGCCGGCGGTGACCACGCGCAGCAGGCCGGCGCGGCGGAGTTCGACCAGGGCGCGGATGGCGCGGTGCGGCGGCAGCAGCGGGTGGGACAGCAGATCGCGGCACGTGGCGGCGCCGCCGCAGCGTTCGAGCACCAGCTTCTGGTCCTCGTCGGTCGGCCCGGCCGAGGACTGCTCGCGGCGCAACACGTCCCACGGATCGGGGATCAGCTCGCCGAGCTGGGCGCGCTCGTCCTGGCGGCGCAGCGCCTCGAGCAGCAGGGCCGGACCCGAGAGGGCGAAGCCGCACTCGCGTTGGAAATCGACCCAGGGGTCGGCCGTCGTCTCGCTGATCGTATCGAAGGCCGGGCCCGGCCAGGACAGGACGGTGGCCATGTCCTCGTCGGCGCACAGGGCTAGCGCCTCGCTCAAGGCGTCGGGCTGCAGCTCGCCCTTGGCGCGCAGGTGATTGGCCAGCTGGACCGGATCGGGATCGCCGCCGAGGGTGCGCTGCGCCTCGCCGATCATCGCCGGGGTCAGGGCCCGCGACCAGCAGATGGCGCGCGACAGGAGGTTGCGCGGGGTTCCGCCCACGGCGACCAGCTGGCCATTGGCGAAGTGCAGCCGGCGCTCGTCCTCGCCGTGGCGGACCTGCAGGACGCAGGTCCGGCGGGCCCCCGCCAGCGACTGGATCACCGACGGCAGGTCGACCAGGGAGGAGACGTTGATGGTCGGACGGGACGCCACGCCATCAGGTTGTAGCATGGGGCGGCAGCCGTCCACTAGTGGGGCTCCACCCACGCCCGGAGAGGCTGATTCTGGGCGTCGCCCCATACCGCCCGCCGGCAGTCGGCGAGTGGCGGTCACGGGCCGGTCGGCTAGCCTGCGTGGCGGAGCCGACATGCCCCTGTCCAATGACACCGTCGAGGCCTTGCGCCAGGCCCGCCTGGGCGACCCGTTCAGCGTCCTCGGCCTGCATCCCGAAGGCGGCATCCTGCACGCCCGGGCCTGGCTGCGCGGTGCGACGGCGGTCAGCGTGGTGCGGCGTGGCGACGGCAAGCGCTTTGCGCTTGGTTGCCGCCACGTCGACGGCCTGTTCGAGGGTGCCATCCCCGGGGCAAGCGAGCGCTTCGCCTACGATCTTGCGATCACCACGGCGGCTGGCGAACGGCTGCTGCCCGACCCCTACGCCTTCTGGCCGCAGCTGGCTGACTTCGACCTCGGCCTGTTCCAGTCCGGACACCACTGCGACCTCGGCGACGTGCTCGGCGCCCATGTCGCCACCGTCGACGGGGTCGAGGGCGTGCGCTTCGCGGTGTGGGCCCCGACCGCCGAGCGCGTCTCGGTGGTTGGCGAGTGGAACGCCTTCGACGGCCGCTGGCACCCGATGCGCCCGCGCGTGCCCTACGGGGTGTGGGAGATCTTCCTGCCCGGGGTGAAGCCTGGGATGCTGTACAAGTACGAGATCCGCGCCGCCGGCGGCGCCCTGCGCACCAAGTCCGACCCCTACGCCCTGCAGGCCGAGCGCCCGCCGGCCACCGCCTCGATCGTCGCCACGCCCGACCGCTTCGCCTGGACCGACGCCGGGTGGATGCAGGCCCGGCTGGAGCGCGACCTGGGCACCTGCCCGATGTCGATCTTCGAGGTCTGCATCGGCTCGTGGAAGCGCGGCCAGGAGCCCGATGCCTGGCCGAACTGGCGCGTGCTGGCGCAGCAGCTGATCCCCTACGTCCAGTCGCTCGGCTACACCCACCTCGAACTGCTGCCCATCGCCCACCATCCCTACGAGGGCAGCTGGGGCTACCAGGTCACCGGGCAGTACGCGCCGAACGCACGGCACGGTTCGCCCGACGATCTGCGCTACTTCATCGACCGCTGCCATGCCGCCGGCCTCGGCGTCATCGTCGACTTCGTCCCCGGGCACTTCCCCAAGGACGACTTCGCGCTCGGCCGCTTCGACGGCTCCTGCTGCTACGAGTACGAGGACCCGCGCGAAGGCGAGCACAAGAGCTGGGGCACCTGCGTCTTCAACTTCCGCCGGCCCGAGGTGCGCAACTTCCTCATCGGCGCCGCGCTGCACTGGTGCCGCCACTACCACATCGACGGCCTGCGCGTCGACGCCGTCGCCTCGATGCTCTACCGCAACTACGACCGCCAGGAGGGCGAGTGGGTGCGCAACGAATCGGGTGGCAATGCCAACGACGAGGCCAAGAGCTTCCTCCAGGAGATGACCACCACGATCCGGCGCGAGTACGCCGGCGTGGTGCTGTGCGCCGAGGAGTCGACCGCCTGGGAGGGCGTCACCGCGCCGACCGACATGCAGGGCCTCGGCTTCCACCTCAAGTGGAACATGGGCTGGATGCACGACACCCTCGGCTACCTGGCCCAGGACCCGGTGATGCGCAGCGGCTGCCACAACCGCGCCACCTTCCACCAGTGGTACGCCTACGACGAACGCTGGATCCTGCCGCTGTCGCACGACGAGGTGGTGCACGGCAAGAAGAGTTTGATCGACAAGATGCCGGGCGACTGGTGGCAGCGCCGCGCGCAGCTGCGCCTGCTGCTCGGCTACCAGGTCGCGGTCCCAGGCCGCCCGCTGCTGTTCATGGGCGGCGAGTTCGGCCAGGGCCGCGAGTGGAACTGGGCCGCGGGCCTCGACTGGCACGAGGCCGCCGAGCCCGACCGCGCCGGCATCACCGCCTTCCTCACCGAAGTCATGCACCTCTACAAGGGCAAGCCGGCGCTGCACGCGCACGACGACCGCCGCGACGGCTTCCAATGGGTCGACTGCGAGAACTGGCAGGAATCGACCCTGGCCTTCCTGCGCAAATGCCCGGGACAACGCGACATCCTGGTCGCCATCAACTTCACCCCGATTCCGCGGACGAACTATCCGCTGGGGGTGTGGAACGGCGGCGGATGGAAGCGCCTGGTGAGCAGCGACGAGACGCGCTTCGGCGGTTCGGGCCTGGTCGACGCTCCGGTGATGGAAGCGTACGGCGAGCAGCGAGGCGCCTTCCCCTGCACCTTGCGCGTGACCCTGCCGCCGCTGGGCATCGTGTTCTGGGAAGCGCCAGGGTGAGGGCTGGCTGCTGGCTGCTGGCCGCTGGCCGCTGGCTGCTGGCTCCCCGACGCGGGCTGAAGCCCGCGGTCCTGGGTCTGCTGGCCGCCGGCTGCTGGTCGGCCGAATCCGCCCGCGTCGTGCGCGGGCCGTGGTGGTGGCATGGCGCTGACGGCTCGCCGCATGTCGCGGTGGCGGTCGCGGGTGTGCCGGCGGTGCCCGCCAGCGGCACCCTCGATGGCCACGCCTGCCCGCTGACCAGCAGCATCGTCCCGCTCGCCGGGGCCGGCGATGGGGCCAATCAGGTGGTCGTGGTGCACTTGGCGGCCGGCAGCCACGGCGGGCTCCGCTTCGATCTCGCCGGTCAGCAGATCGCCGCCCGGCTGCGCCTGCCACCGGCTGCTGACGCACCGGCGCGCATCGCCCTCGCCAGCGGCCGCGCCTGGCCGGATCGCGCCGCTCTCGCCACCCTTGGCAAGGCCCTCGGCGGCGAGCCGCAGCTGGTCCTCGCCCTCGGCCCGGACGTGCCGGTCCGACTCGGCAGCGGCGGCTGGGAGGCCGAGGTGCCCATCGTCGTGGTCGCTCCGCCCGATCCCACCCTGGAGGCCTGCACCGACAGCGCGGCGACCGCGTGGCGGCATGGCCTGCGCGTCGGACTGCTCGGCCTGCCCGCCTCGCCTGATCGTGGCCGTGCCGATCTCGCCCTCGCCCGCGACCTCAGCCCGTGGCTGGTCTACCTCGACGCGCCGGCCGGCTGGGATCCCGCCATCGGCCAGAGCCACGCCAGCGATTCGCGCGATCTCGGCGTGCTCCTCGCCGCCTGCCAACGCCTGAAGGTCCCGCTCGCGCTCGGCGCTGGCCGGGCCGGCCTGGTTTCCGAGCCGCTGACCATGCAGGAAGGCGGCAGCGTGGTCATCGCCCCCGGCGGCGTGCGCTACGTCCTGCCGGTTCCGGCCGACGATGACGGCCTCGGCCGGCTGCCGGCCGCAGCCGCCCTGGCGCTGGAGCAGCCATTGCTGGCCGGACTGACCGCCACCTTGGCCGAACTGCGTCTGGTGCTGCTGCGTCCGAATGATCCCGATGCAGTCCAGGTGGTATGGCGCCGCACCGAGGAGCCACCCGAGCCGGTAGCGGCACTGGTCCGCAGCGTCGTCAACGCCGAATCGCTGGAAACGCCGGCCATGCGCCAGGCGATCCTCACCTGGACCTGGCTGACGCGCCGCGAGCTGAGCGGCAACATGCCGACAGCCGAGCAGATCGCCCGCCTACGCGACGAGGGCGGCGCCCAGGGCCGCGCCCTGGCCAGGCGCCTGACGCTGATCGCGGCCGAGGATCCGGCGATCGCGGCGATCCCCGGCGATGCCGACCCGCTCGCCGCCCGCGACCTGCTGCTCTGGCGTCTGGCGACGGTGCGCGGCGCCGAAGCTGCCAGCTGGCGCAGCCAGGCGGCCGCCACCACCGATCCGCTGCTGCTGCGCGCGCTGCTCGCCGATCTCTCCCGCGACCCCGCACACACCGTGCTGCCGGTCCTGGTCGAGCGCCTCTCGCTGCAGGCGGCCGGCACGCTGCCGCTCGATCCTGATCCGATCGACCAGCACCGGCTGTGCGCCGCGGTGTTCGATGATGTCCGTCTCAGCCCGACCCCGCTGCGCCCGCTGGCGGTGAAGCTGCGCGACATGGTCGCCCCATTGGCGCGCGGCCCGATCGACCGCTTCATCAAGCGGCACGGAGAGATGCGGCCTGTGCCTTAGCTCGTAGGGCTCTGCCCTACGTACCCGCCGGGGCCTTCGCCCCCGGAACCCCTGCTCGACACGCCGCGCATACGCGCGTCGATCCGGTATATCAAAGTCGCTCGTTCCAGTCTCGCTGCGGCCTCGCGACATCTACCACACGGTGCTGATCCAATCGATCGTCGCTCGCCCGGGCGCTCGCTCCATGGACGGTTACCCGCAAGCGTTGGACTGTTGGCGGTAACTGTTCTTGGACGGAGCGACCAAGCGAGTGGCGAACGAGTCGCTGGTTCATCGTGTGGACGAGCCACGAGCGCGTAGCGCAGCTGGAACGAGCAGCCTCGATATACCGGATCGATGCGCGTATGCGCAGCGTGTCGAGCGGGGGATCCGGGGGCGAAGGCCCCCGGCGGGTACGTAGGGCAGGGCCCTACGAGCCAACAGTCGTACCTTTGATGACCATGTTCAGCAGGATCTGCACCTTGTTGGCCAGGGCGTCGAGGGTCGGCCTGGTCACGCCCAGGGGCAGCGGATCCTTGGATTCACCCCAGCCGCGGATCTCGTCGCGTATGCGGCCGAGCTCGGCCTTGTTGGCCGCCATCACGGCGGAGTCGACACGGGCGTTGTTCTCATCGCCGTGATCGGCCAGCCAGCGCAGGATGGCGTCGTAGCGCGCACGCTTGCGCCGGTCCTCGGCAAGCACAGCGCTCCAGCCGCGGCTCCGCCCCGCCTTGGCGATATCCTCGCGGCCATAGACCCTGGTCACCAGGATGTCGAGGGCGGCGGCGCCATCGTCGCCGAAGCCGGCCAGGCCGTCGAGGGCGGGACGCAGGGCGGTGATGTTGGGGTCCTGGACGCGCGACAAGCCGACAATCGCGAGGTTGCGAGTGGCGACGTTGTCGAGCGCCTCGGTCAATGCAGCGACCATCTCTTCAGCCGCGGTGGCTGCCTCGGGCGTCTTCGAGCTGACCAGCGATTTGCCGAGCAGATCCGCAAGGTCCTCCTTCGACAGTTGCTCGGGCCGGCGCTTGGCCAGACGCGGCAGCAGGGCGATGACCTGGGTGCGCGCTCCGATCAGGCGCTGGCGGTGGACCACAAGCAAAGCTCCAGCCAGCACCGCGTCGTCCTTGTCGGGGGCGAGGAACGGAACCAGCTCGGCGGTCAGGTCTGCGCGCGCCTTGGCGTCGCCTTCGGCAATCTGGAAGTGCTTGCCACCGAGTCCGGCGAGGCCGATGGCGACGCTGTCCGGGCTGGCCAGCAGGGCGAGCAGGGCCGCGGCATCGGCCGGCTGGGCGTTCGCCCGTACGCATTCAGCCACCGCCGGCGAGGCGAGCAAGGCGGCGCGATGCGCGCCAGCAAGGGCGGTGAGCAGGGGTTTGACCCCGAGATTGCGCTTCTCCAGCACGTGGCCAAGCGCGACGGCGATGGCGATGGCGCGCTCGGTCGTCAACTTGCCATCAGCGGCGGCGCGAGAGAGGTTCGCCTCAGCGTCGGGGGTCGCCATCGCCACCAGCAGCCGCAGGGCCGGGCCGGACAAGGCCGGAGGCGAGTCCGTGTTCAACGCCCAGGCTGGCAGCCCAGGCGAAACTCCAGGACCGCTGCCGTCATCCGGCCACAGTTCGCTGAGCGCGGCGCAGACCATGCCACGCTGCTCGGGCGTCAACTTCTCGTCGCTGAGCAGCTGGGCGAGCAGCTTGAGGAACCTGCCGTCGCGACACATCTGGATGCGCGCCTCGACCGGGCCGCGGCCGGTGATGATGGCGGTAGCGACGTACTCCGAGCGCTCGCCCCATGTGCGGCTGAACTCCTGCGCCAACCCGATCGCATCCTCGATGCGCTCGGGCGAACGGCAGGCATCCAGGGCCGCAAGCTGGCTGGAACGCTGCATCGGGTTCCACGCCGCCGACAGCACCAGGATGCCGATCAGCAGGACGGCGAGCCCGGCGATGATCAGGATGAGCTTGCGGTTATTGCCGGCGCGCGGCCGGGAACGGGCCGGAACGGCCGACCCATCGCCATCGTCTCCCTCCGCCTCGACCGGGGCGGGGCGACGGGCGCGACCGGTGATCGGCTTGGCCGGGACCTTGGGCTGGATCTTTGCCGGCACCGGAGCGCGCGCGATCTCGGTCTCGGCCTTGCCGGCAGACGGCGGCGGGGGCGGCGTACGCGGAGCCGGAGCCGGAGCCGGCGACTTGACCGCGGCGACCCGGGTCGAGGGCTTGACCGTGCCGGGGGCCGGAGGAGGCGGGGGTGCGACCAGCTTCGAGGTCGGCGGACGGGGCGGGCCGGGGCGGCGCGGGGGCGGGGGCGGCATCGGAGATGCATAGTACGGCTCATCTCCGCGAGGGCAGTGCAAACCGGTACGTCGCGCGGGCACCGTGTAGGCCGGGGCCGGGCAGCGGTGGCGACACGCTGGCCTTGACGCCCGCGCCGCGCACGCTGGCGCCATGCCGATCCGAACCGCCGTGGTCGCCGATGATGAGATCCTCAACCGCGAACTGCTGGCCGAGATGCTGCCGCGCTTCGACGTCCAGGTGCGCACCGCCAAGGACGGGGTCCAGGCGCTCAAGGCGCTGGAGGCCGAGCCGGCCGACCTGCTCATCACCGACGTGCGCATGCCCGGCATGGGCGGGCTGAAGCTGCTGGGCAAGGCCAAGGAGAAGTGGCCGGACATGCCGGTGGTGATGATGACCGCCTTCGCCTCGGTCGAGAGCGCGGTGGAAAGCATGCGCCAGGGCGCCTACGACTACCTGATGAAGCCCTTCGGGGTCGAGCAGGTCGAGGCCCTGCTGCTGCGCCTCAACGAGCGCCAGCAACTGGTGCGCACGGTCAGCGCGCTGAAGAGCGAAGTGCGCGACCGCCATCGCGGCCGCAACATGCTCGGCGATTCGCCGGCCATGACCGGGCTCAAGCAGACCGTCGAGCGCGCCGCGCGCTCGACCGCCACCGTGCTGGTGCGCGGCGAGAGCGGCACCGGCAAGGAGCTGGTCGCGCGCGCCCTGCACGAGCTCAGCCCGCGCGCCGCCGGCCCCTTCGTCAAGGTCAACTGCGCCGCCCTGACCGAGACGTTGCTGACCTCCGAGCTGTTCGGCCACGAGAAGGGCAGCTTCACTGGCGCCACCGAGCAGCGCCCCGGCCGCTTCGAGCTGGCCGATGGCGGCACCCTGCTGCTCGACGAGATCAGCGAGATCTCGCCGGAATTGCAGGCCAAGCTGCTGCGCGTGCTGGAGGAGCGCGAATTCGAGCGGGTCGGCGGCGGCCGTCCGATCAAGGTCGACGTGCGGGTGGTCGCCACCACCAACCGCGACCTCGGCCTGGAGGTCGCTGAGCGGCGTTTCCGCGAGGACCTGTTCTACCGCCTCAACGTCGTGCCGGTGGTGATCCCGCCGCTACGTGAACGGGCCGGCGACGTGCCCGGGCTGGTCGCCCACTACCTGGCCACGCTGTCAGCCGAGACCGGCTCGCAGGTGACGCTGAGCGACGACGCTCTCGCCCTGCTCGCCGCCTACCGCTGGCCGGGCAACGTGCGCGAGCTGGTCAATGTGGTCGAACGCCTGGTCGTGCTCGGCGAGGGTGCGATGGATGCCGCCGCTTTGCGCGAACTGCTGCCGGAAGTGGCGGGTACGATGGGATTCAGCCCGAAAAGGAAGAAGTGACGGCGTAGGCCCAGTGGCCAGCGGCCAGCGGCCAGCGGCCAGCGGCCAGCGGCCAGCGGCCAGCGGCCAGCGGCCAGCGGCCAGCAGCCAGCAGCCAGCAGCCAGCAGCCAGCAGCCAGCAGCCAGCAGCCAGCAGCCAGCAGCCAGC